>NZ_AHHC01000084.1:0-320708 GCF_000242655.1 Pseudomonas sp. PAMC 25886
GAAAACGCCATCGCCGGCAAGCCGGCTCCTACAGGATGGGCATCAGGCAACGGTTATGCCGTGCTGGGTGAGGAACGCCACGAACGCCTCTTCATCCAGCACTTTCAAACCCAACTCACTGGCCTTGGCCAGCTTCGAGCCGGCGCCCGGCCCGGCCACCACGCAATGGGTTTTCGCCGACACCGAGCCCGCCACCTTGGCGCCGAGGCTTTCGAGTTTTTCCTTGGCGACATCACGGCTCATCAGCTCCAGGGAGCCGGTGAGCACCCAGGTGTGACCGGCCTCGGGCAAGCCTTCGACGACCTTCTTCTCGCTCTGCCAGTGCATGCCGAAGTCCTTGAGCTGCTGCTCGATGGCCAGCGCACGATTAGCGTTTTCTTCGATGTCGAAGAAATCCCGTACGGCCTTGGCCTGCTTCTCCGGCAACGCCTGGCGCATGTCGAGCCAATCGGCCTTGATCACGCCTTCCAGGGAGCCAAACTTGTCTGCCAGCTTCTGCGCCGCACCCGGGCCTACGGACGGCACGTGCAGCTTGTCGAGCAAGCCACCCAGCGTGGTGCTGGCCGCGAATTCAGCGCTGAGCTCGCCCTGCTCCTGCAATTCCAGGCCGCACTCCTCCCTGGAGATCAAGGCACCGATCACTTCCTGGTTATGGCTGTCTTCAAAGAAGCTGTGAATCTCGTGGGCCACTTCCAGGCCGACGTCCGGCAAGTACGTCAGCACTTCCGGCAAGGCCTGCTGCACCCGCTCCAGGGACGCCAGCGAGCGCGCCAGCACCTTGGCGGTCTCCTCGCCTACATCGGGAATGCCGAGGGCGTAGATAAACCGTGCGAGGGTCGGCGTCTTGCTGTTTTCGATGGCGGTGATCAGCTTCTTGCTGGAAACGTCGGCAAAGCCTTCCAGGTCGATGATCTGCTCGTACTTGAGCTTGTACAGGTCTGCCGGCGAGCCGATCAGTTTCTCGTCCACCAGTTGCTCGATGGTCTTGTCGCCCAGGCCATCAATGTCCATGGCGCGGCGCGACACGAAATGGATGATCGCCTGCTTGAGTTGCGCACCGCAGGCCAGGCGCCCGACGCAGCGATACACCGCGCCTTCGCTGACGGTTTCCTTGCCCTTGCTACGCTTGACCAACTGCGTGCGCTCCACGTGGGAACCGCACACCGGGCAGCTCTCGGGGATCTGCACCGCGCGGGCGTTTTCCGGGCGACGCTCGGTGACCACCGACACCACCTGGGGGATCACATCACCGGCACGGCGGATGATCACGGTGTCGCCGATCATCAAGCCCAGGCGCGCCACTTCGTCCATGTTGTGCAGGGTTGCGTTGGACACGGTCACACCGGCGACCTTGACCGGTTTCAAGCGCGCCACCGGCGTTACCGCGCCGGTGCGGCCGACCTGGAATTCAACGTCCAGCAGTTCGGTCAGCTCTTCCATGGCCGGGAATTTGTGAGCGATTGCCCAGCGCGGTTCGCGGGCACGGAAGCCCAGTTCCCGTTGGTAGGCAATGCTGTTGACCTTGAACACCACACCGTCGATTTCATACGGCAAGGCATTCCGGCGCTCACCGATATCGCGGTAGTAGTCGAGGCAATCCTGAATCCCCTTGGCCAGCTTCAGCTCATGGCTGATGGGCATGCCCCACTGCTTCAGCTGTTGCAGATTGCCGATGTGGGTGTCGCTGATATCCGTGGTCACGCCGTAGCAGCAGAATTCCAGCGGACGGCTGGCGGTGATCTTCGAATCCAGCTGGCGCAGGCTGCCCGCCGCCGCATTGCGCGGGTTGGCGAAGGTCTTGCCGCCGACTTCCAGTTGCGTGGCGTTCAGCCGTTCGAAACCGGCCTTGGACATGAACACTTCGCCGCGCACTTCCAGGGTCGCCGGCCAGCCGCTGCCCTGCAGCTTGAGGGGAATATTGCGCACGGTGCGCACGTTGACGCTGATGTCTTCACCGGTGGTGCCATCGCCGCGCGTGGCGCCACGCACCAGTTCACCGTCCTGATACAGCAGGCTGACCGCCAGGCCATCGAGCTTCGGCTCGCAGCTGTATTCCACTGCCGCGCCACCGCCAAACAGGTCGCCTGCCGGCAGGTCCAGGCCTTCGGTCACCCGGCGATCGAACTCCAGCATGGTGCTTTCGTCGAAGGCGTTGCCCAGGCTGAGCATCGGGATTTCGTGACGCACCTGAGTGAATGCAGACAATGCCGCACTGCCGACCCGCTGCGTCGGTGAATCACGTGTGACCAGGTCCGGGTGCTCGGCTTCCAGGGCCTTGAGCTCGTGGAACAACCGGTCGTACTCGGCGTCCGGGATGCTCGGTTCGTCGAGGACGTGGTAACGGTAGTTGTGCTGATCCAGTTCAGCGCGCAGTTCGAGGATGCGGGTTTGGGCGGCGGTCATGGGTGTTCTCTCATAAAGCAAAAGAGCAGCCGAAGCTGCTCAATATGTTAGTGCATGGATTCTACAGGCAACGCTTAAGCTTGAACCTCAGCGCTTCTGTGTCAGGGCGCGACGCTCGAACTCGACGATGCGCTGACGGTAATGCTCGATGGTCTGGGCGGTCAGGACGCTGCGTTGATCGTCCTTGAGTTCGCCGTTGAGTTCCTGGGACAGCTTGCGGGCGGCAGCCACCATCACGTCGAACGCTTGTTTCGGGTGACGCGGGCCTGGCAGACCGAGGAAGAAGCTCACCGCCGGGGTGCTGAAATGGTCGATGTCGTCCAGATCGAAGATGCCCGGCTTGACCGCGTTGGCCATGGAGAACAGGACTTCACCGTTGCCGGCCATGCTTTCGTGGCGGTGGAAAATATCCATCTCGCCAAAACGCAGGCCGCTTTCCAGAATATTCTGCAGCAAGGCCGGGCCCTTGAAGCCGGCGGCGTCACGGCAGATCACGCTGATCACCAGCACCTCTTCGGCAGCCGGTTGGTCCTTGACGGATTCTTTATGGGCGCTCTTGGTCGGTGCTTCATCCGGGAAGTCATCGTCACGGCTGCTGAAGCTCGGGCCTTCGTCCAGGTCCAGGTTCAGGTCGCCCTGAGCGGGTTCGCTGGCCGCAGCACGCTTGCCGCGCTTGGGCTCGCGGGCTTCACGCACCGGTGCGCTCATCGACGGCAGGTCGTGCTCGTCCAGTTGCGGCTCTTTATGGTTATCCAGGACACGCGGTGGCCCCAGCAGCTCGGCGCTGCCGTCGTCGTCCGGCAAATTGGACAGGTTGCGGTCCAGGCGGAATTTCAACTTGCCCTTGCCGCCGCGCATCCGGCGCCAGCCATCAAAAAGAATACCGGCAATGACAATAATGCCGATGACGATCAGCCACTCGCGCAGACCGATTTCCATGTAATCCCGTGCCTCTAATAAAAAATGCTGAAAAATAAGGGGTTTAGCACCGTGCAAACCGCTTTAAAACGTGGCGCCAACTCTATGTTCTGAATGACGTTTTGCCCACGCATACGAAAATTTGACATTAAACTAGCACGACCAAAGATAACTTTACACCGTCTGTCAAAATGCCTTGAACAAATATGTCCATTTGCCACTTTTCCCAGACCGGTAAATCACCTTACGTCCTGCTCAAAATCCTCCTTCGAGTGCGACTCAGGATTCCACCAGCGCCATCGCCTCTTCGACATCCACCGCCACCAACCGCGAACAGCCCGGCTCGTGCATCGTCACGCCCATCAACTGATCGGCCATTTCCATGGCGATCTTGTTGTGGGTGATATAGATGAACTGCACCGTCTGGGACATCTCTTTAACCAGTCGGGCATACCGTCCAACGTTAGCGTCATCCAGCGGGGCGTCAACTTCGTCGAGCATGCAGAACGGCGCCGGGTTCAACTTGAAGATCGCAAATACCAGGGCCAATGCCGTCAGTGCCTTCTCGCCACCGGACAACAAATGGATGGTGCTGTTCTTCTTGCCCGGAGGCCGCGCCATGATCGTTACCCCTGTATCGAGTAGATCTTCGCCCGTCAGTTCCAAGTAAGCGCTGCCACCACCGAAAACTTTCGGGAATAACGCCTGTAAACCGCCATTAATCTGATCAAAGGTATCTTTGAAGCGATTACGGGTTTCCTTGTCGATCTTGCGGATCACGTTTTCCAGGGTGTCCAGGGCTTCGACAAGGTCGGCGTTCTGCGCATCCAGATAACGTTTGCGTTCGGACTGCTGCTGGTACTCGTCGATGGCGGCGAGGTTGATTGCACCGAGGCGTTGAATGCGCGCGGCAATCCGTTCAAGTTCTTCTTCGGCTTCTTTCTCGTTGGCCTCGGCGGTCAGCGTATTGAGCACGCCGTGCAGGTCGTAGCCGTCTTCCAGCAACTGGTCTTGCAGGGTTTTGCGGCGCACCGTCAGGGCTTGCCATTCCATGCGTTGCTGTTCGAGCTGGCCACGGATCAGTTGCGATTGCTGCTCGGCCTGGGTCCGGCGTTTTTCGGCGTCGCGCAGTTCGCGGTCGGCGTCTTCCAGGGCGATTTGTGCAGTCTTGAGTTCTTCGTCGACGGTCATGCGCTTGTCGAGCAACTCTTCGAGCTTCAGGCGCAGCTCTTCCAGCGGGGCTTCGCCCTCCTCCAGGTTGAGGCTCAGTTGCTCGCGCTTTTCGGTCAGGCGTTCGGACTGCATCTCGAGACGCTCAAGGGCCTGGCGCGTGGAGTCGTGTTGCGCACGCAGGGAACCGAGGCGCACGGCCAATTGATGGGCGTGGTCCTTGTGCTGGCGGGCTTCCTGGCGCACCCGGTCGAGGCGCTCGCGCAGGCTGTCGCGCTGGGCCAACAGCAACTCGCGCTGCTCGGTGTCCAGGGCCATGCAGTCGAGGGCTTCCTGCAATTGCAGGCGCGCTTCGCCGACCTGTTCGTGTTCAAGGGCGCGCTGCTCGCCCATCTCGGCCACTTCTTCGTCGAGACGGGTACGGCGCAGGGTCAGTTGCTCGACCTTGGCCTTGCTCGCCGAGAGCTGGGCTTTCAATTCGCCTTGCTGGCGCGCTTCGTCCTGCAAAAGCCGACGCAGGTGTTCACGGCCGGTCTCTTGCTGGCGCTGGGTGGCGCGCAGGGTTTGCAGCTGGTTTTCCAGGGACTCAAGCGTCGCTTCGCGCTCTTCGCGCTCGGCGGTCAGGTTGACGATTTCCTGGCCACGGGCCAGAACACCGCTTTCCGCTTCGCTGGCGCGGCGCACCCGCAGGAAGTGCCGGCCAACCCAAAAGCCGTCACGGCTGATCAGGCTTTGCCCCGCCGCCAATTGGCCGCGCTGGGCCAGGGCCTGCTCAAGGCTGTCCACCGGTTTGACCTGGCCCAGCCAGGGCGACAGATCAATCGCCGCCTCGACCTTGTCCAGCAGGCTGCCCGGCACACGGGTGCCGTCCGCCGCCGGGCTGAGCAAGCGCAGATCGCCCTGGGCAAACCCCGCCAGGTCAAAGCCGCCAAAATCATCCACCAGCACCGCTTGCAGGTCGGCGCCGAGCACGGTTTCCACCGCCAGCTCCCAACCGGCTTCAACCTTCAAGCCTTCGGCCAGGCGCGGGCGCTCGGCCAGGTGTTGATCGCGCAGCCATTCCGCCGTGCCGGTGCCCGGGTCGAGCGCCGCTTGCTGCAAGGCTTCCAGGGAGGCCAGCCGGCCGTTGAGCCGCTGCAAATCGCCCTGGGCCTGCTGCTGTGCCTGGGTCGCCTGCTGCAGTTGCTGACGCAATTGCTCCAGGCGCTCCACTTGTTGTTCTTCGCTGGCTTCCAGCTCTTCCAGCGTCATTTCGCTTTCGGCCAGCTTCTCGCTCAACTCCAGGATCGCCGCGTCTTCCGGGTCGGCGGCGAGCAGCACACGCTCTTCCACCAAACGCCGCTGACGCTCGGCCAGGCGCTCCATGCTGGTTTCCAGTTGCTGGATGCGCGACTGCTGCACCTCAGCCTGGCGGCGGGGCTCGGCGGATTGCAGGTTGAAAGTGTCCCACTGCTCCTGCCAGCCGTGCATGGTGGTTTCGGATTCTTCCAGGGCCGCAGCGGCTTCTTCAGCGGCAGCGCTGGTGACTTCCTGCTCGGGGGTGAGCATGTCCAGTTCTTCCCCAAGGGTCAGCAGCAGGGTGCGGTCGTGGCCCAGGTGGGATTCGGTTTCCAGGCGCGCACGTTCGGCTTCTTTGAGGTCATCCTGCAATTGGCGCAAACGTTGTTGACCGTGCTGGATACTCTGCTCGACCCGAGCGATATCGCCGCCCACCGAATAGAAGCGCCCCTGCACCAGATTGAAGCGCTCGGACAGGTCATGGTGACCGTCCCGCAGGCGCTCGATACTGGCGTCGGCATTGCGTTGCTCGGCCACCAGGGCTTCAAAACTGATTTCCTGGGTGCCGATGATCGCTTCGCGCTGGCCCACTTGATCGTTCAGTGCCTGCCAGCGCAGGGCCGACAGCTGCGCCTTGAGCTGGCGCTCTTCGCCCTTGTATTCCTGATACTTCTCGGCGGCCTGGGCCTGGCGGTGCAGGCGCTCCAACTGGCGCTCCAGCTCTTCACGCAGGTCGGTCAGGCGGGCGAGGTTTTCATGGGTACGGCGGATGCGGTTTTCAGTCTCGCGGCGGCGCTCCTTGTACTTGGAGATACCGGCCGCTTCTTCGATAAAGTTACGCAGGTCCTCGGGCTTGGCTTCGATCAGCTTGGAGATCATGCCCTGCTCGATGATCGAGTAGCTGCGCGGGCCCAGGCCGGTGCCGAGGAAAATGTCGGTGATATCCCGGCGGCGGCACTTGGTGCCGTTGAGGAAGTAGCTGTTCTGGCTGTCGCGGGTCACTTTGCGGCGAATGGAGATTTCCGCATAGGCCGCGTACTCGCCCACCAGGGTACCGTCGGAGTTATCAAATACCAGTTCGATGCTGGCCTGGCTCACCGGCTTGCGGCTGGTGGAGCCGTTGAAGATGACGTCGGTCATCGACTCGCCACGCAGGTTTTTCGCGGAGCTCTCGCCCATCACCCAGCGTACGGCGTCGATGATGTTCGACTTGCCGCAGCCATTGGGCCCCACCACTGCCGCCATGTTACTGGGGAAGTTCACCGTGGTCGGGTCGACGAAGGATTTGAACCCCGCCAGTTTGATGCACTTGAGCCGCACGCTTAGGCGTCCGCCAACGCAGCGATGACCAGCGAGCAGCTGCGCTCGCCGTAAGCCGAGAGCACCTGGCGAATCTGCGGCAGGTCACGGGCCAGCACGGCGGCGAGCAATTGCTCAAACAGCACCAGGTACTCGCTCATGGACGCCTTGCGTTGATCCAGCGCCAGGTAATAGGCGCGGTTCATCGCCGGCTGCAGGTTCTCGACGGTTTCCTGCAAATACGGATTGTTGGCGAACGGATAGGCGGCGCGCATCACGTTGAAGCTTTCTTCGACGAAGGCGCGGATGTCCTGGCGTTCGAAGCTGGCGATCAGGCGCTGCTGGATCTGCACGAACGGCGCCATGTCGGCCTGGGTCTGCCAGCCGGCGGCGACGGCGTTGCCCAGCAGGATGTACAGCTCGCCCATCAGCGTGCACAGGCTCTGCACCTTGTGGGCAGTCAGCTCGGTGACATGGGCGCCACGGCGCGGCAGGATCGCGATCAAGTGCCGGCGCTCGAGGATCAGCAAGGCTTCGCGCACGGAGCCACGGCTGACATTGAGCGCCAGTGTGACCTTCTGCTCCTGGATCCGCTCCCCAGGCTTGAGGTCGCCGCGAATGATACGTTCGGCGAGGTGGTGAGCGATTTGCTCGGCAAGACTATCCGGCGCCTTGAACGTCATGTTTTCCCTTCAAAATCGTCTATCGGTACAAGCGCGGCAGTGTAGCGCAAATGCCCGCTGATGGCGCTGGGCCCACAAACCAGAATTTGGCATGAAATAAGCAGCCGTTAAAGTCCAGAAGCCCCCAAAAACGGCGGTTCCAGAGAACTGGACCATAATTAAAGATGTTGAGATCGCATTTTCTTGACCTTTCGGTCAGAAAATCGTTGACCGAAAAGTCAGACATGACTAGATTCGGCGCAAAGCGGTTAACAACAATAATGAGTCTGCGAGGCCTTCCGTGATCCAGTTTTTACTAAACCAGGAGCTCCGTAGCGAGCACGCCCTGGACCCGAACCTGACCGTGCTCAACTATTTGCGTGAGCACCTGGGCAAATCCGGCACCAAGGAAGGCTGCGCCAGCGGCGACTGTGGCGCCTGCACCGTGGTGGTCGGCGAGTTGCACACCGACGATCAGGGCGCGGAGCAGATTCGCTATCGCAGCCTCAACTCGTGCCTGACCTTTGTCTCGTCCCTGCACGGCAAACAACTGATCAGCGTCGAAGACCTCAAGCACCAGGGCCAACTCCACAGCGTGCAACAGGCCATGGTGGAGTGCCACGGCTCGCAATGCGGCTTCTGCACCCCGGGCTTTGTGATGTCACTGTTCGCCCTGCAGAAGAACAGTGATGCACCCGACAGCCAGAAAGCCCACGAAGCCCTGGCCGGCAACCTCTGCCGCTGCACCGGCTATCGCCCGATTCTCGCGGCTGCCGAACAGGCCTGCTGCAACAAACCCCAAGACCAGTTCGACAGCCGCCAGGCCGAGACGATCGCCCGCCTGAAAGCCATCGCCCCGACGCAAACCGGTGAACTGAACAGCGGCGACAAACGTTGCCTGGTGCCGTTGACCGTCGCCGACCTGGCCGACCTTTACGACGCGTACCCACAAGCCCGGCTGTTGGCGGGCGGCACCGACCTGGCGCTGGAAGTCACCCAGTTCCACCGCACGCTGCCGGTGATGATCTACGTCGGCAATATCGAAGAAATGAAGCGCATCGAAAGCTTCGACGACCGCCTGGAGATCGGCGCGGCCACGTCGCTGTCCGATTGCTACACGGCCCTCAATAACGAATACCCGGACTTCGGCGAACTGCTCCACCGCTTCGCCTCGCTGCAGATCCGCAACCAGGGCACCCTGGGCGGCAATATCGGCAACGCCTCGCCCATCGGTGACTCGCCGCCGCTGCTGATCGCCCTCGGTGCGCAGATCGTGCTGTGCAAGGGCAACACCCGCCGCACCCTGGCCCTGGAAGACTACTTCATCGACTACCGTGTCACCGCGCGTCAGGACAGCGAATTCATCGAAAAAATCATCGTGCCCAAAGGTGTGCCGCTGTTCCGTGCCTACAAGGTGTCCAAGCGCCTGGACGATGACATTTCCGCAGTCTGCGCCGCCTTTAACCTGAAAATCGATAACGGCGTTATCAGCGACGCCCGGGTTGCGTTCGGTGGCATGGCCGCCACCCCGAAACGTGCGAAGAATTGCGAAGCGGTGCTGAGGGGTGCCACCTGGAATTCCGCCACCGTGGAAAAGGCCTGCGCTGCGCTGGCCGAAGATTTCACCCCGCTGTCGGACTTCCGTGCGAGCAAGGAATACCGCCTGCTCAGCGCACAGAACCTGCTGCGCAAATACTTCATCGAACTGCAAACGCCGCACATCGAGACTCGGGTGACCGCTTATGTCTAACCATCATGCCGTGGAAAAATCCCAGGCCGAACTCGCCGAACTGTTTGCCAAGGACCTGACCAGCGGAGTCGGTCGCAGCGTCAAGCACGACAGCGCTGCCAAGCACGTTTCGGGCGAGGCGCAGTACATCGATGACCGCCTGGAATTCCCCAACCAGTTGCACCTGTATGCACGCATGTCGGACCGCGCCCACGCGAAGATCATCAGCATCGACACCGCGCCCTGCTACGCCTTCGACGGCGTGCGCATCGTCATCACCCACGAAGACGTGCCGGGCCTGAAAGACATCGGCCCGCTGATGCCCGGCGACCCGCTGCTGGCCATCGACACCGTGCAGTTTGTCGGCCAGGTGGTGCTGGCGGTTGCCGCCCGCGACCTGGAAACCGCGCGCAAAGCTGCCATGGCCGCCGTGATCGAATACGAAGACCTGGAGCCGGTGCTGGACGTGGTCGAGGCGTTTCGCAAAAAACATTTCGTGCTGGATAGCCATACGCACCAACGCGGTGATTCCGCCGGCGCGCTGGCGACCGCAAAAAATCGTATCCAGGGCACCCTGCACATCGGTGGCCAGGAACACTTCTACCTGGAAACCCAAATCTCTTCGGTGATGCCGACCGAGGACGGCGGCATGATCGTCTACTGCTCTACGCAAAACCCCACCGAAGTGCAGAAGCTGGTGGCCGAAGTCCTCGACGTGTCCATGAACAAAATCGTCGTCGACATGCGCCGCATGGGCGGTGGTTTTGGCGGCAAGGAAACCCAGGCGGCCAGCCCGGCGTGCCTGTGCGCGGTGGTCGCACGCCTCACCGGCCAGCCGACCAAAATGCGCTTGCCGCGGGTCGAAGACATGCTGATGACCGGCAAGCGCCACCCGTTCTACATCGAGTACGACGTGGGCTTCGACGACACCGGACGCCTGCACGGTATCAATCTGGACCTGGCGGGCAACTGTGGCTGCTCACCGGACCTGTCGAACTCGATTGTCGACCGTGCCATGTTCCACTCCGACAACTCGTATTACCTGGGCGATGCCACGGTCAACGGTCACCGCTGCAAGACCAACACCGCGTCCAATACGGCTTACCGTGGCTTCGGCGGGCCCCAGGGCATGGTCGCCATCGAGGAAGTGATGGACGCCATTGCGCGCCACCTTGCGCTCGATCCGCTGGCCGTGCGCAAGGCCAACTACTACGGCAAGACCGAGCGCAACGTCACCCACTACTACCAGACCGTCGAGCACAACATGCTCGAAGAGATGACCGCCGAACTCGAACACAGCAGCCAGTATGCCGAGCGCCGCGAAGCGATCCGTCGCTACAACGCCAACAGCCCGATCCTGAAAAAAGGCCTGGCGCTGACCCCGGTGAAATTCGGGATTTCGTTCACCGCCAGCTTCCTCAACCAGGCCGGTGCGCTGATCCACATCTACACCGACGGCAGCATCCACCTGAACCACGGCGGCACCGAGATGGGCCAGGGCTTGAACATCAAGGTCGCGCAAGTGGTGGCAGAGATATTCCAGGTGGAAATCGACCGCGTGCAGATCACCGCCACCAACACCGACAAGGTGCCCAACACCTCGCCGACGGCCGCTTCCAGCGGTGCCGACTTGAACGGCAAGGCCGCGCAGAATGCTGCCGAAACCATCAAGCAACGCCTGGTGGAATTTGCCGCGCGCAAGTATGAAGTCAGCGAGGCCGACGTTGAATTCCACAACGGGCATGTGCGGGTTCGCGATCATATCCTGACGTTTGAGGCGCTGATCCAGCAGGCGTATTTCGCCCAGGTGTCGCTGTCGAGCACCGGTTTCTACAAGACTCCGAAAATCTTCTACGACCGTAGCCAGGCACGCGGTCGGCCGTTCTACTACTTCGCGTTCGGCGCGGCCTGTTGTGAGGTGATCGTCGACACGCTGACCGGCGAATACAAAATGCTGCGCACCGACATCCTGCACGATGTGGGTGCCTCGCTGAACCCGGCCATCGACATCGGCCAGGTCGAAGGCGGCTTCATCCAGGGCATGGGCTGGCTGACCATGGAAGAGCTGGTCTGGAATAACAAAGGCAAGCTGATGACCAACGGCCCGGCCAGCTACAAGATCCCGGCCGTGGCCGACATGCCGCTGGACCTGCGGGTGAAGCTGGTGGAAAACCGCAAGAACCCGGAAGACACGGTGTTCCACTCCAAGGCCGTGGGTGAGCCGCCGTTCATGCTCGGCATCGCCTCGTGGTGTGCAATCAAGGATGCCGTGGCGAGCCTGGGTGACTATCGCCATCAGCCGAAGATTGATGCACCGGCGACTCCGGAGCGGGTGTTGTGGGGCTGTGAGCAGATGCGCCAACTGACTGCCGCAAAAGCTGTGGAAACCGAAACCGAGCTGGCTTCGCTCTAGACCGAGGCGCTGCCATCGCGAGCAAGCCCGGCTCCCACATTTTGATGTGTGAACCCGATCAAATGTGGGAGCTGGCTTGCCTGCGATAGCGGTCGAACTGACAACAGAGATGCTGAGGTAAACATGAACAACTGGATCAGCGCCCTCGCCGACCTGCAGAACCAGGGTGAACCCTGCGTGCTGGTGACCATCATCGAAGAGCTCGGCTCCACGCCGCGCAATGCCGGCTCGAAGATGGTCATCAGTGCCGCCCACACGTTCGACACCATCGGTGGCGGGCACCTGGAATACAAGGCCATGCAGGTCGCCCGGGACATGCTCGTGCGCGGCCAGCAGAACACCCATCTGGAGCGCTTCAGCCTCGGCGCCAGCCTCGGCCAGTGCTGCGGCGGCGTGACGGTGCTGCTGTTCGAACCGATGGGCCAGGTGCAGGCGCAGATTGCGGTGTTCGGCGCCGGCCACGTGGGCCGCGCGCTGGTGCCGTTGCTGGCCAGCCTGCCGTGCCGGGTGCGCTGGATCGATTCCAGGGAACAGGAATTCCCGGAACACATCCCTCAGGGCGTGCGTAAAATCGTCAGCGAAGAGCCGGTGGATGAAATCGACAACTTGCCTGTGGGCAGTTACTGCATCGTCATGACCCACAACCACGCCCTGGACCTGGAACTGACCGCCGCCCTGCTCAAACGCAATGACTTCACCTACTTCGGCCTGATCGGTTCGAAGACCAAGCGCGTCAAGTTTGAACATCGCCTGCGGGACCGCGGTTTCGACACCGCGCAACTGCAACGCATGCATTGCCCGATGGGGCTGACTGAGGTCAAAGGCAAATTGCCTGTGGAAATCGCCATCTCCATCGCCGGCGAAATCATCGCCACCTATAACGCCAACTTCGGCCAGCACACTGCGAGCGCCGAACCCATTGCCAAACTGCTGCCGGTTTCGCGCCGCAGCCAAGCGACTAACTGAGACGACCATGCCTTTGACACGAAAAGCCTACCGTGCCGCCATCTTGCACAGCATCGCCGACCCTGCCGAGGTAGGAATCGAAGCCTCCTACGAGTATTTCGAAGACGGCCTGCTGGTGATCGACAACGGCCAGATCAGCGCCCTGGGCCACGCCAGCGAATTGCTCGCCAGCCTGCCCGCCGACATCGAGGTCACCCATTATCAGGACGCGCTGATCACCCCCGGCCTGATCGACACCCACATTCACCTGCCGCAAACCGGCATGGTCGGCGCCTATGGCGAGCAGTTGCTGGACTGGCTCAACACCTACACCTTCCCGTGTGAAAGCCAGTTCGCCGACAAGGCCCACGCCGAGGAAGTCGCGGGTATTTTCATCAAGGAACTGCTGCGCAACGGCACCACCACCGCGCTGGTATTCGGCAGTGTGCACCCGCAGTCCGTGAACTCGTTTTTTGAAGCCGCCGAGAAGCTCGACCTGCGGATGATCGCCGGCAAAGTGATGATGGACCGCAACGCGCCGGACTATCTGACTGACACCGCGGAATCCGGCTACGCAGAAAGCAAGGCACTGATCGAGCGCTGGCATGGCAAGGGCCGTTTGCACTACGCGGTGACGCCACGTTTCGCACCGACCAGTACGCCCGAACAACTGACCCTGGCCGGGCAGTTGCTGGGGGAATACCCGGACCTGTACATGCAGACCCACATCAGTGAAAACCTGCAGGAAGTGGAATGGGTGAAGGAACTGTTCCCGGAGCGCAGCGGCTACCTGGACGTGTACGACCATTACAAACTGCTGGGCGAGCGCTCGGTGTTCGCCCACGGCGTGCACCTGTGTGACGACGAATGCGCACGGCTGGCGGAAGCGGGTTCGGCAGTCGCGTTCTGCCCGACGTCGAACTTCTTCCTGGGCAGCGGGTTGTTCAACCTGCCGATGGCCGAGAAGCACAAGCTGAATGTCGGCCTGGGTACGGATGTCGGTGGCGGCACCAGCTTCTCGCTGCTGCAAACCCTGAACGAAGCGTACAAGGTGATGCAGTTGCAAGGCGCGCGGTTGAGCCCGTTCAAGTCGCTGTACCTGGCCACCTTGGGCGGTGCGCGGGCGCTGCGGCTGGAAGACAAGATCGGCACACTGCAACCGGGCACTGACGCAGACTTTTTGGTGCTGGATTACAACGCCACGCCACTGCTCAGCTATCGCCTGAAGCAGGCCAATAACATCGCCGAGACGCTGTTTGTGTTGATGACGCTGGGGGATGACCGGGCAGTGTTGCAGACGTATGCGGCGGGACAATTGGTGCACCAACGCTGATTCAGCAAACACCCCAAAACAAATGTGGGAGCTGGCTTGCCTGCGATGCAGACACCTCGGTGTATCAGTGATACCGAGGTGATGCTATCGCAGGCAAGCCAGCTCCCACATTTTTGATCGGGTTTACAACTTTACAGACGAGCGCCCCGGCTTCTTGGTCTGCAACAAATGCGAGAACACCGCATGCAGGTCATCCGACGCACTTTCCTCGTCGAGGTTGAGTTTGCTGTCGATGTGATCCATGTGGTGCATCATCAGGTTCACGGCCAGATCCGCATCCCGCGCTTCGATCGCGTCGATCAACTGGGTGTGCTCATCGTAGGAGCAGTGCGAGCGGTTGCCGCTTTCGTACTGGGCGATGATCAACGAAGTCTGGGACACCAGGCTGCGCTGGAAGCTGATCAGGGGCGCGTTCTTCGCCGCTTCGGCCAGTTTCAGGTGGAACTCGCCGGAAAGCCGGATACCCGCGCCGCGATCGCCACGGGAAAAGCTGTCGCGCTCGTCGTTGACCATCTGCCGCAACTCGGCCAGTTGCTCGGCCGTGGCATGCTGCACCGCCAACTCAGTGATCGCACGCTCCACCAGGCGACGGGCGAGGAACACCTGGCGGGCTTCCTCGACACTCGGGCTGGCCACTACCGCGCCGCGATTGGGCCGCAGCAGTACCACGCCTTCATGGGCCAGGCGCGACAGCGCGCGGCGAATGATGGTGCGGCTCACGCCAAAGATTTCGCCCAGCGCTTCTTCACTCAATTTGGTACCGGGCGCCAGGCGTTGTTCGAGGATCGCCTCGAAGATATGCGCGTAGACGATATCGTCCTGGGTTCCACTGCGACCGGCCTTACCGGCTCGCGGTTGTTTCTTGAGGGGCTGCAACTGTTCGTTCATGGGCACTCGGGTCGGGAGAACGGCGGCGAATTGACGTTGACTGTAATACGGCACAGAGGGTCGCTGGCAAGTATCGCGTAAAATCAGCGCACATTGTACACAACCCATTGCGCCAACACACTGTACGGCTGTTTGCGGCGCCGGCTGTATTGCAATGAATCGTTACGTTTGAGTTTAGGCTTGATTCTGCATTCGCTCCTACAAAAAGCCCCAGGCATAAGGAACACCGCCCCATGTCAGACGTCCCCCAAGCGCGATTACGCCCACTGGCCGACACTTCGCCTTCGGCCATCGTCGCCGGTTTCATTGCCATGATGACCGGCTACACCAGCTCCCTGGTGCTGATGTTTCAAGCCGGACAAGCCGCCGGCCTGACCACGGCGCAGATTTCCTCGTGGATCTGGGCGATCTCCATCGGCATGGCGGTGTGCAGCATCGGCCTGTCCTTGCGCTACCGCACGCCGATCACCATTGCCTGGTCGACCCCGGGCGCGGCGCTGTTGATCACGAGCCTGGGCGGCGTGAGTTACAGCGAAGCCATCGGCGCCTACATCACCTGCGCGGTGCTGGTGACGATCTGCGGGCTCACCGGCAGCTTCGAAAAGCTCGTCAAGCGCATCCCGGCTTCACTGGCGGCGGCCTTGCTGGCGGGGATTCTGTTCAAGATCGGCAGCGAGATTTTCGTCGCCGCGCAGCACCGTACCGGGCTGGTACTGGGGATGTTCTTCACTTACCTGGTCATCAAGCGTCTGTCGCCGCGTTATGCCGTGCTCGCCGCGTTGCTGATCGGCACGGCGTTGTCCGGGCTGATGGGGTTGCTGGACTTCAGCGGTTTCCACCTGGAAGTGGCGACGCCGGTGTGGACCACGCCACACTTCTCACTGGCGGCAACCATCAGCATCGGCATCCCGCTGTTCGTGGTGGCCATGACCTCGCAAAACATGCCGGGGGTCGCGGTGCTGCGGGCCGATGGCTATAACGTGCCCGCCTCGCCCCTGATCACCACCACCGGCCTGGCCTCGCTGGTGCTTGCGCCGTTTGGCTCCCATGGCATCAACCTCGCGGCCATCAGCGCGGCGATCTGCACCGGGCCCCACGCCCATGAAGACCGTAACAAGCGCTATACCGCTGCGGTCTGGTGCGGGATTTTCTACGGGGTTGCCGGGGTGTTTGGCGCAACGCTGGCCGCGCTGTTCGCCGCCCTGCCCAAGGAACTGGTGCTGTCGATTGCGGCACTGGCGCTGTTTGGCTCGATCATCAATGGCCTGAGCATCGCCATGAATGAGCCGAAGGAGCGGGAAGCCGCGCTGATCACCTTTATGGTCACAGCGTCAGGGCTGACGTTGTTTTCCATCGGTTCGGCGTTCTGGGGGATTGTGGCGGGGGTGTTGACACTGGTGATTCTGAACTGGCGCAAGGCCTGACTTTTTACGACCCGGAAACGAAAAAGCGACCCGGGCGGGTCGCTTTTTCATGACATCAGACTGCCGGGTTGATCGGCTTTTCTGGATGCCAAGCGTCCAACAGGGCGCTGACTTCAACGCGGGTCAGCTCTGGACGAGCCTTCAGCCACGCTTCAACAGCGGCACGCTGCTCTTCGTTGACCGAACCACGGGTGGCTTTGCAAACCAGACCGAAGTCATCACCGCCGACGTAGTCCAGGCCGTTGCCGTCCATCGCTTCGGTCAGGAATGCTTCGAGGAAAGCGTCAACCGCTTCATCGTCCAAACCTTCTTTGAAGTCCAGGTTCAGTTCGAAACCCAGCTCTTGAAATTCATCAACGCACAGTTTTTTGCGCAGACGCCGGGAACGGTTAGTCGCCATTGGAACAATCCTCTTAAGTAATAACGGGCGGCACTTTAGCAGTTTAAGCCGGCCTTTGCCCGATTCTCTGGGACGGGCGGCAGAGTGCCCGTAAAAAAAACCGCGAATAGCAGCTATCGTTCAGCCACAAGTGCAACTGCCTTGGGGCATAATGCCGACACTTTCATGACCATTGAGGGATTTTTCGTACATACCCCTCGCCTTTTTACCCCTCAGCAGTAGGGTTTTAATTCTTATGATCAAATCTTTGCGTCCATTGTTGCTGGCCGGTTTTCTGCTCCCCCTGGCCTTTTCCGTTACCGCCGCACCGATCAACACTTCCCTGCCGCCCAAGGTCCAGGAAGCCCTCCAGAAAGCCAAGTTGCAAAACAACGCCTTGTCCCTGGTGATGATTCCCCTCAATGGCCCGGGCACGCCTACCGTGTTCAATGCCGATGTATCGGTCAACCCGGCCTCGACCATGAAGCTGGTCACCACCTACGCGGCCCTGGAAATGCTCGGCCCCAACCATCAGTGGAAAACCGAGTTCTACACCGACGGTACCCTGAGCGGCGGCATCCTCAACGGCAACCTGTACCTCAAGGGCGGCGGCGACCCCAAGCTGAATATGGAAAAACTCTGGCTGCTGATGCGCGACCTGCGGGCCAATGGCGTGCAGCAAGTGACCGGCGACCTGGTACTGGACCGCGGCTTCTTCATCCCGCCGCAACTGCCGGAGTTCAATGACGACGGCAACGACGAGAACAAGCCGTTCCTGGTCAAGCCCGATGCCCTGATGGTCAACCTCAAGGCCCTGCGCTTCGTCACCCGTAATGACTCGGGCAAAGTGCTGGTCTCGGTGGAGCCGCCGATTGCGAGCATCCGCATCGACAACCAGGTCAAGGTTTCCAACGCCAAACAATGCACGGGCGATGTGCGCTACAGCCCGATGACCGCCGCCGATGGCAGCGTCACCGTGACCGTCAGCGGCCAGTTGGCGGATGGCTGCAGCTCGCAGACCTATCTGTCGTTGCTGGACCACGCCACCTACACCGCCGGTGCTGTTCGGGCGATCTGGAAGGAACTGGGCGGCAGCATCCAGGGCCGCGATATCCAGGCGCCGGTACCAAAGAACGCCAAAGTGCTGGCCCGGGCGTTCTCGCCGGACCTGGCAGAGATCATCCGCGACATCAACAAATACAGTAACAACACCATGGCCCAGCAGCTGTTCCTGAGCCTGGGCGCGCAGTTCCGCACCGATGCCGACGGCGACGACGCCAAGGCAGCCCAACGCGTGGTGCGACAGTGGCTGGCGAAAAAAGGCATCACCGCGCCGCACCTGGTGATGGAGAACGGCTCCGGCCTGTCCCGTGCCGAGCGAGTCAGCGCCCGTGAGATGGCGACCATGCTGCAAGCGGCGTGGAGAAGCCCGTACGCGGCGGAATACATCAGCTCGCTGCCGATTGCCGGCACCGACGGCACCATGCGCAAACGCCTGAAGACCACCGCCATGCGCGGTGAAGCCCACGTCAAGACCGGTACCCTGAACACCGTGCGGGCGATCGCCGGGTTCAGTCGCGACAACAATGGCAATACCTGGGCGGTGGTGGCGATTCTCAACGATCCGAAACCGTGGGGCGCGTCTTCGGTGCTGGACCAGGTGCTGCTGGACCTGTACCGCCAGCCGAAGCTGGCGACGGCTGCGCCGGTCCTCTAGCGCTTTCAATGCCGTTCACTGTGGTGAGGGGGCTTGTCCCCTCACCACAACGTTCAAGCCGGCAACCGTTCTGCCTCCACCCTATCCCTGCCCGCCTGCTTCGCCGCATACACCCCCGAATCCGCCCGCAGCAACAAGCCGTCAACGCCCTCCTCGACGCGCCAACTGGCCACCCCGAAGCTCGCCGTCACCGTCCCCACACCGTCCATCGGCGTGCTGCGCAACGCTTGCCACAACTCCAGGGCAACACTGAAGGCCTGGCTGCCATCGGTATTGGGGCACAACACCACAAACTCCTCGCCCCCCAGCCGGCAAAACACATCCGTGCGTCGCAACCGCTGGCTGATGCGCCGGCACAATTGCTTGAGCACCTCATCGCCCGCCGCGTGGCCGTGCTGGTCGTTGATGCGCTTGAAGTGGTCGATGTCGAGCATGATCACCGACAATGCCCCCGAGGCGCGCTTGACCCGGGTCATCTCGGCCTTCAATCGGTCCTGGAAATAACGCCGGTTGTGAATCCCCGTCAACGAGTCGGTAATCGACAACGCCCGCAGCTCTTCCTCGACCCGCTTGAGGTCGGAAATGTCCGATACATAGCCATGCCATAACGTACCACCGCCGGGCAATTCTTCCGGGGTCGCTTCACCGCGAATCCAGCGCAGCCCGCGCTGGGGCAGCAGCACCCGGTACTCTTCACGCCAATGGCTCAGTTGCAAGGTAGACAGCCGAATGGACTCGCGTACCCGTTCAACGTCCTGAGGATGAATTCGCTCGAACACCTTGCTCGCATCCTGCTGCAACAGCGCCGGCTCGATTTCGTAGATATCGCGAATGCCGTCGCTGGCATAAATGAAACGAGAGACATCGTTCGGCTCCAGAATGAACTGGAAAATGCCGCCGGGCACATGGGCACTGAGTTTCTTCAGCAACCGATCCCGCGCGGCCAGTGCCTCATAGGCGCGCTTCTGCTCGGTGACATCCAGGCAGATCGCCAGGTGCCCGACCCACAGGCCGTGCTCATCCAGCAACACAGTGGCGAGCATGTTCACCGTCAGTTGGCTGCCCCCCTTGCGCACCAGCGTCCACTCGCGGGCTTCGTGAACGGTATCGGCGCTGTCCACCAGCATCGCCTGGCCGGGCGGAATGCGCTTGCCCAGCGCTGCGCTCAACTGCACAGCGCGGGCTTCCAGCTCGGGCGCCAGGTGCAGGCTTTCGAGGGTCAGGTGGCCCAGTACCTCGTCCGCCTCAAAGCCCAGCATCTGCTCGGCGCCGGCGTTGAAAGTAGTGATCACGCCGCGCAGGTCAGTGGCAATGATCGCCACTTGGGTCGCCGCATTGAGCACGCTGCGCAACTGGCCATGGGTGCCCCGCAGCTCCTGTTCACGTTGACGCAACTGGGCCGTGCGCTGCTCCACCAGTTTCAAGGCGCGCTGGCGCTGACTGACCAACACATAGAGCAACGCACTGAGCAACAGGCTCAGCAGGCTGCCCGTGACCAGGATACTGATCAACGAAGAATGATAGCCCTGCTGGAACACCTGGCTGGGGCGCAGGCTCAAGGCGTAGATGTGGTCACCCAGGGTCAGCCGGCGTGCGGCTACCAGGTCGCTGTCTGCCAGGGCATTGCTGGATTCGTACAGCACTCGTTTTTCTGCGTCGGAGGTGTCGACGATTTGTATCACCAGGTTGTCCCGGTCAGCCTTGGGCAAACCATCGGCCACCAGTTGGCGCATGCTGATCACCGCCATCACGTAACCGTAAGGTTCGCTGACGGGCACTTGTGTCGTCGGTGCCCGGCTGACCGGCGCCACCAGCAGCACGCCCATGGCGTAGGCCGGCTCCACACCCACCAGTTGCATGGGCTGGGACACGGCCATTTTCCCTGACTGTTGCGCACGCTCCACCGCCGAGCGCCGCAATGGCTGGGCCAGCAGGTCAAACCCCAACGGCGAGCCAAGCAGGCTCTGGGTCTGGCTGTACAGCACCGGCACATACTCATCGCGCTGGCTGGCCGGGGTCAGTTCACCGGCCGTGTTCAATTCGCGAATGGAGAAGCTCGCGCGGCGCTCAGCCGTCACCTCTTGCTCAAACGCACTGCGTTGGTCACGCAACACCCGGGGCGCCCAGGCATAGGCGCGGGTACGCAGCAGCAAAGGCTGCGCGAAACCGTCGAACTCTGTGCGGGAGACCGTATTGGAATTGACGAAGAACCGCCGCAGGCTGCCCAGGCGTTGCTCCTGGTCCTCGAAACGTTCCTGGAGGCGGCTGTAACGCTCGTTGACCAGCAACTGGAAGCGCTGGCGCAGCTGCTGCTGATAGAGATCGGAGGCGGTCCAGGCGACGATGACCGTCAGTGCGATTCCTGTCAGAAACACCACCACCGCCACCAGCCACGCCGACACCTGCTCACTGATAAAGCCTAGGATTTTCGGGCGGACGGCGTGCAGCGGCATAGACAAGACTCGAAACGCCAGCGTGCAGGTGCGTCACTTTGGCCAGGCCTTAAGTTATAGCCACAGGACTGGCGTTTGACCAGCGCAAAAAAGCCGCAAGGCCGGAATAATCCGAGCTTGCGGCTTCAGGCAGGCAGCGATCAGCGAGCGGTGATTTTCCACGCCCGATGGATCTTGGCGTTGCGCGCAAAATCCGGGTCGATGGTCTTGTCACTGATCTCCTCGACGGCATATCGCTCGACGAGGTTGTCTTCCAGCTGGAACTTGCGGAAGTTGTTCGAGAAGTACAACACGCCGCCCGGCGCCAGGCGCGCCATGGCCAGGTCCAGCAACTGCACGTGGTCACGTTGCACGTCGAAGATGCCTTCCATGCGCTTGGAGTTGGAGAAGGTCGGCGGGTCGATGAAGATCATGTCGAACTCATCGCGGCTGGCTTCCAGCCAGGCCATGACGTCGCCCTGCTCCAGACGGTTCTTGTCGGAGAAACCGTTGAGGGAGAAGTTGCGGCGTGCCCAGTCCAGGTAGGTTTTCGACAGGTCGACGCTGGTGGTGCTGCGCGCGCCACCCTTGGCGGCGTGCACACTGGCAGTGGCGGTGTAGCAATACAGGTTGAGGAAGCGCTTGCCGGCCGCCTCTTTCTGGATGCGCATGCGCATTGGGCGATGGTCGAGGAACAGGCCCGTGTCCAGGTAATCGGTCAGGTTGACCAGCAACTTGACGCCGCCTTCGCTGACCTCGGTGAACTTGCCCTGGGCGCTCTGGCGCTCGTACTGCTTGGTGCCGCTCTGACGCTCACGACGCTTGACCACCACACGGTTCTTGTCGATGCCCAGCGCCTGGGGAATGGCCGCCAGGGCATCGAACATGCGGGCCGAGGCTTTTTCCGGGTCGATGGACTTCGGCGCCACGTATTCCTGGACGTGAACCCAATCGTGGTACAGGTCGATGGCCATGGAGTATTCCGGCATGTCGGCATCGTACACACGGTAGCAATCGACGCCTTCGCGCTTGGCCCACTTGCCCAGCAGCTTCAGGTTCTTTTGCAGGCGGTTGGCAAACATCTGCCCGCCTTCGCTCAAGCGCGCCTGCTCGACCACAGGGGCCGGGGCGGGTTTGATCGGGTTACCGTTCTTGTTGTACTGACGCTCTTGCGGCTCGGTCGGCGCCTGATCGTAGGCGGCCTGCTCGCGTTCGGCCTGGCGCTGCTCCGGAGTGCGACGCTCGCCGGTGACGAACTGGTCCGGGGTGACCTTGATCAGCAGCAATTTGCACGGCAAGGCGCCGTTCCAGAACGAATACTGTTTGTGGCTGCGGATGCCCATGCGCTTGCCCAGGTCCGGGGCGCCGGTGAACACCGCCGCTTCCCAGCCCAGGCACGCCTGGCGCAGACGCTCGCCGAGGTTCTGGTAGAGGTACAACAGGCTGGCTTCATCACCCAGACGCTCGCCGTACGGCGGGTTGCAGATCACCAGGCCTTTCTGGTTCTGGTCCGGGCGCGGCTCGAAGGTGCCGACTTCGCCCTGGTAGATCTTGATCCAGTGGCTGAGGCCTGCGCGTTCGATGTTGTTACGGGCCGGCTGGATCAGGCGTGGGTCCGCTTCGTAACCACGGATCCACAGCGGTGGCTTGGCCATGCCGATAGCGGCGCGTTCGCTGGCCTCTGTATGCAGTTTCTTCCACAGCGCCGGAACGTGGCCGAGCCAGGCGGTGAAGCCCCACAGCTCGCGGTTCAGGTTGGGCGCCATGTCGGCGGCGATCATCGCGCCTTCCACCAGGAAGGTACCGACGCCGCACATCGGGTCGCTCAGCGCGCCGCCTTCGGCAGCAATGCGCGGCCAGCCGGAACGAATCAGGATCGCCGCCGCCAGGTTTTCCTTCAACGGCGCAGCGCCCTGCTGCAGGCGATAACCGCGCTGGTGCAGGCTGTGGCCGGACAGGTCGAGGGACAGGATCGCTTCGCCACGGTCCAGGCGCAGATGAATGCGCAGGTCCGGGTTGATCTTGTCGATGGACGGACGTTCGCCGGTCGGGGTGCGCAGCTTGTCGACAATCGCATCCTTGACCTTCAGCGCGCCGAAGTGGGTGTTGTCGATGCCCGAGCCATGGCCGCTGAATTCAACGGCCAGGGTGCCGTCGGCGAGCATGTGGTCTTCCCACTCGATGTCCAGCACGCCGTGGTAGAGGTCTTCGGCGTCCTTCATCGGGAAGCGCTTGAGCACCAGCAACACGCGGTTGGCCAGGCGCGACCAGAGGCACAGGCGGTAGGCGGTCTCCATGTCGGCCATGCCGCGCACGGCCGAGGTGTGCTCGCGGGCTTCCTCAAGGCCAAGCCCGACGGCTTCCTCGATCAGCAGGCCTTCGAGGCCCTTGGGGCAAGTGAGGAAGAGTTCAAAACGGTCCGACATGGGGCATTCCAGGCTTTTCAGCAATAAGTGAACGGGCGACGCATCGCGCGTTCGGTTTTCAATCAAGCGCTTTTCTTGAAGAGCGCTCGTGTGGCACGAATGTGCCGTTCCACCCCGGCTACAGGCCTTATGGGCCTTTATTGACGGGGCAGTTCATGTATTGGGTGCAACAAAAAGAAATATTCTGACCCTTCGTCGAATAATAACCGACTGCAACAGACGGGCATTCTCACCAAAGGATTAAACCCATCCTCTTTGAAGGGCACATCATAGCTGGGTTTGCCCAATAAAAGGGGCGAAAAGCCATCCCAGCTTATGGCTATAGCATCATTATCGTTACGTGCTTATGACAAAACGATCATTGAATCCATGTGACCTATTGGTTAGAACTCAACACAGGTTGGCGCCGTAACGACGCCGACACATAGGCTCGCCACGCCGGCAGCGAGCCCACCAACGGCAGAAAAACTCTGCCCGGCCTCGGACGAGGCCGAAGGATATCAAGACAGTCAACAAGTGAGGGAAACACCCTATGAGAAGACTTAAGCGTGATCCGTTGGAAAGAGCATTTTTACGCGGATATCAATATGGCGTTCATGGCAAATCCCGTGAGCTTTGCCCATTTACTCTACCGTCGGTACGCCAAGCCTGGATCAACGGCTGGCGAGAAGGACGCGGCGACAACTGGGACGGTATGACTGGCACTGCGGGAATCCACAGACTCAACGAACTTCACGCCGTCGGCTAATCAAGGGCATTTAATTCCGACACCACCACGAATACGCAACACCTTAACCACGCACGCCCTATCCGGGCGGCGGGCTTCGGCCCAGGGGCTCCTTCAAGGAGCCCTTTTTAATGGGCGGCGATTAACCTCTTGGCAGTGCGGCGATTGCATCCACAGACTGGCGAATCAACGCCGGGCCCTTGTAGATAAAGCCGGAATACAACTGCACCAGGCTGGCACCCGCGGCGATTTTCTCGGCCGCGTGCTTGCCCTCGGTGATGCCACCCACCGCAATGATCGGCAAGCGCCCACCCAGCTCGGCCGCCAGCACCTTGACGATGTGGGTGCTCTGGTCGCGTACCGGCGCACCGGACAGGCCGCCCGCCTCGTCACCAAAGGCCAGGCCTTCGACACCGACGCGGCTCAGGGTGGTGTTGGTGGCGATCACCGCATCCATGCCCGAGTCCACCAGGGCCTGGGCCACCAGCACGGTTTCTTCATCGCTCATGTCCGGGGCAATCTTGATCGCCAACGGCACGCGCTTGCCGTGGCGCACAGCCAGGTCTTCCTGGCGCAGGCGCAAGGCTTCGAGCAATTGCTTGAGGGAGTCGCCAAACTGCAGGCTGCGCAGGCCCGGGGTGTTCGGGGAGCTGACGTTGACTGTGACGTAGCTGGCGTGGGCGTAGACCTTGTCCAGGCAAATCAGGTAGTCATCCACGGCACGTTCTACCGGCGTGTCGAAGTTCTTGCCGATGTTGATCCCCAGGATGCCCTTGTACTTCGCCGCCTGGACCCGCGACAGCAGGTTATCCACACCCAGGTTGTTGAAGCCCATGCGATTGATGATCGCCTCGGCTTCCGGCAGGCGGAAGATCCGCGGCTTGGGATTGCCCGGTTGCGGCCGTGGGGTCACCGTGCCGATTTCGACAAAGCCAAAACCCAACTGCGCAAAACCGTCGATGGCTGCACCGTTCTTGTCCAGGCCCGCCGCCAGGCCCACCGGGTTGGGGAAATCGAGCCCCATCACCGACACCGGCATTTTCGCCGGGGCCTTGCACACCAGCCCATTGAGCCCCAGGCGGCCACCGGCCCCGATCAAATCCAGGGACAGATCGTGGGAGGTTTCCGGAGAGAGTTTGAACAACAGCTGGCGGGCCAGGGTATACATGGGCGGGATTGACTCGGATGGCGGCGAAAGGTGGCGGGGATTATAGCCGGGGTGACGGGCTGCATGCGAGGCGTGCCGTCCAATCGTCAGTTGCGGTGCGCCATCAGTTGCTCGTAGCGAACCCAAATCTTTTGCGCATAGCGAAGACGCAGCTCTTCACGCCGGGGCCCGGGGCCGCCCCCCACATTGTAGGAACCGATCGCCGTCCAGTTGTAACCGAACTGCTTGATAAACTCGGCCAGGATCGAGGCACCCACCTCCACCGATAAACAAGGCTCATCCAGCAAGCGTTGCTCGGTAATGCCTTCCTTGAGCAGGCGCGGCAGGTGAATGCTGTTGATCTGCATCAACCCGATATCACGGGTGCCGTTGTTGTTGGCGTGGTTCATGGCCTCGGCGCGATAACCCGACTCCACCGCAGCGATGGCCTGCAGCAGCTCCGGCTCGATGCCATATCGGTTGGCGGCCTCTGCCCAGCAATACGCCCGGGCTTCATGGCCAAAGCAGACCGTGAGCAGCAACAGCCCCTTGCGCCAGACGCCTTTCATGCCTGGCCCCGACCGCAGGAGGAACAGACCTGGCTCGCCGCGTTGACCGAACAGGTCACGCGATACCCCTTGCCATACACCGTCTTGATCAACCCCCTGCCCTCCTTCAAATACTTGCGCAGTGAACAGATGCAACGGGTCAGGGACTCCTCGGTGGCATCGTTATGGGGCCATGCCCGTTCCAGCAACTGGTCCTTGGTCACGAGCACACCGGCCGACGCCAACAACAGGCGCAACACATGCCCCTCCTTGGGCGGCAGTTGAATATCCGAGTCTTCGCCGGTCAGCCTGCCGTCGCTGTGCAACGTCCACCGATCAAAGACCATAGGCGCCGCCATTCCCCCCTCCATCACCCCTGCCATTCACACCTCTGCACCTGACTCCCCCCATTTCCGACACGGGCCCTCCTGCAAGGTCGCGACTATAAAAAGCTCACCCGTCGTGTAGGAGAGGCAAAGGCCCACAGGCACGGTATTTTTCAGACGGGCTATGTAAGACTTTTCGAGACCGCCAGTCCTGATTGGACGGTCAATGGTTTATCCCTCGGATACGCGGGTAAATGCCCGCTTCACGCGCTCATGCTGGGAGGGTGTCAACGGCGGTGCCTGCCCCGGTCCGCCACCTGTGTGCGAGGCACCACCCACCGGCGCAACCTGGATGACAAACAGCCGCACGCTATTGGCCATAGGCCCGTAGTAGCGCCCGGACAAGGCCGCGCCGGTTTCACGCTGAAAATCCCCCACCAGCAACCGCCGGCCCGGAGCCACACGCACTACGGTGCTGATCCCCATGCGTTCCACCGCCGCCGAGCGTTTGTCGCGACTGCCGGCCTTGCCCATCTGGCGGCCATCTTCGAGGATGAGCTGCATCTCGATTTCATTCGCCTCGGCGAAGCGCGGCAGCACACTGACCTGTGTGCCGTAGACCACCGGTTGCCACTCATCACTGTTCTCACCCGGCCGGGGCAGGTAGAACGTCTGGTTATCGTTGAAAACCGCCGGCACATTCTCCTGGGTCAGAATCACCGGCAACGCCGTGACCTTCGCTCGTCGACGCTGCTCCAGTGCCGTGATCCGTTTCATGAACGCATCGTCCTCGACGGGTGCCATTACGCGGGTTGCCGGAGGCTTGTCGGGCCCATTGTGCAGGGCATCGCCCACCTTCTTGAGCTCGTCGCGGTCCACATCCACCAGCCACAATGAAACCTCAACCGCACGCTTTGGCACGTCCAGTTCCGCCACCAGGTTTTCGATAAAGCTCACCTGCGCAGGCTTGCCCTTGATCAACAAGCTGTTGGTGTCCGGGTACGCCAACACCGAAATAGTCTTGTCGGCGAGTGATCCGGGTTGCCGTGGGGATGCGCTCTTCTGCTCGACGGCCAGCAGTTTTTCGATCATGGAAGCCATGCCCGGCACCGTGACGGTTTTGTCCCCCATGTCGTACTCGCGGTCGGCAACGTGGGTGTTGAGCACCTGCACCACTCCGATCCGCTGCGGCCCCATGCGCAGCTCCGCACGCTGGCGGTCCATCAGCTGTGCCAGGCGCAGCACATGGTCGACGTAGTTCGGCGGCCCGGACACGTAGAACACCCGCGCCGCACTCGCACGCAGCGGATAGCGCGCCTCGTCGAGCCCGGAGCGGCGCATGAACCCGCGCAACATATCGACCGAAATATGCCGCAGGGTTACCACCGAGCTTTTCGCCTCGTCGGCGTCATACAGGTAAAGCACCTGGCCGTCGCTGTACCAGATCAAACCGTGCTGCCGGGCAACCGATGCCAGGAGCGGTTGGGCCGAATCGAAATCGAACGTCCCGCTGATGCGCTTGCGGGCCGCCGCCTGACTGACCACGATCGGCTGCCCCAACGGCAAGGACAACGCCGTAAAAAACGTGTGCAGGCTCTCGTCGCGGGCCTCGTAAGGCTCCCCGAGCACCCGGGGACTGCCCAGCACCAACAGCCAGAAAAACACACTCGCAATACAATGGCGGTTGATGAACATGCCTGCAAAGCCCGGGATCAAGGAGCGGCCATACTGGGAGCCAGGCCGGTTTCAATCCTGACGGGAAGCTGACGGCCTGCCGGGCTTACCCGGTGCGTGGCATGTGCCTTGCTTTGCCTTGCCTATCGCAGCCCGCGCCAACGGCGGAACGGGTTCAGGACAAAGACGTCGTTACCCCGGGCCTCCTCCGAGCGTGGCCCGACGGAGCGGCGTTTTTTTATGAAAGGTACATACAGATGAATGATCCCCTGGCTTGGGTCAACGGCAGTGATGCCCCGGAAAAGAGCAGCCTCAACCTGGGCTTCATGGCCCTGAGCGATTGCGCCTCGGTGGTAGTCGCCGCCACCCAGGGCTTCGCCCAGCCCTATGGCCTGACGCTGAACCTCAAACGCCAGTCGTCATGGGCCAGCCTGCGGGACAACCTGGTCAGCGGCGAACTGGACGCGGCCCACAGCCTGTATGGCCTGATCTACGCCGTGCACCTGGGCATCGGCGGCGTAGCGCCCACCGACATGGCGGTGCTGATGGGCCTGAACCAGAATGGCCAGAGCATCAACCTGTCCCGTGGCCTGCAACAGTTGGGGGTGACCAGTCCTGAGGCACTGGACCGCCACGTGCACCAAAGCCGAACAAAACTCACCTTCGCCCAGACCTTTCCCACAGGCACCCACGCCATGTGGTTGTATTACTGGCTGGCCAGCCAGGGCATCCATCCGTTGCAGGATGTCGACAGCGTGGTGGTGCCGCCGCCGCAAATGGTGGCTCACCTGCAGGCCGGACGTATCGACGGTTTTTGTGTGGGCGAGCCCTGGTGCGCCAGTGCGGTGAAGCAAAACCAGGGCTTCACCCTGGCCACCACCCAGGCGATCTGGCCGGATCACCCGGAAAAAGTCCTCGGCTGCACCCAGGCATTTGTCGAGCAGTACCCCAATACCGCCCGGGTGCTGGTGATGGCGATCCTGCAGGCCAGCCGGTTTATCGAAGAAAGCACAGAAAACCGCCGCTCCACCGCGCAATTGCTGAGCGCCCCGCACTACCTCGACGCACCGCTCGACTGCATCGAACCGCGCTTGCTGGGCAACTATGACGACGGCCTCGGCAACCACTGGCAGGATCCCCATGCGCTGCGGTTTTATGACGACGGCGCGGTCAACCTGCCCTACCTGTCGGATGGCATGTGGTTCATGACCCAATTCCGTCGCTGGGGCCTGCTACGCGAAGACCCGGATTACCTCGGCGTCGCCCGGCGCGTGCAGCAACTGGATATCTATCGCCAGGCGGCCAGCGCCGTGGGTGTGCCGGCCGGTGGCGAGGCCATGCGCAGCAGCCAGTTGATCGACGGAAAGGTTTGGGACGGTTCGGACCCGGCCGGGTATGCCCGCAGCTTTCGCCTGCATGCCATGACAGATGTTGTCAGCCGCCAAGCCTTGCGCTGACAGGAGGACCCTATGTTGCGAATCCTGTTGATCAACGATACGCCGCGCAAGGTGGGGCGGCTCAAGGCCGCGTTGACCGAGGCCGGGTTTGAAGTAATCGATGAGTCGGGGCTGACGATCGACCTGCCGGCGCGAGTGGAAGCGGTGCGCCCGGATGTGATTTTGATCGATACCGAGTCGCCGGGGCGCGATGTGATGGAGCAGGTGGTGCTGGTGAGCCGGGATCAGCCGCGGCCGATTGTGATGTTTACCGACGAGCATGATCCGGGGGTGATGCGACAGGCGATCAAGGCCGGGGTCAGTGCCTATATTGTCGAGGGGATTCAGGCGCAACGGTTGCAGCCGATCCTGGATGTGGCGATGGCGCGGTTTGAGAGTGACCAGGCGATGCGCGCGCAATTGCAGGCCAGGGATCAGCAGTTGGCGGAGCGTAAGCGGATCGAAACGGCCAAGGGGCTGTTGATGAAAATGAAGGGGTGTAATGAGGAAGAGGCCTACACGCTGATGCGGCGTCAGGCGATGAGTCGGCAGCAGAAGCTGATTCAGGTGGCGGAGCAGATTATTGCGATGAGTGAGTTGCTGGGGTGAGGGGTGTATATCCGTTATTTAGGTAACGGCCACTATTGGTTCCGCTCTTACAGCGGCTCACTTTTGAAAAGCGCAAAAGTAAGCAAAACGCTCTTGCCCCACCACTCGGCACCTCGCTCAGGCTCGGTGTGCCCTCACGCCGGTACTACTCCGCGGGCCGCCGCGACGGGGCGTCCCTGCCCCGTCGCGGCTAAACCGGCGTCCTGCCGGTTTACCCGCTCCGTACCACCTGCGTTCGGCCAGCGTGGTTTAACGGGGCGCCTAAGATCAAGATCAAAAGCAGATCAAGAACACAGCGGCCTACAGGCCGGCTTGAGTGGTGTGAAGCAAAGGCAACATCAAGATCAAAATCTACAGCGGGCACGGTCCAAATGTGGGAGCTGGCTTATCGGGTCGCCGCATCGCTGCGATGGCATCGCCTCGGTGTATCTGATGTATCGAGTTGTCTGCATCGCAGGCAAGCCAGCTCCCACAGAAAAGCAGCTCTGCACTTGCCTTGGCTTTTGATCTGGCTTTTAACACTCAGGTCGGCTTTCAGGCCGCCGTGCTGTTGATCTGCTTTTGATCTTGATCTCCGGGCCCCGTTAACCACGATGGCCGCAAGCAGGTACGGTGGAGCGGAACCATAAGCCGCCGTTACCGCAGCAACGGATATGTACACAACCAAAAAACCCAACCCCTGTTGGCCCACCTCTTGCTAAAGAATCCCCACAGGTAGCCAACGGCGGTTGCCCCATCCACGACAAAGACGTCGCACATCCGGTTTGCCCACGCGAACCCGGTGGCGGCGTTTTTTCGTTTTGGCCCCATAGCCCGGGGCCGGTGGGGCGGCCACAGCCGTTCCATCACCAGGCCTTCTCATAAGACCCCTTTACCGCTGAGGTGCGTGATGAAATCAAGCTTCTGGAAATCCGGTCATACCCCGACCCTGTTTGCCGCGTTCCTGTATTTCGACCTGAGCTTCATGGTCTGGTACCTGCTGGGCCCCCTGGCGGTGCAAATCGCCGCTGACCTGCATCTCACCACCCAACAACGCGGCCTGGTGGTGGCCACGCCCATTTTGGCCGGCGCCGTGCTGCGCTTCCTGATGGGCATGCTGGCCGACAAACTCTCGCCCAAGACCGCCGGCCTGATTGGCCAGGTGATTGTCATCTGCGCCCTCTTCGGCGCCTGGAAACTGGGGATCCACAGCTACGAACAAGCCCTGCTGCTGGGCATGTTCCTCGGCATGGCGGGTGCCTCGTTCGCCGTTGCCTTGCCCCTGGCGTCCCAGTGGTACCCCGCCGAGCACCAAGGCAAGGCCATGGGCATCGCCGGCGCCGGCAACTCCGGAACGGTGTTTGCGGCCTTGCTGGCTCCGGTGCTCGCCGCCGCGTTTGGCTGGAGCAATGTGTTTGGCTTCGCGCTGATCCCGCTGGTCCTGACCCTGATCGTCTTCGCCTGGCTCGCCCGCAATGCCCCGCAACGGCCCAAGGCCAAATCCATGGCTGACTACTTCAAAGCCCTGGGCGACCGCGACAGCTGGTGGTTCATGTTCTTCTACAGCGTGACCTTCGGCGGTTTTATCGGCCTGGCCAGTGCGCTGCCCGGTTACTTCAACGACCAATACGGGCTGAGCCCGGTGACTGCCGGGTACTACACCGCCGCCTGTGTGTTTGGTGGCAGCCTGATGCGGCCATTAGGCGGCGCGCTGGCTGACCGTTTTGGCGGGATTCGCACCCTGCTGGGCATGTACGGCGTGGCAGCGATCTGCATCGCGGCGGTGGGGTTCAACCTGCCAAGCTCCTACGCAGCACTGGCGCTTTTCGTGTGCACCATGCTCGGTTTGGGTGCCGGTAACGGTGCAGTCTTCCAGCTGGTGCCCCAGCGTTTTCACCGGGAGATCGGCGTAATGACCGGCCTGATCGGCATGGCCGGCGGTATCGGCGGTTTCGCCCTGGCCGCGGGCATGGGCGCGATCAAGCAAAGCACCGGCAGCTATCAGTTGGCCCTGTGGTTGTTCGCCAGCCTGGGCGTGCTGGCCTGGTTCGGCCTGTATGGCGTTAAACGTCGCTGGAGAACCACTTGGGGCTCGGCAGCGGTGACGGCTGCACGCGTCTGATGACCCTGCAACTGAGCTTCGCCCAGGCCAGCGCCACCGGCCCACGGCAGGAAAACCAGGACGCCGTGCGCCTGGTCACTCCCGCCGCTGAGTTGGCCGCCAGCAAAGGTTATCTGTGTGCCATCGCCGACGGTGTCAGCCAATGTGCCGATGGCGGACTGGCCGCGCGCTCGACCTTGCAGGCCCTGGCCCTGGACTATTACGCCACGCCGCAAACCTGGGGCGTGGCCCAGGCGCTGGAGCGCTTGCTGGTGGCGCAGAATCGCTGGTTGCAGGCCAACGGTGGCGGCCTGCCACTGCTCACCACCCTCAGTGCCCTGGTGTTTCGCGGGCAGCGTTTCACCCTGGCCCATGTGGGTGATTGCCGGGTGTATCGCTGGCTCGATGGCGAGTTGCAACGCCTCAGCGAAGAGCATGTGTGGGAACAACCGGGCATGCAGCATGTGCTCAAGCGCGCCATGGGCCTGGATCAACACCTGGTGCTGGATTTCCTCGACGGCGAGTTGCGGGCGGGCGAATGTTTTCTGCTGCTCAGCGACGGCGTGTGGGCGACCCTGGGGGATCACGCCATTGGCGCGATCCTGCGGGAGCAGTCAAATCTGGACCTGGCCGTGAACACCCTGGTCAGCGCCGCGCACCTGGCGGGCAGCCAGGACAATGCCAGCGCTTTGCTGGTGCGGGTTGACCAGCTCGGCGCCGCCACCCTCGGGGATGCACTGGTGCAGTTGCAGCAATGGCCACTGCCGCCGCCCCTCAAAATCGGGCAACACTTCGAAGGCTGGCAGGTGGAAGCGCTGCTGGGGCAAAGTCGTCAGTCCCTGCTCTATCGGGTACGCGACGCCCAGCAACAGGCCTGGTTGCTGAAGACCTTGCCGGTCAGCCATGACGACGACGTGTTCGCCGCCCAGGCCCTGTTGTCGGAGGAATGGTTCCTGCGCCGGGTCGCTGGCCGCGCATTTCCTGAAGTCCATCAGGCCAGCGGCCGTCAGCATTTGTACTACGTGATGCGTGAATACGCCGGGCAAACCCTGGCCGAACTCTTCAAACACCAGGGCCCATTACCCCTGGCGCAGTGGCAATCCCTGGCCGAGCGCCTGTTGCGCGCGGTCGGGCTGCTGCACCGCAGGCAGATCCTGCACCGCGACATCAAGCCGGAAAACCTGCTGCTGGGTGACGATGGCGAATTGCGCGTGCTGGACTTCGGCCTGGCCTACTGCCCCGGGCTCTCCGAGGATCGCGCGCACCTGTTGCCGGGCACGCCGAGCTTTATCGCGCCGGAAGCCTTCAATGGCGAACGCCCTACGCCGCAGCAGGATCTGTATAGCGTCGGCGTGACTTTGTATTACCTGCTGACCGGGCATTATCCCTACGGCGAAATCGAAGCATTCCAACGCCCCAGGTTCACCACGCCGGTCAGCGCCAGCCGTTACCGCCCCGACCTGCCCGACTGGTTGCAACAGAGCCTGGAACGCGCAGTCGCCGCCCAGCCTGAACAACGTTATGAAACCGCCGAGGAGTGGTTGCGGGTGCTGGAGCAGGCAGACCGACGCGAGTTGAGCATGCGGCCAAAACCGCTGCTGGAGCGCGAGCCGCTCAAGGTCTGGCAAACCTTGGCCGTGCTGTCGTTGCTGATCAATCTGGTGCTGTTGTACTGGCTGTTGCACCACTAAGAGGCGAAATTTCTCGATATTTGGACGCCAGGCTCAACAAATCAGGCCAAACCGCCACTTGGCACAACCACTGCATTAGCTTTCCCATCAACACACATATAGCCGCGCCTTCAACGTCGAAGGTCGAGCTTCCCGAGAGAACGGGACCAGGACAAAGGCGTCCTCGCTACTTGCGTAGCGGGGACGCCTTTTTTTGTTGCGCACGATTTGTCGAGCCACTGCGGAGAACGACATGAAGAAACTCAAACTGGTGATGATCGGCAACGGCATGGCCGGGGTTCGCACCCTTGAAGAATTGCTCAAGCTGAGCAGCGACCTGTACGACATCACCGTCTTCGGCGCTGAACCCCACACCAATTACAACCGCATCCTGCTGTCGCCGGTGCTGGCCGGTGAGCAGACCTTCGAAGAGATCGTGCTCAATGATTTGAGCTGGTACCTCGATAACAACATCAAGCTGCTGCTCAACCGCAAAGTGGTGCAGATCGACCGGGTCAAACGCAAAGTCATCGCCGAAGACGGCAGCGAGGCCGAGTACGATCGCCTGCTGATCGCCACCGGCTCCACGCCGTTTATCCTGCCGATCCCCGGCAATACGTTGCAGGGTGTGATCGGCTACCGCGACATCGCCGACACCCAGGCCATGATCGACACCGCCAAGACCCACAAGCACGCCGTCGTGATCGGCGGCGGCCTGCTGGGCCTGGAGGCCGCCAACGGCCTGATGCTGCGCGGCATGCACGTGACCGTGGTGCATATCGGCGAGTGGCTGTTGGAACGGCAACTGGACAAGACCAGCGGCCAACTGCTGCAAACCGAACTGGAGAGCCGTGGCCTGGTGTTCCGCCTGCAGGAACAAACCCAGGCGCTGCATGACGCTGGCAACGGTCGCGTCGGCTCGGTGCAATTCAAAAATGGCGACGTGATACCGGCGGACCTGGTGGTAATGGCCGCCGGCATCCGCCCCAACACCGAACTCGCAGAAAAATCCGGCATCCCGTGCAACCGTGGGATTCTGGTCAACGACACCCTGCAAACCTACGATCCGCGCATCTATGCCATCGGCGAATGCGCCAGCCATCGCGGTATCGCCTACGGCCTGGTGGCACCCCTGTTCGAGCAGGCCAAGGTCTGCGCCAATCACCTGGCGCAGTTGGGCTTCGCACGCTACCAGGGCTCGGTGACCTCGACCAAACTGAAAGTCACCGGCATCGACCTGTTCTCCGCCGGCGACTTCATGGGCGGCGAAGGCACCGAGACCATCACCCTTTCCGATCCGATTGGCGGCGTCTACAAGAAGCTGGTGATCAAGGACGACATCCTCGTCGGTGCCTGCCTGTACGGCGACACCGCTGACGGTGGCTGGTATTTCCGACAGATCCGTGAGAACCACGCTATTGGCGAGATCCGCGATCACCTGATGTTTGGCGAAAACGCCATCGGCGATGTAGGCCATCAAGGCCAGGACAAAGCCATGAGCATGGCCGACAGCGCCGAAGTCTGCGGCTGCAACGGCGTGTGCAAGGGCACCATCGTCAAGGCGATTCAGGAACACGGGCTGTTCAGCGTCGACGACGTGAAGAAGCACACCAAGGCCGCCAGTTCCTGCGGCTCCTGCGCCGGGTTGGTGGAACAGATCCTGATCAACACCGTAGGCGGCGCGGCAGACGTCAAACCAAAAAGCGAAAAAGCCATCTGCGGCTGCAGCGACCTCAACCACGGGCAGATTCGCCAGGCCATCCGCGACCAGCACCTGCTGACTATCGCCGGCACCATGAGCTACCTGAACTGGCGCACCCCGAACGGCTGTGCCACTTGCCGCCCGGCACTCAACTATTACCTGATTTCCACCTGGCCCGGCGAGGCAAAAGACGACCCGCAATCGCGCCTGATCAACGAACGGGCCCACGCCAATATTCAGAAAGACGGCACCTACTCGGTCGTCCCGAGGATGTGGGGCGGTGTGACCAATCCCTCGGAGCTGCGGCGCATTGCCGATGTGGCAGACAAGTACAACGTGCCGATGGTCAAGGTCACCGGCGGGCAGCGCATCGACTTGCTGGGCATCAAGAAGCAGGATTTGCCCGGTGTGTGGAAAGACCTCGATATGCCGTCCGGCCATGCCTACGGCAAATCCATCCGCACCGTGAAGACCTGCGTGGGCAGTGAGTTCTGCCGCTTTGGTACGCAAAACTCCACGCAACTGGGGATCGAGCTGGAGCACGACCTGTTCAATATGTGGTCGCCCCACAAGGTCAAACTGGCGGTGTCCGGTTGCCCGCGCAACTGCTCGGAAGCCGGGATCAAGGACGTGGGAATTATCGGCGTCGACTCGGGCTGGGAGATGTACATCGGCGGTAACGGCGGGATCAAGACCGAGGTCGCCGAGTTCTTCGTCAAGTTGAAAACCGCCGAAGAAGTGCGCGAATACAACGGCGCTTTCCTACAGCTTTACCGGGAAGAAGCCTTCTACCTGGAGCGCACGGTGCACTACCTGCAAAGGGTGGGCATGGAGCACATCAAGAAGGCCGTGCTGGAAGACCCGGCGCGGCGCCAGGCGCTCAATGAACGCCTGCAATTCTCCCTGTCGTTCGAACAGGACCCGTGGAAAGAACGCCTGGAACAGCCGCTGCTGAAAAAGGAATTCGACACCATCCCCGTCAAACTGCTGGAGGTGCCGGCATGAACTGGCTGGATATCTGCGCCCTCGAAGAAATCAACGCCCTGGGCTCGCGCATCATCACCGGGCCAAAAGGCGACATCGCGATTTTTCGTACCAGTGACGACGAAGTGTTCGCCCTCGACGACCGCTGCCCGCACAAGGGCGGGCCACTGTCCCAAGGGCTGATCTACGGCAAACGCGTGGCCTGCCCGCTGCATAACTGGCAGATCGACCTGGCGTCCGGTGAGGCCCAGGCACCGGACATTGGTTGCGCCCATCATCATCCGGCCCGCGTGGAAAACGGTCGGGTGATGTTGGCGCTGCGGGACGCCGGTTGATGAACCGCCAGACCACCGCTTCGACCTGTTGCTACTGCGGGGTCGGCTGCGGCGTGCTGATCGAACATGACGGCTCGCAGATCCTCGGCGTCAGCGGTGATCCGAGCCACCCGGCCAACTTTGGCAAGCTGTGCAGCAAGGGGTCGAGCTTGCACCTGACCGGCGACCTCGCGGCCCGCGCGTTGTACCCGGAACTGCGGCTGGGCAAAGGCCTGGCGCGCAGCCGCACCGATTGGGACACCGCCCTGGAACACGCGGCGAATGTGTTCGCCGAGACTATCGCTGAACACGGGCCGGACAGCGTGGCGTTCTATATCTCCGGGCAGTTGCTGACCGAGGACTACTACAGCTTCAACAAACTGGCGCGGGCGCTGGTGGGCACCAACAACATCGATAGCAACTCGCGGCTGTGCATGTCTTCAGCGGTGGTCGGCTACAAGCGCAGCCTGGGCGCCGATGCGCCGCCGTGCAGCTATGAGGACCTGGAGTCGAGCGACTGCGTGATGATCGTCGGCAGTAACATGGCCTACGCGCATCCGGTTTTGTTCCGACGCCTGGAAGAAGCAAAAGCCCGTCGGCCACAGATGAAAGTGCTGGTGATTGATCCCCGGCGCACCGACACCTGCGACTTGGCGGACCTGCACCTGGCGATTTTGCCGGGTACGGATGTCGCGTTGTTCCATGGGATCTTGCACTTGTTGCTGTGGGAGGACTGGATCGACCGCGACTTTATCCAGGCCCACACCGACGGCCTGGTCGAGCTCAAACGCCTGGTTCACGACTACACGCCACACATGGTCACGCAGCTGTGCGGCATCAGTGTCGAGCAACTGCGCCTGTGCGCGGAGTGGGTCGGCACCTCGGCGAGTTTTCTGTCGTTGTGGTGCATGGGGCTTAACCAGTCCACGGCGGGCAGCGCGAAGAACAGCGCCTTGATTAACCTGCACCTGGCAACCGGCACCATTGGCCGCGCCGGCTGCGGTCCCTTCTCCCTGACCGGTCAGCCGAATGCCATGGGTGGGCGGGAAACCGGCAGCTTGTCGAATTTACTGCCCGGCCATCGCGAGGCGTCCAACCCGGAACATCGGGCAGAAGTGGCCGCGTATTGGGGTGTAGAGCAACTGCCAGCCAGCACCGGGCTGACCGCCATCGAGCTGTTTGAACAGATACAGGTCGGCAAGATCAAGGCCCTGTGGATTGCCTGCACCAACCCTGCCCAATCCCTGCCCGACCAGAACAGCGTGCGCCAGGCCCTGGAGGCGTGTCCGTTCGTGGTGCTGCAGGAAGCTTTTCGTACAACCGAGACGGCGCGTTTCGCCGACCTGTTGTTACCGGCGGCGAGCTGGGGCGAGAAAGAAGGCACGGTCACCAACTCCGAGCGGCGTATTTCCCACGTTCGACGGGCCATTACCCCACCCGGGGAAGCTCGGCCGGACTGGGCAATCACAGTGGATTTTGCCCAGCGCCTGGAGCGACGTCTTTGTCCCGGAAAACCGGGTCTTTTTGCCTTTGAGCAGCCGGCGCAGATCTTTGATGAATTCAAACTGCTGACCCGTGGACGCGACCTGGACCTGTCGGGCATCAGTCACGCCCTGCTCGACCGGATCGGCCCGCAGCAATGGCCATTTCCAGCCAACGCGGTGAGCGGCACCCCACGGCTATATACCGACGGTGTTTTTCCAACCGAGACGGGTCGCGCGCACTTTGTGGCCGACCCTTATCGCGCCGCCAAAGAGCAGCGTGACGCGCGCTTCCCGCTGACCCTGATCACCGGACGCCTGCGGGACCAATGGCATGGCATGAGCCGCACCGGCACCGCTGCGCAGCTGTTCGGGCATGTCAGTGAAGCGCTGGTCAGCCTGCACCCGGATGAACTGCGCCGGTATCGCTTGAAGGAAGGCGACCTGATCAGCCTGAAAAGCCGGCGCGGCAGCGTAATTGTGGCCGTCGACAGCGATGACAGCGTACGTCCCGGCCAGGCGTTTCTGCCAATGCACTGGGGCGATCGCTTTCTCAAAGGCGGTGTGAATGCGCTCACCCAGCCGGCGTTCGACCCGCTGTCCAAACAGCCGGAACTCAAACACAGCGGCGTACGCCTGGAGGCGGTGCAACTGCCCTGGCATTTGTTTGCGCTGATTGAAGGCGATGTGCAGCGACACTTCGAAGCATTGCGCCCGCTGTGTGAGGGCTTTGCCTACGTCAGCCTGAGCCTGACTGGCCGTGAGCGGCCCGCCCTGCTGATTCGTGCAGCACATCACGAGGCGCCCGCCCTTGAACTGCTTAAGCAGATCGACCAATTGCTGGGCCTCAATGACGGCCCGGTCATGGCCTACGACGACCCGCGGCGCTCCATTGGCAAGCGGGTAAAAATCGAAAAGGGCCGCATCACCGCGATGCGCCTCGCCGGCGAAACCCTGGCTCGCCACTGGTTGCAAAGCCTGTGGCTGGAAGGTCGCACCGATGACCCGTTACGCCGCTGGCTGCTGGCGCCATTGAGTGCGCCACCCGGGGGCGGTTCGACCCGTCACAAGACGGTGTGCAACTGCAAGAACGTCAGCGAAAGCGCGGTCTGCGCCGGGATTGCCCGGGGCCTGGACCTGAATGGGCTGAAACAGGAGCTGGGTTGCGGCACGCAATGCGGCTCCTGTGTGCCGGAAATAAAACGGCTGTTGGCGAGTGGCACGCAGCCAATCGCAATCACGGTGTGAGGAAAGCATATGAGCGCAAAAGTCTGGCTGGTGGGCGCAGGCCCCGGCGATCCGGAGCTGCTGACACTCAAGGCGGTGAGAGCCCTGCGGGAAGCCGATGTGGTGCTGATCGATGATCTGGTCAACCCGGCGCTGCTGGAGCATTGCCCCGCTGCACGGCTGATCACCGTGGGTAAACGCGGCGGCTGCCGTTCCACACCCCAGGCATTTATCCACCGCCTGATGTTGCGCTATGCCCGCCAAGGCAAATGCGTGGTGCGGCTCAAGGGTGGCGACCCGTGCATATTTGGTCGTGGCGGCGAAGAGGCGGCATGGCTCCGGCAACAAGGGGTGGAGGTGGAGTTGGTCAACGGCATTACGGCGGGACTGGCCGGGGCCACTCACTGTGATATTCCGCTCACGTTGCGCGGAGTCAGCCGTGGCGTCACGCTGGTCACGGCCCACACGCAAGACGACAGCAGCCTCAATTGGCGAGCACTGGCCGAGGGCGGCACGACGCTGGTGATCTATATGGGCGTGGCGAAGCTGGGGGAGATTCGACAGCAGTTACTGGAGGGTGGCATGAGCGATGACATGCCGGTGGCGATGATCGAAAACGCCTCGTTGCCACAGCAGCGTGAGTGCCGCAGCAGCCTTGCCCGGATGCAGGACGATGCGCACGAATTTTCGCTCAAGAGCCCGGCAATCCTGGTGATTGGCCAGGTTGTCCAGCCGGCACAGGCGGTTGAGGCTCTGGCCAGCGCGACTGCCTGAGGCAAATTTCAGGCGAAAAAAAGCCCGGCCTAAGCCGGGCTTTTTTCTACAACTCAGTAATTACTGAGCTGCTTGTGCTTCTACCGAGGCTTCTACGCGACGGTTGATAGCACGGCCAGCTTCAGTTGCGTTGTCAGCAACTGGGCGGGATTTGCCATAACCAACCGAGCTTACACGGTTAGGAGCAATACCGTCTTTGACCAGGACTTGCTTAACAGCGTCAGCACGACGCTGGGACAGCTTCTGGTTGTAAGCGTCAGGACCGACGGAGTCAGTGTGACCTTCAACAACGGTGGTGGTTTGTGGGTACTGTTTCATGAAGTCAGCGAGGTTTTTCACGTCGCCGTAGCTGTTAGGCTTAACAACCGACTTGTCGAAGTCGAACTTCACGTCCAGCTCAACACGAACAACCTGAGCAACCGGAGCTTCTGGCTCTGGAACTGGCTCTGGAGCTGGTGCCGGGGTAGGAGCTGGAGCAGTTTTACCAGCGTTGCCGCCGAAGTTTACGCCCAGACCAACCAGTGCGGAGTAGTCCCACTTGCCGTTGTCCAGTGCGTAGTCAGCTTCAACACCAGCACGTGCGAACAGGTTGTCGGTGAAGTAGTACTTCACACCAGCGCCAGCGATAGCCAGGGTCGATTGATCGCGACCTTTGTGACCATCAGCTTCTACGTTGGTACGGCTCTGGTGGCCGAAACCGCCCTCTACGTATGGACGCAGGGAGTCGACACCAGCTTGACCGAAGTGGTACTGGGCAGTAACGCTGCCGGTATCACCCTTGATCTTCTGGCTACCGGTACCGTCGTTCGAACGGGTGTGGTTGGTAGTGTCGTAGTTCAGGTTGATCGACACGTCGTCGGTCAGGAAGTAACCGATGCTTGCGCCAGGATTGTAGCCGTCTTCGATATGCTTGACGCTATCGTTGAACTGCTTTTTGTAGAACAGCTGGCCTTCAACTGCGCCTTGACCTTGTGCCAGAGCGCCGAAGGAAGTAGCAGCAATAAGAGTACCAATGGCCAAGCCCAAGGTGTTTTTCAGTTTCATCCGTTAAATCCCCATCTGGTGATTGTAAAGCAGTCCCACATACCGGGGGACAACTCGGCGACAAGTCTAACAGAACTTGCCTACACGTAAGAGATATTTGCCACGCACTAAGTTTCAGTACTGCCCGCAAATTTCTCACGTAATTTATCAAGAGCACGTTTGTAACGCATTTTTGTAGCACTCAAACCCATATGCATGATGTCAGCGATTTCCTGAAATTCCAGCTCTGCGACAAATCGTAGCACCAGAATTTCCCGGTCAATCGGGTTCACATGCACCAACCAGCGATCGAGTCCGCCCTTTTCTTCCGGGGTTGGCGCCTTCTCTTCAGACGCTTCCTCAAGGGGGTCCAGACTCAAAGCGTCCATCAAGCGACGCTTTCGCCGTTCCTTCCGATACTGCGTGATGCACTCGTTGTACGTGATGCTATAAAGCCATGTCTTGAACTTCGATTTGCCCTCGAAGTTCTTCAGGCCGTATAGCACCTTGAGCATCACTTCCTGACAGACATCATCCGCATCTCTATCGTTCCCTAAATACCTTGAACAAACGTTGAACAGAGTGCGTTGATACCTGCGCATCAATTCTTCGTACGCGCGTGTTACGTGAAACAGCTCCGTGTGCGAGCGCGCGACCAACTCCTCATCAGAGAGCTCACGGGGGTCATAGCGCGTGGACAGCGTTTGGGCTTTATTCAAAACAAGTCGTGCCGACAGTCAGGTCAATGTCCGCCTCAGCCTGGATACCCAGGTTTGCGGCGGCGTACATTAGCAGGGTTTGCCGGGTTAGCGGCTAGTCACATGCTGTTCCAGCAGGATCCGATTCGAAAGCGACACCAGTTCGCCATCGTCGGTCAGCACTGTTGTCTTAACCGTGCCGATCTCCTCGATCTGCCCTTCGACCTCGCCCACACGCACTTGTTGCCCAACCTGATACAGCTCACGCACATAGATTCCCGCAAGAATCTGCCCGGCAATTTCCCGGCTTCCCAGTCCCATGGCCAGCGCAACGGCCAGACCAACGGTAATCAAAACAATCACAATCACATGGTTCAGCAGGTCAGTCTTGACCTCCAACTGGCTGATCGCGACCGAAATACTGATGATAATCACCAGGCCCTGAGCGATTCGCCCCAGGCCGCTGGCGTAATCCAGCCCTACCCCTTCAGCCGCGCCGCGCACCAGGCCATTGGCCAGTTGCGCCAGCAAAACCCCTACGAGCAGCACCAGCGCGCCACCGAATACCTTCGGCAAATACAACGCCAGCATGTCGAGCGTAGCTGAAACTCGCTCAAGTCCAAGGGATTCAGCCGCAGAAACCAGAAAAATCAGCAAAACAAACCAATAAACGATCTTGCCGATCAATGTCGAGATCGGCACTTGCAGCCCGGCACGTCCCAGAATCTTGGTCAGGCCGGTACCGCCCATCAGTCGATCGAGACCCAGTTTAGCCAGCAATTTGGAGAGCAGGGTGTCGAGCAGCTTGGCCACGACAAAACCCAGCAGTACCACCACCAGGGCACCAAACAGGTTGGGAATGAAATTCGCCACCTTGGTCCACAGCGCAGTCATTGCAGTTACCAGACTCTGGGTCCAGAGATCGAGTTCCATATTCATTCAGCCTTATCAGCAGTGCGAGCAAGAGGTTTACGACGGGAAACCGGTGAAACATGGGCCGAACCGTTGTTCAGGGCCATCATCAATGCCGGCAACCAGCGGCCGAGCAGACCGAACAGGTCCCCCGCCCCGACCTGGCGGTTGGCGGTTTTCAAAACGCGACCCAGGCAAGCATCGTCGTCCCGGTTGGACGGCGAAGCATTCAGCATGTCACGCAAAGACTGTTCGAACGGATCGTGCATAAAAACCTCTCGCAAGTGATTTAAAAGACGAGGGTAAAATTCTTCGGGTCACATGACCTCTTTCCACGTTCAGGTCACATTCAGGTCAGACCCAACGTAAACGTCGAAACAACCACCACTGCCCGACCGCCACCGTGACCATCATCAGGCAGGCAATCAGGAACCCGTAAGGGCTGGAAGAGAACGGAATTCCCCCCACATTGATCCCCAGCAAACCGGTCAGGAAACTCATCGGCAGGAAGATCCCGGTGATGATCCCGAAGCGGTACATGGTGCGGTTCATGCGCAGGCTCAAACGCCGGTCTTCGGTCTCAAGCACAAGCCCCACGCGCTCCCGGGCCAATTCGAGCTCTTCCAGGTAACGGGTCAGGCTGTTGTTCAATTCGTTCCAGTAGTCAGCATCGTCGTCGCAGAACCAGGGCAGTTTGATCCGGGTCAACTGCGCGAAAATATCCCGCTGCGGCGACAGGAAACGTTTCAGCCCGGCGGCGCGCCGACGGATCTGCAAAACGCTGCCATGCTCCGGGGTATACCGTTCGTCGGCATCCAGTTTTTCTTCTTCGATATCGACGATTTCAGACAGATCACTGACCAGATCCTGGACCTTGTTGGTCAGGTACTGCGCCATATAAAGGACCAGTTCCGACGACGTTTTCGGCCCCTTGCCATCCGCCAACTGCACCAGCAGCTCATCCGTTGCACGTAACGGGCGCAAGCGCAGGGAAATCACCCGCGCGGCCGAGGCAAAGATACGCACCGAGACCATGTCTTCCGGTTCGGCGCCGGGGTTCAGGTTGACACCGCGTAAAAACAGCAGCAGTTCGGCGTCCGGCAGCGGCAACAGGCGTGGGCGGGTGTTTTCCTCCAGCAGCAGGTCACACGCGAACTCGCTCAAGCCGCTGGATTTGCGCAACCAGGTCTGGGTCTGGGGATGGCTACGGTCCCAATGCAGCCACAGGCTTTCCTGAGGCTGCAGTTGCAGCTCATCAAGCTCTGTCCGGGCAATCGAACGCGCACCACCCTTACCGTCCAGCACCAGGGCATGCACCAGCCCCCACTGCGCGTTTTCTTCCTCGAACATCCTCACCCCTGTCGGCTACTGCTATTTATTCAGGCATTTTCAGCGGGCTGGGGGAGACGATCACACCGTTATTGTCGGCGTACACGTACTCACCCGGGCGGAAGGTCACGCCAGCGAAGGTCACCGCCACGTTCAAATCGCCGATACCGCGCTTTTCTGTCTTCATCGGGTGGCTGGCCAGGGCCTGTACACCCAAATCGGTCTGGGCAATCACGTCCACATCGCGGATGCAGCCGTAGATCACCAGCCCTTCCCAGCCGTTTTTCGCGGCTTTCTCGGCAATCATGTCGCCCAGCAACGCACGGCGCAGGGAACCACCACCGTCGACCACCAGCACCTTGCCGGCGCCATTGAGTTCGGCTTGTTCCTTGACCAGGGAATTGTCTTCAAAGCACTTGATGGTCACGATCTCGCCACCAAAGGAGTCTCGGCCGCCGAAATTGCTGAACATCGGCTCAACCACCTGCACCAGCTCCGGGTAGGCGTCACACAGGTCGGGGGTAAGGTAATGGTTCATCGAGAAACTCCTGTAGGTGAAAGAAGGTGTCAAACATCCCACTGTTTACTTACATCTGGAAACGCTTTGCCATGAAGGTTCTTTAATCCGGGCCGAATAGTCAGGCCCATCCGACAGCAACGCAAGACCCACTGCGCGACTGAATATGACCAGAACCACCCAACGCGTCATATCTTAGCCGCTACGGCAAACAAGCGAAACGCCCCTGATAGAGCCTTGCGCTCAAACCACAGCAAGTTCCTGCGACTGCGCCCCCGCCAAAGGTGTAAGCGGATCTTTCAGCCAACGCCTCACCAACGGCCACACTTCAGCCTGGGCAGCCTTGCTGACGAGCATCTCGACGTGCCCGAAATCCCCGCTGAACCCTTGCCGGCGCCCCAGGCACAGGTACTGGCGATGCTCGGAGCCGACTTGCTCGAAGAGTTTGCGACAGGCCCAGTCCGGGTCCTGGTGATCGCCGGCAGCGCTCACCGCCAATAGCGGCACGTCGACCGCTGCCAGGCCTTTCCACCAATCCTGCTTCCCTTCGCCAAAGCGGCCGAACAGGCCATTCCAGCGCATGGCTTCAATCAGCACACCTGCCGGTTCGTCCTCCGGGCCGCGTTTCCACCGAGCACCGGACAATTGGCCAAAGCGCTTCAAGAGCAGGCGACCGGTCCATTCCAACGGTGGCAGTTTCAACGGCCAATGGGTACGGCTGACCTGGCAGCCAAACAGCGCCACCGAGGCCACTGCCGGCGCGCCAAGGTGCTGCCCACCCAGGGCCGCAGCCAGGGTTGTGCCACCCAGGGAATGCCCGATCCAGTGGGGAATCTGCCCACTTTGCTCGCGCACAAAGGCAGCAATGGCCGGCAAGTCGTAGCGAGCATAGTCGGCAACGCGGTTTTTGGCGTAGTCGTGGTTACGTCGGGACAGCCCGTGGCCGCGCATTTCCGGGATCCAGACGTCGAACCCCTCGCGCGCCAGGTAAGCGCCCAGGCCGATCCCCTTGGGCGAATACCAAAAGCGTCGGTTGGAGAAACTGCCATGCAACAAAACCACCGGCACGCCCCGGTTTTCCGGGACATCGGCCAGGCCCAGGCGGGTCACGGCCAGCTCGACGGTGCCGTCAGGGCTGTTGCCGGGCTTGAGGCGATACACATCTTCACTCAGGTCGCCACGACGCTCAGCGCTGATCAAGGCGACAGGAAACAGGTTGCTGCTGCTTTGCATAATGCTCTTGCACAAAAAAGGGCGGCGTCCGGAAGGAGTTCCGCCCTGTACAGAATGAGAAATGCCGGCCAACCCTAACGATTGACCAGCACTTTTTGAGGTTGCGTCTTACGCCTGAGCTTGACCTTCAGCCAGGAAGAACCAGGTTTCCAGTACCGAATCGGGGTTCAGCGAGACGCTTTCGATGCCCTGTTCCATCAGCCATTTGGCCAGGTCGGGGTGATCGGAAGGGCCTTGGCCGCAGATCCCGATGTACTTGCCAGCCTTGTTGCACGCCTGGATGGCGTTGGCCAGCAGCTTCTTGACCGCAGGGTTACGCTCGTCGAACAGGTGGGCGATGATCCCCGAGTCGCGGTCCAGGCCCAGGGTCAATTGGGTCAGGTCGTTGGAGCCGATGGAGAAGCCGTCGAAGAATTCCAGGAACTCTTCAGCCAGGATGGCGTTGGACGGCAGCTCGCACATCATGATGACGCGCAGGCCGTTCTCGCCACGGGACAGGCCGTTTTCAGCCAGCAGGTCCACCACCTGGCTCGCCTCGCCCAGGGTGCGCACGAATGGCACCATGATTTCGACGTTGGTCAGGCCCATCTCGTTGCGCACGCGCTTGAGGGCGCGGCATTCCAGCTCGAAGCAGTCGCGGAAGGCTTCGCTGATGTAACGCGAGGCGCCCCGGAAGCCCAGCATCGGGTTTTCTTCTTCCGGCTCGTAGAGCTTGCCGCCGATCAGGTTCGCGTATTCGTTGGACTTGAAGTCCGACAGCCGCACGATGACCTTTTTCGGGTAGAACGCCGCCGCCAGGGTGCTGATGCCTTCCACCAGCTTCTCGACGTAGAAGCCCACCGGGTCGTTGTAGCCGGCGATGCGCTTGTCGACGCTTTCCTTGATGTCCGGCGGCAGGCCGTCGTAGTTCAACAGTGCCTTGGGGTGCACGCCGATCATGCGGTTGATGATGAACTCCAGGCGGGCCAGGCCCACACCGGCGTTCGGCAACTGCGCGAAGTCGAAGGCGCGGTCCGGGTTGCCGACGTTCATCATGATCTTGAACGGCAGGTCGGGCATGGCGTCGATGGAGTTTTGCTTGATGTCGAAGCCCAGTTCACCTTCGAAGATGAAGCCGGTGTCGCCTTCGGCGCAGGACACAGTCACGCCCTGGCCGTCTTTCAACAGTTGGGTGGCGTTGCCGCAACCGACCACTGCCGGGATCCCCAGCTCACGGGCGATGATCGCCGCGTGGCAGGTACGCCCGCCACGGTTGGTGACGATGGCGCTGGCGCGTTTCATCACCGGTTCCCAGTCCGGGTCGGTCATGTCGGAGACCAGCACGTCGCCTGGCTGGACTTTGTCCATCTCGGACACGTCCTTGATGATCCGCACCTTGCCGGCGCCGATGCGCTGGCCGATGGCACGGCCTTCCACCAGCACGGTGCCGGTTTCTTTCAACAGGTAGCGTTCCATGACGTTGGCCGAGGTGCGGCTCTTCACGGTCTCAGGCCGGGCCTGAACGATGTACAGCTTGCCGTCGTCACCGTCCTTGGCCCATTCGATGTCCATCGGGCACTTGTAGTGCTTTTCGATGATCATCGCTTGTTTGGCCAATTCGCTGACTTCGGCGTCGGTGAGGCAGAAACGCGCACGTTCGGCCTTGTCGACATCAACGGTTTTTACCGAGCGACCGGCCTTGGCCTCGTCGCCGTAGATCATCTTGATCGCCTTGCTGCCCAGGTTGCGGCGCAGGATGGCCGGACGGCCGGCTTCAAGGGTGTGTTTGTGGACGTAGAATTCGTCCGGGTTCACCGCACCTTGTACGACGGTTTCGCCGAGGCCGTAGGCGCCGGTGATGAAGACCACGTCGCGAAAGCCCGACTCGGTGTCCAGGGTGAACATCACGCCGGCCGTGCCGGTTTCCGAACGCACCATGCGCTGCACACCGGCAGACAGGGCCACCAGCTTGTGGTCGAAACCCTGGTGTACACGGTAGGAAATGGCGCGGTCGTTGAACAGCGAGGCGAACACTTCCTTGGCCGCGCGGATCACGTTTTCCACGCCGCGGATGTTCAGGAAGGTTTCTTGCTGACCGGCGAAGGAGGCGTCTGGCAGGTCTTCGGCGGTGGCCGAGGAGCGCACGGCGACGGCCATGTCCGGGTTACCGGCCGACAGCGTGGCAAACGCGGTGCGGATCTCGGCGTTGAGCTTCTCGGGGAACTCGGCTTCCATGATCCATTGACGGATCTGGGCGCCGGTCTTGGCCAGGGCGTTGACGTCATCGACGTCCAGCGCATCGAGGGCGGCATGGATCTGATCGTTGAGGCCGCTCAACTCGAGGAAATCACGGTAAGCCTGGGCGGTGGTGGCAAAACCACCTGGAACCGATACACCGGCGCCCGCAAGATTACTGATCATCTCGCCCAGGGATGCGTTCTTGCCCCCTACGTGCTCTACATCATGGACGCCGAGCTTATCGAGGGAAACTACGTACTCTACCAAGGTGATCTCTCCACTTTCTGTATTGGAAAAGCTCAGGACGCCGGCGGCTCAGTAGGAGCGGTTACCGGCGTTTGTGGCCTGGACCTGGAAAATAAGTGAGAATGCGGCCCACTGCGGGACGGCAAAATCGCGCCTATCATATCCAAGATTCGTCATCAGCTTAAGGCCCAAGGCTCAAATGAAACGATCTGCTTTCTTTATCTCCGACGGCACCGGCATCACAGCCGAAACCCTGGGTCAAAGCCTGTTGGCGCAGTTCGAAAACATTACCTTCAGCAAATTCACGCGACCCTATATCGATAGCGTGGATAAAGCGCGAGCCATGGTACAACAAATCAATCTGGCGGCCGAAAAAGACGGATTTCGTCCGATCATTTTCGACACCATCGTCAATCAGGACATTCGTGAGATCCTCGCGACCTCCAATGGTTTCATGATCGACATCTTCTCTACCTTCCTGGCGCCGCTGGAACAAGAGTTAAGTGAACATTCGTCATACTCTGTCGGAAAATCTCACTCCATTGGCCACAACTCCAACTATATGGAGCGGATCGAGGCGGTGAACTTTGCCCTCGACAACGACGACGGCGCCCGCACCCACTACTACGACAAGGCTGATTTGATCCTGGTGGGCGTGTCCCGCTGCGGCAAGACGCCGACCTGCCTTTATATGGCCATGCAATTCGGGATTCGCGCGGCCAACTACCCGCTGACCGAAGACGACATGGAGCACCTGACACTGCCTGCCGCCCTGCGCGCGCACCAGCACAAGCTGTTCGGGCTGACCATTGACCCGGACCGGCTGACAGCGATTCGTAATGAACGCAAGCCCAATAGCCGATACTCCAGCTATGCGCAGTGCGAATTTGAAGTGCGGGAAGTAGAAAATCTGTTCCGCCGGGAGAATATTGCGCACATCAATTCCACGCATTTTTCGGTGGAAGAGATTTCGGCGAAGATTCTGGTGGAGAAAGGGGTGGAGCGGCGGTTCAAGTAACCGGTTGTTCAGACACCACTGATCCCCTGTGGCGAGGGGGCTTGTCCCCCGTTGGGCTGCGAAGCGGCCCCAGTAATGCCACCGCAGTCTCTCAGACAGAACGGCGTCGGCAGGTTTGGGGCTGCTGCGCCGCCCAACGGGGGACAAGCCCCCTCGCCACAAGGGTCTATTTTCACAAGTGGAATCTCCCCCCGCCCTGCCCCAGCGCCGTCGCCAGCGCATCAAACCCTGCCAGCAACAACTGATCATCCCCCGACGTGTTGCAGATACTCGCCCGGATAAACTGCGGCACCGCCGTCTGGCCCACCGCAAACGCTTCGGCTGTGGCAATCAGGTAATTATTCTGCTTCAGCTCTGCCTCGATTTCCGACGCGCGCCAAGGCTCCGGGACTTCGATCCAGAAGTGCGGGCTATTGAGATGGGTGCGATATTCCAGGCCGATCAGCAGCCCTTCCACCAACGCCTTGCGTCGGCTGATTTCCTGGATTTGCTGGTGCAGCAGGTGCTCCGCCGTGCCGTTTTCGATCCATTGGGTGGCCAGTTCCAGGGTCACCGGCGTGGCCATCCAGCAGGTTGAGCGCAGCGCCGCGGAAATCCGGCTGACCAGCGCCGGTGGCGCATGCACGTACCCCACACGCAACCCCGCCGACACTGCCTTGCTCAGGCTGCTGATCAGAATTGTACGTTCCGGCGCGAAATGGCTCAGGGGCGGCGGACGATCTTCCACCAACACGCCGTGGGCCTCGTCCTCGAGAATCAGCAGGTTGTGTTCACGGCAGACCTTGACCAGCGCCTCACGGCGCGCGACCGACAGCACCGCCGTCGTAGGATTCTGGATGGTCGGCGTGCAGTACAACGCTGAAACCCGGTGATTGCGGCACACCTCATCCAGCGCCCCCGGCAACAGCCCTTCTTCGTCCATTTCCAGGCCGATCAGGCGTATCCCCAGCATGCGCGCGGCGGTGATCAGCCCCGGGTAGGTCAACTGTTCGGTGACCACCGTGTCGCCGGCCCGCAACAGCGCCATCAATGCGCACAGCAGCCCGTGCTGGCCGCCGTTCACGCAAATCACCTGCTCGGGAATCGGATGGAAATCCCGCTGCACCAGCCACTGCGCGCCCGCCGCACGGTAGCGCGGCAACCCGGCGTCCGGGGTGTAGGCGCTGATGTCCTGCAAAAACTTGGCGTTGGTGGCCAGTGTCTGGAAGCTTTGGGCCAGGAACGTGGTCTCCTGCCCGGGGATATGCATGTTGCGGCTCATATCAAAATACTGCCGCGGCTCGTCGCTGAAGTTGCGAAAGCCTTCATCCCTTTGGCGCTCCATCCCACGCTTGCGCACGAAGGTGCCGTCACCCACCCGCGCCACCACTAACCCCAGCCGTTCCAGCTCACCGTAGGCGCGACTGATGGTGCCAATGGTCACCCCCAGATTGTCGGAAAGCACCCGATGAGGCGGCAGTTTTCTTCCCGGTTCAATCAAGCCTTCAAGAATGCCCCGCTCCATGACATCGGACAGGCGTTTGTACTTCACGCCCTGCCCGCTGGAGAGTCCTTCTCGCATAATTGACACCATGTCAATATTTGTTTTGACAGCCATCATTCGCCCTAATAGTGTGCTTTTACGGGTTCAATCACCGAATCAAGGCACTCAATATAGAGGTCAATTCGGTCTCATGGAAGCAATGTCACGATGCCAATGTCCGCCGTTCTCGAAAACGCTGAAAAAACAAAAACTCACAAGCAGTGGTTGGCTGGGCTGATTACCAGTGTGATGTTCCTGATCGTGTGCCTGAGCTGGGGCACCACCTGGCTGGGCATCAAGATCGCCGTGGAAAGCGTGCCGCCGCTGACCTCCGCCGGGCTGCGCTTTCTGATCGCCTTTCCGCTGTTCCTGTGTTTTGCCTGGGTGCGCCGCGAGCCGATCCTGTTTCCCCGGGAAAGCCGCTGGTTCTTCGTATTTGTGACGCTGTCCTACTTCAGCGTGCCGTATTACCTGCTCAACTACGGCGAGATGCATGTCTCGTCCGGCCTCACCGCCCTGCTGTTCAGCTGCATGCCGGTGTTTATCCTGATTTTCTCTGCGCTGTTCCTGCGTGAACGCATCTACTTTTCCCAGGTGGTCGGTATCGCCATCGGTTTCGGCAGCCTGTACATGATCATCAAGAGCCAGGGCCTGCACCTGGACCATGCCGAGTTCTTCGGGGTGCTGGCGATTCTGACCGCCGCGATCATGCATGCCCTGTGCTACGTGATTACCAAGAAACAAGGCAGCGCCATCAGCGTGATTACCTACAACACCCTGCCCATCGGCATCGCCGGGATGATGCTGTTTGTCGCCGGCCTGTGGTTTGAAACCCCGACCTTCGAAGACATCACCCTGCGCTCCTGGAGTGCGCTGTTCTACCTCGGCCTGGTGGCCTCGGTGGGCGGTTTTATCGTGTATTTCATGCTGCTCAAGCGCCTGAGCCCGATCATTTTGTCCTTCGTGTTCATCATCTTCCCGGTGTTCGCGGTGATCATCGGTGCCTGGTACGAAGGCGTGCAGATTTCCAGGGACCTGATGATGTATTCGGCGATCCTGCTGGCCGGTTTTGCAATTACCAAGCTGCCCATCGAAAAGCTCCTGGCGAAGAAAAACTGAGATGAAGGTCCTGAGCCCGAGCGCCCTGGAGCAGATTTACGCCCACGCCGACCGCAGCTACCCCGAGGAATGCTGCGGTTTCGTTTTCGCCGATGGCAGCGTGTACCTGGGCAGCAATATCCAGAACGAACTGCACCGCAAGAACCCCGAGATGTATTCACGCAGCGCTGCCAACGGCTACACCTTTTCGGTGGCCGACACGCTGATGATGAACAAGGCGTTTCGCAGTGATAACCCGGTGGTGGTGATCTACCACTCCCACCCTGACGTCGGCGCGTATTTCAGCGACGAAGACCAGGACAAGGCCCTCTTCATGGGCGAGCCGATCTACCCCGTGAGCTACCTGGTGGTGGATGTTCGCCAGGGCAAGACCCAAGGTTCCAAGCTGTTTGCCTGGGATGGCAAGCGCTTCGCCCAAAACCCCTTCAACGACCTGCAAACGGAGTTGTGCATGAACGCTGTCTCTTTCCCCGACATCCTGGTCCGCGTGGCCAAGCTGCCAGCATCGACCCTTGAGGGTGCCGGATCGACATTGCGCGAAGTCATTGAAAACCTGTGCACCGAGCACCCGCAGTTACGGGCGCACCTGCTCTACGAGAACAACCAGCTCAAGGAACACTTCCTGTTCACCGCCGAGGAAGCGCTGATCGACGCCAACGACACGTTGCCCGAGAAAGCGAAAATCGAAGTGCTGCTGGCCACGTCCGGCGGCATGGACGTCGACTCACTGAGCAACGAAGAAGTGCAGCGCTACGTGCGCCACATCACCCTGCCCGGCGTCGGCCGCGAAGGCCAACTGAACCTGAAGAAAGCCCGCGTGCTGATCATCGGCACCGGCGGCCTCGGTTCGCCCATCAGCCTGTACCTGGCGGCCGCCGGCATCGGCACCCTGGGGCTGGTGGATTTCGACGTGGTGGAAAGCAGCAACCTGCAACGCCAGATCGTCCACGGCAACAGCACCCTGGGCCTGCCCAAGGTCGAGTCCGCCAGGCGGCGCTTGCAGGACCTGAACAGCCACATCCAGATCAACACCTACGACACCGCCTTCAACACCGACAACGCCCTGGAACTGGTGGGCGCCTATGACCTGGTGATCGACGGCACCGACAATTTCGAAACCCGCTATCTCGTCAACGATGCCTGCGTGCAACTGGGCAAACCGTTGGTGTACGGCGCCATCTACCGTTTCGACGGGCAGATCAGCGTGCTCAACTATAAAGGCGGGCCGTGCTACCGCTGCCTGTTTCCCCAGGCCCCGCCGGCGGAACTGGCACCCAATTGCAGCGCCGGCGGCGTCATCGGCGTATTGCCCGGCGTAGTCGGGATGATCCAGGCCACCGAGGCGATCAAGCTGTTGATCGGCATTGGCGAACCGTTGTCGGGCCGGCTGATGCGTTTTGATGCACTGGCGATGAAATTCAGCGAGATCCGCTTCAAGCGCCGCGCCGACTGCCCTTGCTGCTCGGAACTGCGCCACAGCCAATCCGTCGCACCTGCCGTGTGTGCGGATGCCGTGCCGAGCCAGCCGTCGTTGGCCGAAGAGCGCTACATCAAGCCACGGGTGCTCAAGCAACTGCTCGAACAACACAGCAAGGCCGACGTGTTGCTGGACGTGCGCGATGCCAGCGAACTGGAAGTGTGCAAGTTGCCAGGCGTGGTGCACATCCCGCTGGCCGAACTCGACGGGCAACTCGCCACCCTCAGCCGTGACAACACGCACTACCTGATCTGCTACGCCGGAACGCGCGCGGAACAAGCCGCCACTACCCTGCTGGCAGCCGGATTCGCCAACACCAAAGTACTGCAAGGTGGCATGAAACACTGGGTTCGCGACGTCGAACCCGACATGCCTTTGTACTGATCAGCGGCCATGGGTTCTTACTTGATGTTGCATAACTCGATACTCGACGCGATTGGCCAAACGCCCATCGTGCGCCTGGAACAGTTTTCCGAAGACCTCGGCATTGAGGTCTACGCGAAGCTGGAGTCCCTCAACCCCGGCGGCAGCCACAAGGCGCGCATCGCCCTGGGCATGATCCTCGACGCCGAGCGCCGGGGCATTCTGATCCGTGGCTCAGGGCAAACCATTATCGAGCCCAGCGGTGGCAACACCGGCATCGGCCTGGTGATGGCCGGCAACGTGCTGGGCTACAAAGTGGTGCTGGTGATCCCCGACAACTACAGCCCCGAGAAGCAGAAACTGCTGCGCCTCTATGGCGCCCGGGTGGTGCTGTCGGACAGCCGCCTGGGCAACAATTCCCACGGTGAAAAGTGCATGGAACTGCAGCTGGAAAACCCCAGCTACGTGATGCTCAACCAGCAGCGCAACGGCGCCAACCCGCAAACCCACCGCGACACCACCGCCCGGGAAATCATCCGAGCCTTCGGCGAGCAGCGGGTGGACTACTTCGTCAGCGGCATCGGCACCGGCGGCCATATCACCGGCATCGGCGAAACCCTCAAGGCCACCTGGCCGGCGATCCGCGTGATGGGCGTGGAGCCGGAGGAGTGCGACCTGCTCAGCGACCGCCACGCCCCCCACCATATCCAGGGCCTCTCCATTGGCCTGATCCCGAGCATTCTCAACGTCGCGATCATTGACGGGATGCTCAAGGTGTCGCGCCAGGAATGCATCGACATGATCAAACGCATCATGCGCACCGACGCCATCAGCCTCGGGTTGTCCTCGGCCGCCAACATGGTGGCCATCGCCAAGCTGGCGCCGGAGCTGCCTACCGACACCGTTGTGCTGACCATGGTCTACGACAGTGCCGACGGTTATTTGCCCTGTTTTGAATAACAACTATTGCGGGGGTGCCTCCATGGGGGGCTTTATCGACATGCAACAACTGCACGATGAGTTGCTCACCCACCTCATCACCACGCTGACGCCAACGCAGTTGAAGCAACTGGAAGAGCACCTTGGCACGCTGGTCCAGGCGGCGGCCCAGGCGGTGGCCGAAGACCTGATCGCCTATGCCTGGCGCGACCCGGCGTCCCGCGGGCGCGGGGAGCTGATCCTGGAGTCCTACGCCTCGTTCAAGGCGGTGCTGTACTACCGGCTGGCGCACCTGGTGTGGAATTTCCCGGACAAGAACAACGGCGTGTTTTGCGCCATCGCCCTGAAGCTGAGCAACCAGGGCAAGATTTTGTCAGGCGCCGAAATTCATCCCGCCGCGCGGATCGGCCGGCGCTTTGTGCTGGACCACGGCTACGGCACGGTCATCGGTGAAACCTGCGAGATCGGCAACGACTGCTACATCCTCTGTGGCGTGACCCTGGGCGCCCGGGGCATCGCCAACAACCCCGACGGCAAGCGCCATCCGCGCCTGGGCAACAACGTGGAAGTCGGTTCCGGCGCGCGGGTGCTCGGTTATGTGCTGATCGGCGACAACGTGTTTATCAGCCCTTCCTGCGTGATCACCCAGGACGTGCCGGCCGGCACCAAGGTCAAGGTGGTCAACCAGATCCAGTTGCAGAAAAACGACGAGTCGGACCACAGCAACTACCTCGGCGCGTTTGCCCTCGACGAGCGGCTGCACGTGGTCGGCGAGGTCAACGCCAGCCACAAGGTCACGGTGCTGGACGCCGACTTTCATCCCCTGCCCGGCCTGCTGCTGGAGCCGACGGTCAAGGAACGCCACCACCTGCAGTTCCGCCTGCGCCATATCGAGACAACGGCCTACCCGCCACGCCTGCCACTGAACCTGAAAGTGACCGGGCCCGAATTTGAAATCACCCTGCTCTCTCCCCCTGGCTTGAGCGCGATGGTTCGTCGCCTGCTGCAAGCCAGCCCACTGATCGTCGGAGGTTGAACATGTCCGTGCACACCATGGAAACCCTCGCGCTGTTCGACAGCGCGCCTTACCAGAATGCCTTCAGTGCGCGGGTGATTGCCGTCAGTGAACAAGGAATCGCCCTGGAACACACGCTGTTCTACCCCACCGGCGGCGGGCAGCCGGGGGACACCGGCCACTTCATCCTGCCCGATGGCAGCCGCGTCGACATCACCGGCACCGTGCGCGACCCGGTGCTGCGCTCGATCATCTGGCACCAGGTGGAACACTGCCCTGAACAACTGGCCGCCGGGATGCAGGTGGACGCCAGCCTGGATTGGGAGCGCCGCTACCAGCACATGAAAATGCACACCTGCCTGCACCTGCTGTGTTCGATCATCGACGCGCCGGTAACCGGCTGCAGCATCGGCTTTGATAAGGGCCGCCTGGATTTCGACCTGCCGGAAATGACCCTCGACAAAGAGACCATCACCCGCGACCTCAATGCCTTGATCGAACAGGCCCACGCGGTGAAAACCCTGTCCATGCCGGCCTCGGAGTATTCCACCCTGCTGCAGATCACCCGCACCCAGGCGGTGGCACCACCGGTGATCCAGGGTTCGGTACGGGTGATCGAAATTGCCGGAATCGACATCCAGCCTTGTGGCGGCACCCATGTGACCAATACCGAGGAAATCGGCCGGGTGTTCTGCGAAAAGATCGAGAAGAAGAGCAAACACAACCGCCGGGTGATCCTGCGGTTTGAATAGCGCTCGAGCGACGGCTGGGGCACCAACGCCCTAGCTGCAGTTCGTACAGGAAACTGACAGCAAATTTATGTGCTTGTAACATTCAGAAACGTACAATCCCGCCTGCAACGCCTCGTTGCCCCTGACTCGCGAAAACAGCGCCCTTCGTTCCCGGTGGGTCATTCGTGCAGCAGCTAAGCTCACTCCCATCACGCCCTGAACCTGAACGCTGCAGGAATGACTGCCTATGAAAAGAGTGCTCCGTCACTACATCCCTGCGTCCACATTGCGCTTGTTGCCCAACCGCTGGGACCTGGTCGCCCTGCCCCTGGTGATCGGCTTTTTATTGTTTTTCTCCATCACTGCCCGGGAAACCTGGGCGCCCATCGCCACCTTGCAAAGTGAAGTCATCTCCCTTGACCCGGCCAACCTGCCGGAATACGCGATGCGCACCACCATGCGCATGCTCGCGGCGATGGTGGCAGCACTGGTGTTCACCCTGTTGTACGGCACCCTGGCCGCCAAAAGCCGGCGCGCCGAGAAACTGCTGGTGCCGGTGCTCGACATCCTGCAATCGGTGCCGGTGCTGGGTTACATCTCGTTTACCGTGACGTTCTTCCTGCTGCTGTTCCCCGGGCGCGTGCTCGGCGCGGAGTTCGCGGCCATCTTTGCGATTTTCACCAGCCAGGCCTGGAACATGACGTTCAGCTTCTACCAGTCGCTGCGCATGCTGCCCCATGACCTGGTGGAAGTGTCGACCAACCTGCGGCTGTCCGGCTGGCAGAAGTTCTGGAAGCTCGACGTGCCCTTCGCCATGCCGGGGCTGGTGTGGAACATGATGATGAGCATGTCCGGCGGCTGGTTTTTCGTGGTCGCCTCCGAGGCCATTACCGTCGGCGACAAGACCATCACCTTGCCGGGCGTGGGTTCGTACCTGGCCCTGGCGATTGCCCAGAAAGACCTGCACGCCGTGGGTTACGTGATCCTGGCGATGATCGTGGTCATCCTGATGTATGACCAGTTCCTGTTCCGCCCGTTGGTGGCCTGGGCCGACAAGTTCCGCATGGAAACCACCGCCTCCCAAGGCGCGGCGCCGCAATCCTGGCTGCTGAACCTGATCCAGCGCACGCGCATCGTCCAGCGCATCCTGCGGCCTGTCACCCGCGCCATCAGCCGCATCGGCAACAAGCGCTTCAGCCTGGCAGGCGGTGCACTCAAGGCGTTGCCGGCAGAGACACCAAAAGCCTCAAAAGTGATCGACTGGGTGTGGGGCACACTCATCGCGCTGCTGGCCGCTTATGCGCTGTATCACATCGTGCAGTACGTCGGCACCGAAGTGACCCTGGCCGAAGTCGGCCATGTGTTTGTGCTGGGCCTGATCACGCTGTTGCGGGTGGCTGGCCTGATCCTGATCGCCTCGCTGATCTGGGTGCCGCTGGGGGTGATGATCGGCTTGCGCCCGGCCCTTGCGGAAAAAATCCAGCCGCTGGCGCAATTTCTCGCGGCCTTCCCGGCGAACCTGCTGTTCCCGGTGTTCGTGATCGTGATCCTGCACTACAACCTCAACCCGGATATCTGGCTGAGCCCGCTGATTGTGCTGGGTACCCAGTGGTACATCCTGTTCAACGTGATCGCCGGCGCCAGCGCGTTTCCCAACGATTTCAAGGAAGCCGCCGCCAACTTCCGCATTCGCGGCTGGCTGTGGTGGCGCAAGGTGATGCTGCCGGGGATTTTCCCGTACTACGTCACTGGCGCCATTACCGCCTCGGGCGGTGCCTGGAACGCCAGCATCGTGTCCGAGTACGTTTCCTGGGGCCAGGACAAGGTGGTCGCCCACGGGCTGGGTGCCTACATCGCACAGACCACCGCTGCCGGCGACTTCCCGAAAATCGCCCTGGGCGTGGTGGTGATGTCGATCTTCGTGGTGGCGTTCAACCGCGCGGTCTGGCGGCCGATGTACGCCATGGCTGAAAACAAACTTCGTCTGAATTGATGGGATTCGCTGTGATGACTACCTATACCGAGCACACCGCCGACACCCCGGAAATCTACTCGTTGAAAAACGTGAACCGGGTGTTCGGCAAAGGTAAAGACGAGCTGCAAGTCCTCAGCGGCGTGGACTTGAGCCTGCACGAAGGCGAGATTGTCGGCATGCTCGGCCGCTCAGGCTCGGGCAAGTCGACCTTGCTGCGCATCATCGCAGGGCTGATCCAGCCGTCGTCAGGCGAAGTACGCTACAACGGCGCGCCACTCAACGGCCCGGCCGAAGGCGTGGCCATGGTGTTCCAGACCTTCGCGCTGTTCCCGTGGCTGACCGTGCTGGAAAACGTCGAGGCCGGGCTGCAAGCCTTGCAGGTCGAGCGCAAGGAAACTCGCAGGCGCGCCCTGGCCGCCATCGACCTGATCGGCCTGGACGGTTTTGAAAACGCCTACCCGCGGGAACTGTCCGGCGGCATGCGCCAGCGTGTGGGTTTCGCCCGCGGGCTGGTGGTCAACCCGACGCTGCTGTTGATGGACGAACCGTTCTCGGCGCTGGACGTGCTCACCGCTGAAACCCTGCGCACCGACCTGCTGGACCTGTGGAGCGGCAAGCAGCTGCCGATCAAATCGATCCTGATCGTGACCCACAACATCGAAGAAGCCGTGCTGATGTGCGACCGCATCCTGGTGCTGTCGTCCAATCCTGGCCGGGTGGTAGCCGAGATCAAGGTGCCGTTTGCACACCCGCGCAACCGGCTGGACCCGACCTTCAGGCAAATGGTCGACGACATCTATGCCCTGATGACCGACCGCCGCAGCGCTGACGCGAGCAGGGGTTTACCCGAGCTGAAAATGGGCAGCCTGCTGCCGGAAGTGTCCACCAACCTGATGGCCGGCCTGATCGAAACCCTGGCCGCCGAACCCTACAACGGCCACGCCGGCCTGCCGACCGTGGCCGAACGGCGCTTGCTGGAGGTCGACGATCTGTTCCCGGTCGCGGAGATGCTTGAGCATTTGGGCTTTGCCGAACTCAAGGGTGCCGACATCACCCTCACCGACGCCGGCAAACTGTTCGCCGACTACGGCACCCAGGAGCGTAAAACCCTGTTCGCCGAACATTTGATCCGCCACGTGCCATTGGCCGCCCGCATTCACCAGGTGTTGCTGGAGCGCAGCGGCCACCGCGCGCCACGGGTGCGTTTCGAGCAGGAACTGGAAGACTCGATGACAGAAGCCTTTGTGGAAAAAACCCTGGAAAGCGTGGTGGCGTGGGGACGGTATGCGGAGATTTTCTCCTATGACGACCATACCGAGACGTTCAGCCTGGATGACGTAGAAGGCAGCATGTAACGGCGCGATGTCGACCACTTTCCATTGAACAACACAGAACAAATGTGGGAGCTGGCTTGCCTGCTCCCACATTGATTGGGTTTACACAGTGAGTGCCGTGGTGTTTCTCAGATCACGAACAGGTCCACAAACCGGTTCACGGGCGTTGCCTCAAGCCGTGCCTGATCCTTGCACAGCGCAAAAATCTCGGCACTGCGCTGAGCGGTAAACCGGGTCGCCAGGTTGGCCTTGAACTTGTCTTCCAGCAACGGAATCCCATCCACCCGACGGCGACGGTGGCCAATCGGGTATTCCACGGCCACCTGTTCGGTGCTGGAGCCATCCTTGAAGAACACCTGCACCGCGTTGGCGATGGAGCGCTTGTCGGCCTCCAGGTATTCGCGGCTGTAGCGCGGTTCCTCGACGATGACCATCTTGTCCCGCAGCTCATCGATGATCGGATGGGCCGCGTGGAACTCATCCTCGTATTGCTCCGCCACCAGGTTGCCAAACGCCAGCGGCACGGCGGTCATGTACTGGAGGCAATGGTCACGGTCCGCCGCGTTGGCCAACTGCCCGACCTTGGAAATGATGCGGATCGCCGACTCGTGGGTGGTGATGACAATCCTGTCGATCTCATGCAGGCGGTGCTTCACGTGTGGGTGCAACGTGACCGCCGCCTCGCAGGCGGTTTGTGCGTGGAACTCGGCGGGGAAGCTGATCTTGAACAGGACGTTCTCCATCACATACGTACCGTAAGGCTGCGACAGGCTGAAGGCGCGCTTGCCCTCGGGCTTGAGCGCCAGGTCCTTGTTGGTGTGGCTGAACAGCACGTCATAAAAACCCCACTGCGGCGCACTCAACACCCCGGGAATGCCCATCTCGCCGCGCATGGTGATGTCGGCCAGGCGCACCCCGCGACTCGACGCATCCCCCGCCGCCCACGACTTGCGCGAACCGGCGTTCGGCGCATGGCGATACGTACGCAATGCCTGGCCGTCGACAAACGCCTGGGACAGCGCCGACAGCAGTTGCTCACGGTTGGCGCCCATCAGTTTGGCGGTGACGGCGGTGGAGGCGACTTTCACCAGCAACACATGGTCGAGGCCGACACGGTTGAAGGAGTTTTCCAGGGCAATCACGCCCTGGATTTCGTGCGCCATGATCATCGCCTCCAGTACCGCCCGCACGGTCAGCGGCGCATCGCCATTGGCCACGCGTTTTTGCGAGAGGTGGTCGGCGACGGCGAGGATGCCGCCCAGGTTATCGGAAGGATGGCCCCACTCGGCGGCGAGCCAGGTGTCGTTGTAGTCGAGCCAGCGCACGATGCAGCCGATGTCCCACGCGGCCTTGACCGGGTCCAGGCGGAACGAGGTGCCCGGCACCCGCGCACCGAATGGCACCACCGTGCCTTCGACGATCGGCCCCAGATGCTTGGTGCACTCCGGGAAACGCAGGGCCAGCAGGCCGCAACCGAGGGTGTCCATCAGACAGTTGCGGGCGGTGTCCAGGGCGTCGCGGGATTCGATCCTGAAGCCCAGGACGTAGTCGGCGATGTCCTGCAGGACCTGGTCGTAGTCGGGGCGGTTGTTCTGGTCGACGTTGGCGCTCATGGCAGTACTCCAAAGTGGGTTAGGTGTGTTCCATCCTCAGGGTCAGGGTTGAAGTGTTATAAAAGGCAGGTCTTGGTGCCTGCCTGTGATCGGTTAGAAAGAGTCGCCGGGCACGCGCACGAAACCTTCCATCAACACCCGCGCACTGCGGCTCATGATGGCTTTTTTCACGACCCATTCACCGTCGACCTGGCTGGCCTCGGCGCCTACGCGCAACGTGCCGGACGGATGCCCGAACCGCACCGCATTGCGCTCCACACCGCCCGCCGCCACATTCACCAGCGTGCCGGAAATCGCCGCCGCCGTGCCAATTGCCACCGCTGCCGTGCCCATCATCGCGTGGTGCAACTTGCCCATGGACAGCGCCCGTACCAGCAGGTCTACATCGCCTGCCTTGATCGCCTTGCCGCTGGACGCCACGTAGTCCGCAGGCCGTGCCACAAACGCCACCTTCGGCGTGTGCTGACGCTGGGCCGCTTCGTCCAGGTGCTTGATCAGGCCCATGCGCAGCGCACCGTGGGCGCGGATGGTTTCAAACATCGCCAGGGCTTTGGGGTCGCTGTTGATCGCGCCCTGCAGCTCGGTGCCGGTGTAACCCAGGTCCTGGGCATTGATAAAGATGGTGGGAATCCCGGCATTGATCAGCGTCGCCTTGAACGTGCCGACACCCGGCACTTCCAGGTCATCCACCAGGTTGCCGGTAGGGAACATCGAGCCACCGCCGCCCTCTTCTTCCGCCGCCGGGTCCATGAATTCCAATTGCACTTCGGCGGCCGGGAAGGTCACGCCGTCCAGTTCGAAGTCGCCGGTCTCCTGCACCACGCCGTCGGTGATCGGCACGTGGGCGATGATGGTCTTGCCGATATTCGCCTGCCAGACACGCACCACGGCCACGCCGTTTTGCGGAACGCGTGCGGCGTCCACCAGGCCCGCGCTGATGGCGAAGGAGCCCACCGCCGCCGACAGGTTGCCGCAATTGCCGCTCCAGTCCACGAATGGCTTGTCGATGGACACCTGGCCAAACAGGTAGTCCACGTCGTGATCGGCGTGGGTGCTTTTGGCGAGGATTACGGTTTTGCTGGTGCTGGAGGTCGCACCGCCCATGCCGTCGATTTGCTTGTCATACGGATCGGGGCTGCCGATCACCCGCAGCAACAATGCATCCCGCGCAGCGCCGGGAACCTGGGCCGACTCGGGCAAATCCTTGAGGCTGAAAAACACCCCTTTACTGGTGCCGCCACGCATGTAGGTGGCGGGAATCTTGATCTGCGGTACGTGTGCCATGGTGGTCCTCATGGGCCGGGGCGTTCACCCCGGCCGCAGTTGTCAGGCGGTAACAGCCGATTCCAGGAAGTCCTGGGCAAAACGTTGCAACACGCCGCCCGCTTCGTAGATCGACACTTCTTCAGCCGTGTCCAGGCGGCAGGTCACCGGCACCTCGACACGCTCGCCATTCTTGCGGTTGATCAACAAGGTCAGCTGGGCACGCGGGGTGCGTTCGCCGATCACGTCGTAGGTTTCGGTACCGTCGATCTTCAAGGTCTTGCGGTCGGTGCCCGGCAGGAACTCCAGGGGCAACACGCCCATGCCCACCAGGTTGGTGCGGTGGATGCGCTCGAAGCCTTCGGCGGCGATCGCCTCCACACCGGCCAGGCGTACGCCCTTGGCCGCCCAGTCCCGGGACGAACCCTGGCCGTAGTCAGCACCGGCGATGATGATCAGCGGCTGCTTGCGTTCCATGTAGGTTTCGATGGCTTCCCACATGCGCGTGACCTTGCCTTCCGGCTCCAGGCGCGCCAGCGAACCCTGCTTGACCTTGCCGTCTTCAATGACCATTTCATTGAACAGTTTCGGGTTGGCGAAGGTGGCTCGCTGCGCGGTCAAATGGTCGCCCCGGTGAGTCGCGTAGGAGTTGAAGTCGACTTCCGGCAGGCCCATTTTCGCCAGGTATTCGCCGGCGGCACTGTCGAGCATGATCGCGTTGGACGGCGACAGGTGATCGGTGGTGATGTTGTCTGGCAGCACTGCCAGCGGGCGCATGCCCTTGAGCGGGCGCGCACCGGCCAGGGCGCCTTCCCAGTAAGGCGGGCGGCGGATGTAGGTGCTCTGCGGGCGCCAGTCGTACAGCGGCGTGACTTTGGGGCCGGTGTCTTCGTGGATCGCAAACATCGGGATGTAGACCTGGCGGAACTGCTCCGGCTTGACCGAGGCCTTGACCACCGCGTCGATTTCTTCGTCGCTCGGCCAAATGTCCTTCAGGCGGATTTCCTGGCCGTTGGCGTCCAGGCCCAGCACGTCTTTTTCGATGTCGAAACGGATGGTGCCGGCAATTGCGTAAGCCACCACCAGCGGCGGCGAAGCGAGGAACGCCTGCTTGGCATACGGGTGGATACGGCCGTCGAAGTTGCGGTTGCCCGAGAGCACGGCGGTGGCGTACAGATCGCGGTCGATGATCTCTTGCTGGATCACCGGGTCGAGTGCTCCGGACATGCCATTGCAGGTGGTGCAGGCAAACGCCACCACGCCAAAACCCAACTGCTCCAGTTCGCTGGTCAGCCCTGCTTCGTCGAGGTACATCGCCACGGTTTTCGAGCCCGGCGCCAGGGACGACTTGACCCACGGTTTGCGGGCCAGCCCGAGCTTGTTGGCGTTACGCGCCAGCAACCCGGCAGCAATCACGTTGCGCGGGTTGCTGGTGTTGGTGCAACTGGTGATAGCGGCGATGATCACCGCGCCGTCGGGCATTTGCCCCGGCACGTCATCCCACTGGCCAGAGATGCCCTTGGCCGCCAGGTCGCTGGTGGCAACACGGGCGTGTGGGTTGCTCGGGCCGGCCATGTTGCGCACCACCGAGGACAAATCGAAGCTCAGGCCACGCTCGTATTGCGCGCCCTTGAGGTCGTCTGCCCACAGGCCGGTGTGGCGAGCGTATTGCTCCACCAGCGTCACTTGCTCGTCTTCACGGCCGGTGAGTTTGAGGTAGGCGATGGTCTGCTGGTCGATGTAGAACATCGCGGCCGTGGCGCCGTATTCCGGGGCCATGTTGGAGATGGTGGCGCGGTCGCCGAGGGTCAGCGCGGAGGCGCCTTCACCGAAGAACTCCAGCCACGCACCCACGACTTTTTGCTTGCGCAGGAACTCGGTCAGCGCCAGCACCATGTCAGTGGCGGTGATGCCCGGCTGCAGCTTGCCCGTGAGCTCCACGCCGACGCTTTCCGGCAGGCGCATCCACGAGGCGCGGCCGAGCATCACGCTCTCCGCTTCGAGGCCACCAACGCCGATAGCGATCACGCCCAGGGCGTCTACATGCGGCGTGTGGCTGTCGGTGCCGACGCAGGTATCCGGGAAGGCCACGCCGTCGCGCACCTGGATCACCGGAGACATTTTCTCCAGGTTGATCTGGTGCATGATGCCGTTGCCCGGCGGGATCACGTCGACGTTCTTGAAGGCCTTTTTGGTCCACTCGATAAAGTGGAAACGGTCTTCGTTGCGACGGTCTTCGATGGCGCGGTTTTTCTCGAACGCGTCCGGGTCAAAACCACCGGCTTCGACGGCCAGGGAGTGGTCGACGATCAGTTGGGTCGGCACCACCGGGTTGACCTGGGCCGGGTCACCGCCTTGCAGGGCGATGGCATCGCGCAGGCCGGCGAGGTCCACCAGGGCGGTCTGGCCGAGAATGTCGTGGCACACCACACGGGCCGGGAACCATGGGAAATCGAGGTCGCGCTTGCGCTCGATCAGTTGGCTCAGGGAAGCGTCGAGGGTCGCCGGGTCGCAGCGACGCACCAGGTTCTCGGCGAGTACGCGGGAGGTGTACGGCAGTGTGGCGTAGGCGCCGGGGGTGATTGCATCGACCGCCGCACGGGCGTCGTAGAAATCGAGGCGGCTGCCGGGCAGCGGTTTGCGGTGTTCAGTGTTCATAGGCTGGGACTCGGTCACGGTAAGGTGTACAGCAAAAACCTGTGGCACTGGCCTGGATGAACACGGTCCCTGTGGGAGCCGGGCTTGCCCGCGATGCAGGCACCTCGGCGTGTCAGTTACACCGAGGTGATGCTATCGCAGGCAAGCCAGCTCCCACATTGAACCGGTTCCGATCCTTAAAACCGGCGCCTCAGATTCCCACCACTCAGCGACGTTCGATTGGCACGAACTTGCGCTGCTCAACGCCGATGTACTCGGCGCTCGGACGGATGATGCGGTTGTTGGCACGCTGCTCAAATACATGCGCGGCCCATCCTGTCAGCCGCGAGCAGACGAAAATCGGGGTGAACAGCTTGGTCGGGATGCCCATGAAGTGGTACGCCGAGGCATGGTAGAAGTCGGCGTTGGGGAACAGTTTTTTCTGCTCCCACATGGTCTTGTCGATGGCTTCGGAAACCGGGAACAACACGGTGTCGCCCACTTCGTCGGCGAGTTTTTTCGACCAGCCCTTGATCACTTCATTACGCGGGTCGCTGTCTTTATAGATCGCGTGGCCAAAGCCCATGATCTTGTCCTTGCGCGCCAGCATGCCGAGGGTGCCTTCCACCGCTTCCTGGGCGGACGAGAAACGCTCGATCATCTCCATCGCCGCTTCGTTGGCGCCGCCGTGCAGCGGGCCACGCAGGGAACCGATGGCGGCGGTGACGCAGGAATACAGGTCTGACAGGGTCGAGGCACACACGCGAGCAGTGAAGGTCGAGGCGTTGAACTCGTGCTCGGCGTAGAGGATCAGCGAGACGTTCATCACTTTGACGTGCAAGTCGCTCGGCTTCTTGTCGTGCAGCAGGTGCAGGAAATGGCCGCCGATGGACGGCTCGTCGGTCACGCAGTTGATGCGCTGGCCGTCGTGGCTGAAGCGGTACCAGTAGCACATGATCGCCGGGAACGCGGCCAGCAGGCGGTCGGTCACGTCGCGCTGCACGCTGAAGTCTTTCTCCGGCTCGATATTGCCCAGGAACGAGCAACCGGTGCGCATCACGTCCATCGGGTGGGCGTCGGCGGGGATGCGTTCCAGCACTTCTTTCAGCGCCTGGGGCAGGTCGCGCAGCTTGCCGAGTTTGGCGGTATAAGCGGCCAGTTCGGCCTGGGTCGGCAGCTCGCCGTACAGCAGCAGGTAGGCGACTTCTTCAAACTGCGCGTCCGCAGCCAGTTCGCGCACGTCGTAGCCGCGATAGGTCAAGCCGGCACCGGCCTGGCCCACGGTGGACAGTGCGGTTTGCCCGGCAACCTGGCCACGCAGGCCAGCTCCACTCAGTACTTTTGCTTCGGCCATGGTTATCTCCAATCTTGTCGTTATTAGGGGGGCGCCCGCCTTACTTCTTGGCGGCGAACAGCGCGTCGAGCTTTTGCTCGAAGGTGTGGTAGTCGATGCGATCGTAAAGCTCCATGCGGGTTTGCATGGTGTCGATCACGTTCTCCTGGGTGCCGTCGCGACGGATCGCGGTGTATACGTTCTCGGCGGCCTTGTTCATGGCGCGGAAGGCCGAGAGCGGGTACAGCACGATGGAAACATCCGCAGATTTCAACTGGTCGACGGTGTAGAGCGGCGTGGCACCAAACTCGGTGATGTTGGCCAGGATCGGCGCTTTCACGCGGGAGGCGAACAGCTTGTACATCTCCAGCTCCGTGATGGCTTCCGGGAACACCATGTCGGCACCGGCCTCGATGCAGGCGGCGGCGCGTTCCAGGGCGGATTCCAGGCCTTCGACGGCCAGCGCATCGGTACGGGCCATGATCACGAAGCTGTCATCGGTGCGCGCATCCACGGCGGCCTTGATGCGGTCGACCATTTCCTGTTGCGAGACGATTTCTTTGTTCGGGCGATGGCCGCAACGCTTGGCGCCCACCTGGTCTTCGATATGGATCGCCGCCGCGCCGAACTTGATCATCGACTTGACGGTGCGCGCCACGTTGAACGCCGAGGAGCCGAAACCGGTGTCCACGTCCACCAGCAGCGGCAGGTCGCACACGTCGGTGATGCGGCGCACGTCGGTCAGCACGTCATCCAGGCCGGTAATCCCCAGGTCCGGCACGCCGAGGGAGCCGGCAGCCACCCCGCCACCCGACAGGTAGATCGCCTTGAAGCCGGCGCGCTTGGCCAGCAGCGCGTGGTTGGCGTTGATCGCACCGACCACCTGCAAGGGATGCTCGCTGGCGACCGCGTCACGGAAACGCTGGCCGGGAGTAGTGTTGTTATTGGAACTCATGACTCACCTCGTGATTGGGGAGCGCCGTCCGGGAAGTGACGGGCAATGTTGCGTTTGGAAGCGCCGATATGCCGGCGCATCAACAACTCGGCCAGTTCACCGTCGCGATCGGCAATCGCGTCAAGAATGCGGTGATGCTCGGCAAAGGCCTGGCGTGGACGATTGGGGGTGGCGGAGAACTGGATGCGGTACATACGCACCAACTGGTACAGCTCGCCGCACAACATTTGGGTCAGGGTGCGGTTACCGGCGCCTTGAATTATCCGGTAATGAAAATCGAAGTCGCCTTCCTGCTGGTAGTAGCCGACACCGGCCTGGAAGGCGGCATCGCGCTCATGGGTGTGCAACACCTGGCGCAATTCTTCGATTTCAGCGTCGGTCATGCGCTCGGCCGCCAGGCGGCAGGCCATGCCTTCCAGGGACTCGCGGATTTCGTAGAGTTCGATCAGCTCTTCATGGCTCAAGGACACCACTCGCGCGCCCACATGGGGGATGCGCACCAGCAGGCGCTGGCCTTCCAGGCGGTGGATCGCCTCGCGCAGCGGGCCACGGCTGATGCCATAGGTGCGCGCCAGTTCCGGCTCGGAGATCTTGCTGCCCGGGGCGATTTCGCCCTTGACGATGGCGGCCTGGATACGCCGGAAGACGTTCTCGGACATGGTCTGGGAATCGTCTTGGGCCATCACTGGGGTTTCCAGTTGATCCAGCATATTGTCGACACCTTTAAAAGCAATGCCGCAAAAACTAGCCAATCAGCCCCTGATAGTCAAAGAATAAATACATATTGTCGACAATCGTCTAATAACCCGCCTTGCACCCTATCGGGGCATGGCCGGCTGCCAGCGCTGGCGCAAGAAAACCTTCATGTTAGAATGCCGGCCACTTTTGCCTCACATCCCTGGATGAAAAGGCGCACGAGGGAGCTTGCGCAGCAATGCCAGTCGCCTTGAATTGAACATCGCACTGCACCGCGTCAGGATTTATGAGACTCAAGCCCTTCCCCCTTTTGCTTTTAATGCTTGTACCGGGCCTTGGCGTTGCTGCCGAGAAGACCGTGTATGGCCTCAATGAATACGCCAAGTTGGCCGGCATTGACCTGGAAGTGGCCGCCAAACTCGACACCGGCGCCAAGACCGCATCGTTGAGCGCCCGCGACATCAAGCGTTTCAAGCGCAACGGCGAATCCTGGGTGCGCTTTTACCTGGCGATCGACACCGCCCATTCCCACCCCATCGAGCGTCCCCTGGCCCGCGTGAGCAAGATCAAGCGCCGCGCCGGTGACTACGACCCCGATGAAGACAAGAACTACACCGCCCGTCCAGTGATTGCCCTGGACATCTGCATGGGCACCGCTTTACGCAGCATCGAAGTGAACTTGACTGACCGCAGCGCCTTCCAATACCCGCTGCTGATCGGCTCCGAAGCGCTGAAACGCTTTGATGCGCTGGTCGACCCCAGTCTTAAATACGCGGCGGGCAAACCTGCCTGCGCCACCGACGCTCATACCGCTGAGTAATTTGAATGCGCTCTCTTAATCTGCACCTGAAAATCCTGATCGCCGTATTGGTGGTCCTGGGCATTTCGGTCACCGCCTATCAGATTTTCGTGCTGGGGATTCCCGTCACCGAGGACGCCACCGACGACCTGTGGAACATCGACGCCAAGGTCGAGTTCGTCGCCAGCGCCAAGGACCCGGTAAAAATCCAGATGTTCGTGCCGCCCCTGAGCCGCGACTTCGTCAGCCTGAATGAAAGCTTTATCTCGAATAACTACGGCGTGAGCGTCAACCGCCTCGACGGCAACCGCAAGGTCACCTGGTCGGCCCGCCGGGCCAAGGGCAACCAGACCCTCTACTACCGCCTGGTACTGACCAAGCGTTACAGCGGTGAAAAGGTCAAGGTCAAGGGCCCGACCTTCCGCGACAGCATCGCCGTCGAAGGCCCGGAAAAAATCGCCGCCGAAGCCCTGCTGGCGCCAATCCGCCAGCACTCGGCCGACGTCGAGACCTTTATCAGCGAAGCCATCAAGCGCACCAACAACCTCAACGACGACAATGTGAAGCTGCTGCTGGCGGGCGACCCGTCGACGCCGCACAAGGCCAAGATCGTCGAGTTGCTGCTGTCCATCGCCCACGTACCGGTGGAAAAGGTCCACACCATCCGCCTGGTGGCCGACCAGCCGCAAACCCCGGAACTCTGGCTGCGCAGCTTCAACGGCAATGACTGGTTGTACTTCAACCCCGACACCGGCGAACAAGGCCTGCCGGCCGACCGTCTGCTGTGGTGGACCGGCGATGAAAACCTGATCACTGTCGACGGTGGCAAGAAAGCCATGGTGACCTTCAGCCTCAACAACAGCGAAATGAACGCGATTCGCCTGGCCAAGCTGACGGACGAAAACACCGACGCCAACTTCCTCGAATACTCCCTGTACGGCCTGCCGCTGCAAACCCAGCAGACCTTCATGATCATGGTGATGATCCCGATTGGCGTGCTGGTGATCCTGATCCTGCGCAACCTGATCGGCCTGCAGACCCTCGGCACGTTTACTCCGGTACTGATTGCCCTGGCGTTCCGCGAGACACAGTTGGGCTTCGGGATTGTGCTGTTCACCATTATTACGGCGCTGGGGCTGTCGCTGCGGTCTTACCTGGAACACTTGAAACTGCAGATGCTGCCGAGGCTATCGGTGGTGCTGACCTTCGTGGTGGTGCTGATTGCGGCCATCAGCCTGTTCAGCCACAAGCTGGGCCTGGAGCGCGGGCTGTCGGTGGCGCTGTTCCCGATGGTGATTCTGACCATGACCATTGAACGCCTGTCGATCACCTGGGAAGAGCGCGGTGGCGGCCATGCGATGAAAGTCGCGATCGGCACGCTGTTCGCGGCGTCCCTGGCCCACATCATCATGAGCGTGCCGGAGCTGATCTACTTCGTGTTCACCTTCCCGGCGATCCTGTTGATCCTGGTGGGCTTCATGCTGGCCATGGGTCGCTATCGCGGCTACCGCCTGACCGAACTGGTGCGCTTCAAGGCGTTCCTCAAGGCTGACTCGTAATGTTCGGCTTCTGGAAGACCTGGAAGGCCCTCGAAGCGCGAGGGATCATGGGCATCAACCGGCGTAACGCCGACTACGTGCTCAAGTACAACAAGCGCAGCCTGTACCCGATCGTGGATGACAAGATCATCACCAAGGAACGGGCCATGGCGGCCGGCATCCATGTGCCGGAGATGTACGGGATCATTTCCACCGAAAAGGAAATCGACAAGCTCGACGAGATCATCGGCGGGCGCAGCGACTTCGTGATCAAGCCGGCCCAGGGCGCCGGCGGTGACGGCATCCTGGTGATTGCCGACCGTTTTGAAGGGCGCTATCGCACGGTCTCCGGCAAGATCATCAGCCATGAAGAGATCGAACATCAGATTTCCAGCATCCTCACCGGCCTGTATTCCCTCGGCGGCCACCGTGACCGGGCGCTGATCGAATACCGGGTGGTGCCCGACCAGATCTTCAAAAGCATCAGCTACGAAGGCGTGCCCGACATCCGCATCATTGTGCTGATGGGCTACCCGGTGATGGCCATGCTGCGCTTGCCCACCCGGCAGTCAGGCGGCAAGGCCAACCTGCACCAGGGCGCGATTGGCGTGGGTGTCGACCTCGCCACCGGCCTGACCCTGCGTGGCACCTGGCTGAACAACATCATCACCAAGCACCCCGACACCACCAACGCGGTGGACGGTGTGCAACTGCCCAACTGGGACGGTTTCATGAAGCTCGCGGCAGGCTGCTATGAGCTGTGCGGCCTGGGCTATATCGGCGTGGACATGGTGCTGGACCAGGAAAAAGGCCCATTGATCCTGGAGCTTAACGCCCGCCCGGGGCTGAATATCCAGATTGCCAACGACTGCGGACTGACCTTGCGCACCCACGCGGTGGAGGCCCGACTGGAAGAGCTGAAGGCCGCCGGTGTAACGGAAACGCCAGAAGAGCGGGTGAAGTTTGTGCAGGAAATGTTTGGGCATATTCCTGCGGTCGAGGGCTGAATCCAGTGAGCTGTTCCGTACACCCGCTGCCCTACCGGGCCAACCCTGCTGAGTACTTTGCAGCGATTCGCCATGCCCCCGGCGCAGTGCTGCTGGACAGCGGCCGACCGGCTGCCGACCGTGGCCGGTATGACCTGCTGAGCGCCTGGCCGGAGGCAACGCTGACGGTGCAACCCGACGAAAGCGGCAGCGATTTCCTGCAACGCCTACGGGAAAACCTGACGTTGCTGGGCGAAGCCAGCATTCCTGCGCCCTATGAGCTGCCATTCGCCGGTGGCCTGATCGGTTACCTGAGCTACGACTTCGGTCGTCATCTTGAACACTTGCCGCACTTGGCCGTGGACGACCTGCACCTGCCGGATGCGCGCTTTGGCCTGTACCCCTGGGCCCTGATCAGCGATCACCAGGCGCAGACCAGCCAACTGGTGTTCCACCCCAAACTGGCGGACAGCGAGCGGCAACGCCTGATCAACCTGTTCAGCCAGCCGGCCATGCACGCACCGGCACCCTTCAAGCTGCAAGGCCCAATGGCGCCGGACGTGACCGCCGAAACCTACAAGCAGGCCCTCGCCCGCATCCAGGACTACATCCAGGCCGGCGACTGCTACCAGGTCAACTTCGCCCAACGCTTCCGTGCACTGTGCAGTGGCGACCCGTGGGTGGCTTACTGCGCCCTGCGTGAAGCCTGCCCGACGCCGTTTTCCGGGTTTCAGAGCCTGCCGGATGATGGCGCGGTGTTGAGTTTGTCGCCGGAGCGCTTCGTCAAAATCAGCCAGCGCCAGGTAGAGACTCGCCCGATCAAGGGCACCCGGCCACGCGGTGCAACGCCTGCGGAAGATGCGGCCAACGCCGCCGAGCTGCTGGCCAGCCCCAAGGACCGAGCCGAGAACCTGATGATCGTCGACCTGCTGCGCAACGACCTGGGCCGCACCTGCCGTACCGGCTCGGTGAAGGTCCCGGAGTTGTTCAGCCTCGAGAGCTATCCGAATGTGCACCACCTGGTCAGCAGCGTGACCGGCGAACTGGCCGACGATAAAGACGCCCTCGACCTGATCGCCGGCAGCTTCCCCGGCGGGTCCATCACCGGCGCCCCGAAGATTCGCGCGATGCAGATCATCGACGAGCTGGAGCCGACCCGGCGCGGCTTGTACTGCGGGTCATTGGTGTACCTGGACGTGCGCGGTGAAATGGACAGCTCCATCGCCATTCGCAGCCTGCTGGTCAAGGATGGGCAGGTGTGCTGCTGGGGCGGCGGCGGGATCGTCGCGGACTCGCAATGGCAGGCGGAGTACCAGGAGTCGATGACCAAGGTGCGGGTTTTGTTGGAGACGCTGGAAGGCCTGTAGCGACTGGACAGGCCTCATCGCAGGCAAGCCAGCTCCCACATTTGAATGGGTTCACACATCAAAATGTGGGAGCTGGCTTGCCTGCGATGGGGCCGTCAGCCACGCCAAATAACTTACAGACTCAACTGTCGATTCGACGCCTTGATGAACTCTTTCTTCAAGTCCTCAAACGTATGCACCGCCGGGAACTGCGGGAACTCGCGGATCACGTTCTCCGGCGCGTGGAACAGAATCCCGCGGTCTGCCTCACCGAGCATGGTGGTGTCGTTGTAGGAATCACCGGCGGCAATCACCCGGTAGTACAGGGTCTTGAAGGCTAGTACCGACTGACGTTTGGGATCTTTCTGACGCAGTTGGTAGCTCACCACCCGGTCGTTCTCGTCAGTGATCAAGCGATGGCACAGCAAGGTCGGGAAGCCCAGTTGACGCATCAACGGTTGGGAGAACTCATAGAACGTGTCCGACAGGATCACCACCTGGAAGCGCTCGCGCAGCCAGTTGACGAACTCGATGGCGCCGTCCAGGGGCTTGAGGGTGGCGATCACTTCCTGGATGTCCGACAGTTTCAGCCCGTGCTCATCAAGAATGCGCAGGCGCTGTTTCATCAGCACGTCGTAATCGGGAATGTCCCGGGTCGTGGCCCGCAAGGATTCAATACCGGTTTTTTCGGCGAAGGCGATCCAGATTTCCGGGACCAGCACCCCTTCCAGGTCGAGACAGGCAATTTCCACAAGACACTCACATTTAAAGTTATTGAGTTGAGCGAGCAAAAGGACTGCCGAACTCTAGCGATTCACGCTGGCCGCCGCAACGCAGGCGGGATTTTGTTACCATCGCCCCCCTATAGAGCGCTCAGCGCCACTGACCTGTAGGAACCGTCCTGATGAACCAAGCCTTCGACGTCGCTGAACTCGCCGCGACTTACGCCAACAAATCCGCCCAGGACATTCTCAAGCTGGCGTTCAGCCAGTTTGGCGACGACCTGTGGATCTCTTTCAGCGGTGCCGAGGACGTGGTGCTGGTAGACATGGCCTGGAAGCTGAACAAGAACGTCAAGGTGTTCAGCCTCGACACTGGCCGCCTGCACCCGGAGACCTACCGGTTCATCGAGCAGGTGCGTGAGTTCTACAAGATCGACATCGAGCTGATCTCGCCCGACCAGAGCAAGCTGGAACCCTTCGTCAAGGAAAAGGGCCTGTTCAGCTTCTACAAGGACGGCCATGGCGAGTGCTGCGGCGTGCGCAAGATCGAACCGCTGCGCCGCAAGCTTTCCGGCGTGAGCGCCTGGGCCACCGGCCAGCGCCGCGACCAGAGCCCAGGCACCCGCAGCCAGGTGGCCGCGCTGGAAATCGACAGCGCCTTCTCCACACCGGAACGCACCCTGTACAAGTTCAACCCGCTGGCGCAAATGACCAGCGAAGAGATCTGGGGTTACATCCGCATGCTGGAGTTGCCGTACAACAGCCTGCACGAGCGCGGTTTTATCAGCATCGGCTGCGAGCCCTGCACCCGCCCGGTACTGCCGAACCAGCACGAACGCGAAGGCCGTTGGTGGTGGGAAGAAGCAACCCAGAAGGAATGCGGGTTGCACGCGGGAAACATCATCAGCAAGGCGTAACGCCAGATCCAGAATCCTGTACACAGAAATGTCACCATCGGTGCCATTTTTGTGTGCACTTATAAAATCCTGCACCGAAAAGTTACACCCTCCTGCGTAGCACCTCCGCTTAAATCCCGTCCCGTCCCCGCGCTGCAAAATAAATAGCTGTTCAATCGGTCAATTTATATCGCTTTAAATTCAGCTGTTTATTTCCAATCACTCTAAAAACCAAATCCTCCAACATTTTCCAAGGCGAAAATCTGGCACGCATGTGGCTTAAGGCAAAACACACTTTGTATACAATCAATAAAAAAGATACATACACTTTGACATCAGCCAACCGCCTGCTGATGTCCAGGAGCCTGCCGGAATGCGTACAAGTCTCTCCAATAACATCGCACTGGATCTGCCCTCCTCCACCCTGAACCCCGAGGCCGCGAGCCCCGGCCCGCTGGTACTCAGCCCGCGCCTGCACAACAAGGACCTTGCGCCTACCAAGGCCGAAGGTCGACGTTGGGGCCGCTACAGTATCTTTGCCCTGTGGACCAACGATGTGCACAACATCGCCAACTACTCCTTCGCCATTGGCCTGTATGCGCTGGGCCTGGGCGGCTGGCAGATTCTGCTGTCCCTGGGAATCGGCGCGGCGCTGGTGTACTTCTTCATGAACCTGTCCGGCTATATGGGGCAAAAGACCGGCGTGCCGTTTCCGGTGATCAGCCGCATCAGTTTCGGCATCCATGGCGCGCAGATTCCGGCGCTGATTCGCGCGGTGATCGCGATCGCCTGGTTCGGGATTCAGACCTACCTCGCCTCGGTGGTTTTCCGCGTGCTGTTGACGGCAGTTCATCCAGGTTTTGCCGACTACGACCACAACTCAATCCTCGGCTTGTCGAGCCTCGGCTGGGCGTGTTTCGTGGCGATCTGGTTTGTGCAGCTGGCCATCCTCGCCTATGGCATGGAGATGGTACGTCGCTATGAAGCGTTCGCCGGGCCGGTGATTTTGCTGACCGTGGCATCCCTGGCCGGCTGGATGTACTTTCAGGCGGGCGGCCAGATCGCCTGGTCGATCCGCGAGCCGCTGAGCGGTGGCGAAATGTGGCGCAATATCTTCGCCGGCGGCGCGCTGTGGCTGGCGATCTACGGCACGCTGATCCTGAATTTCTGCGACTTCGCCCGCTCTTCGCCGTGCCGCAAGACCATCAAGGTCGGCAACTTCTGGGGCCTGCCGGTGAATATCCTGGTGTTCGCCGCCATCACCGTGCTGCTGTGTGGCGGGCAGTTCCACCTCAATGGCCGGGTGATCGAGAGCCCCACGGAAATCATCGCGGCAATTCCAAACACCTTCTTCCTGGTGCTGGGTTGCCTGGCGTTCCTGATCGTGACCGTGGCGGTGAACATCATGGCCAACTTCGTCGCACCAGCCTTTGTGCTGAGCAACCTGGCGCCCAAGTACCTGAACTTCCGCCGCGCCGGGCTGATCAGCGCCACCGTGGCGGTGCTGATCCTGCCGTGGAACCTCTACAACAGCCCGTTGGTGATCGTGTATTTCCTCTCGGGCCTGGGCGCGCTGTTGGGGCCGTTGTACGGCGTGATCATGGTCGACTACTGGCTGATCCGCAAAAGCCAGGTGGATGTTCCGCAGCTGTATAGCGAAGACCCGAATGGCGCTTATTACTACAGCCGCGGCGTCAATCTGCGCGCGGTGGCGGCGTTTATTCCTGCGGCGGTGATCGCCATTCTCCTCGCGCTGCTGCCCGGTTTTGCCCACGTGTCGCCCTTCTCCTGGCTGATTGGCGCCGGTATTGCAGGGCTGCTGTACCTGCTGCTTGCCAAACGCCAGCCGTATTACGCCGATGTGAGCGGCGAAAGCATTGCAGTCGATAACGTCAGTCATTAAGTAAGGACATTCCATGCGCATCCTTGTGGTCAACGTCAACACCACCGAATCCATCACCGAGGCCATCGCCAAACAGGCGCGGGCGGTGGCGTCCCCGGGCACCGAGATCGTCGGGCTGACGCCGTTTTTTGGTGCCGAATCGGTGGAGGGCAACTTTGAAAGCTACCTGGCGGCCATCGCCGTGATGGACCGGGTGATGGCCTACGACCAGCCATTCGACGCGGTGATCCAGGCCGGGTACGGCGAGCATGGCCGCGAAGGGTTGCAGGAGTTGCTCAATGTACCGGTGGTGGACATCACCGAAGCGGCCGCCAGCACTGCGATGTTCCTCGGCCACGCCTATTCGGTGGTGACCACCCTGGACCGCACCGTGCCGCTGATCGAGGACCGGCTGAAGCTGGCGGGCTTGTATCAGCGTTGCGCATCGGTACGTGCCAGCGGCATGGCGGTGCTGGAACTGGAAGAAGACCCGTTGCGCGCCATGGAGGCCATCGTGCGCCAGGCGGAATTGGCGATCAGCGAAGACAAGGCCGAAGTGATCTGCCTGGGCTGCGGCGGCATGGCCGGGTTGGATGAACAGATTCGCTACCGCACCAAGGTTCCGGTGGTGGACGGCGTGACGGCGGCAGTGACAATTGCCGAAGGATTGGTGCGGCTGGGCCTGTCGACCTCGAAGATCCGCACGTATGCGACGCCGAGGCCGAAGAAAGTGATCGGCTGGCCGGGGCGTTCCTAGATCGCACTGAACCGTTGCCCCAGCTCGCGCTCGACAAACTGCTCGAGGATGAAATCCACAAACGCCCGGGTCTTGCCGGGCAGCAGTTTGTGTTCGGCGTAGTACAACGAGATATTGCCGTCGTCGACGTACCAGTCGGGCAGCACCCGTACCAGTTGGCCGCTGTCCAGATACGGTACCGCCATCGGCATGCTGACCAGCGCAATCCCCAGGCCCTGGGCGCTGGCGCAGCAGGCGGCGCCGGAGTCACTCATGGTCATGCGCGGCCTGAGCACCAACGGGCGTTGTTCGCGCGTACGGTGGGTGAGTTGCCAGGAACGTATGCGCCCGGTTTGCGGTGAGCGGATCAGGATGCCGTTGCAGAGCGACAAGTCCTCGGGCGCGATCACCGGCTTGCGTGTGGCGAGGTATGCCGGCGAAGCCAGCAGGATCCGGTGCGCCGGTGCCAGCTTGCGCGCGACCACGCCTTGGGGCAGTTCAAAACCACCGCCGATCGCCGCATCGAAGCCTTGTCCGATCAGGTCCACCTGGCGGTTATCGAAATGCCAGTCGGGGTTGATGTCAGGAAAACGCTTTAAAAACTCCCCCAGCAACGGCACCACATAACAGTTGCCGAACACCGTGCCCATGCTCACTTTCAGCGTGCCCACCGGCCGGCCTTCGGCGCTGGCCAGGTTGGCCACGGCATTTTGAATGGTGGTGAGGCTGCCACTGACTTCCTCCAGGAACAGTTTGCCGGCTTCCGTCAGGGTCAGGCGCCGGGTGCTACGCTGGAACAGCCGTACACCGAGGCGCGCCTCCAGCTTGGCCACACTTTTGCCCACCGCCGCCGGGGTCAGGCTCAGGTGCCGGGCGGCCTCGGCAAAGCTGCCGCCTTCGGCGCTGCGCACGAAGCATTCGATACTGCCAAAGCTTTCCATATCGCCCCACTCTAAACTTTTGGTTTACACAGACTATAGCAATCACGGTCTACCGGGCGCGCTGGGTGAGGTCGATACTCGGCTCCAACCTCAACACACCTTTTGGAGAACGACATGACCACACAGAACCTCAGCGGCAAAGTCGCCTTGATCCAGGGCGGTTCCCGCGGTATCGGCGCCGCCATCGTCAAGCGCCTGGCCGCCCAGGGCGCAGCCGTCGCCTTTACCTACGTCAGCTCGGCCGCCAAGGCCGAGGAATTGCAGAACAGCGTGATCCGCGAAGGCGGCAAAGCCCTGGCGATTCATGCCGACAGCGCCGACGCAGACGCCATTCGCAGCGCCGTCAACGCCACCGTCAAGGCATTCGGACGCCTGGATATCCTGGTCAACAACGCAGGCGTGCTGGCCGTCGGCCCGCTGGAAGATTTCAAACTGGAAGACTTCGACCGCACCCTGGCGATCAACGTGCGCAGCGTGTTTGTGGCCACCCAGGAAGCCGCGCGCCACATGGGCGAAGGTGGCCGCATCATCAACATCGGCAGCACCAACGCCGAACGCATGCCATTTGCCGGTGGTGGCCCTTACGCCATGAGCAAATCCGCGCTGGTAGGCCTGACCAAAGGCCTGGCACGGGACCTGGGGCCACGTGGCATCACCATTAATAACGTGCAGCCAGGCCCGGTGGATACCGACATGAACCCGGCCAGCGGTGACTTCGCCGAGAGCCTGATCGGCTTCATGGCCGTCGGCCGTTATGGCCATGTGGAAGAGGTCGCCAGTTTCGTCGCTTACCTGGTGGGCCCTGAAGCCGGCTATATCACCGGCGCCAGCCTGACCATCGACGGCGGTTTCAGCGCGTAAGGCAAAGCTGCGACATCACACCACGCTCCGACCTTGGTCGACACTGACTAACGCCAAGCATCATGCGAGACTGTTCGCCCGGGCCGGGAATGCCCGGGCGTTCTTATGTCTGGAGTTCTCATGACGCTGTCCAGCGGGCTGATCGCCGCCGTTGCCCTGGCCTATATGGCCATTATGTTTGCCATCGCCTTCTACGGTGACCGTCGCCATGCGCCGTTGCCACCGCGCGTGCGTGCCTGGGTATATAGCCTGTCGCTGGCGGTGTATTGCACCAGCTGGACCTTCTTTGGTGCCGTAGGCCAGGCGGCCGAACAGTTGTGGGCGTTCTTACCGATCTACCTCGGACCGGTGCTGCTGCTGGTGCTCGCACCGTGGGTCCTGCAAAAGATGGTGCTGATCAGCAAGCAGGAAAACATCACCTCCATCGCCGACTTTATTGCCGCCCGCTATGGCAAATCCCAATCCCTCGCGGTGGTGGTGGCGCTGATCTGCCTGGTGGGCGTCCTGCCTTATATAGCCTTGCAGCTTAAAGGCATCGTGCTGGGGGTGAACCTGCTGATCGGTGCCAGCACCGATACCACCGGCACCCGTTCCCAAGACACGGCGCTGATCGTGTCGCTGGTATTGGCGTTGTTCACCATTGTGTTTGGTACCCGCAACCTGGACGCCACGGAACACCACCGGGGCATGGTGCTGGCGATTGCCTTTGAATCCCTGGTCAAGCTGTTCGCGTTTCTCGCCGTGGGTGCGTTTGTGACCTACGGCCTGTACGACGGTTTCGAAGACTTGTTCAGCCAGGCGATGCTCGCGCCACGGCTGGAGGAGTACTGGAAAGAAACCGTCAATTGGCCTTCGATGGTGGTGCAAACCGGCGTAGCCATGATGGCGATCATCTGCCTGCCCCGGCAGTTTCACGTCACCGTGGTCGAAAACATTGACCCTCAGGACCTGCGCCTGGCCAAGTGGGTGTTCCCGGCGTACCTGATCCTCGCCGCGCTGTTTGTGATTCCGATTGCCCTCGGCGGGAAGATGATGCTTCCGGGGTCGGTATTGCCGGATTCCTACGTGATCAGCCTGCCGCTGGCCGAAGCCCATCCGGCCCTCGCCGTGCTGGCATTTATCGGCGGTGCCTCGGCGGCCACGGGCATGGTGATCGTCGCAAGCATCGCGTTGTCGACCATGGTTTCCAACGACATGCTGTTGCCCTGGTTGCTGCGCCGCTCCAGCGCCGAACGGCCATTTGAGGTATTTCGTCACTGGATGTTGTCGGTGCGTCGGGTGAGCATTGTGATCATCCTGCTGCTGGCTTACGTCAGTTACCGGCTGCTGGGATCCTCTGCCAGCCTTGCAACGATCGGGCAGATTGCCTTCGCCGCCGTGACCCAACTGGCACCGGCGATGCTGGGTGCGCTGTATTGGAAACAGGCCAACCGACGCGGGGTATTTGCCGGGTTGGCGGCGGGTACGTTCCTGTGGTTCTACACCTTGGTCCTACCGGTCACAGCGAAAAGTCTCGGCTGGTCGTTCAGCCTTTTCCCCGGCATGACGTGGTTGCATTCGCACCCGTTGGGTCTATCGGTGACTTCTCTGACGCTGGGCACCGTATTTTCCCTGGCGGGCAACTTCACGTTGTTCGTGTGGGTCTCGATGCTCTCGCGCACGCGGGTGTCGGAGCATTGGCAGGCCGGACGCTTTATCGGCCAGGAAATCAGCCAACGGGCCAGCGCCCGCTCGATGCTCTCGGTGCAGATCAACGATTTGCTCAGCCTCGCGGCGCGGTTTGTCGGTGAAGAACGGGCTCACCAGAGTTTCGTGCGTTTCGCCTACCGCCAGGGCAAAGGCTTTAACCCCAACCAGAACGCCGACAACGACTGGATCGCCCACACCGAACGCCTGCTGGCCGGTGTGCTGGGGGCCTCATCGACCCGGGCGGTGGTGAAAGCCGCCATTGAAGGCCGGGAAATGCAGCTGGAGGACGTGGTACGCATCGCCGACGAAGCGTCGGAAGTGCTGCAGTTCAACCGGGCGCTGTTGCAAGGCGCCATCGAAAACATCACCCAGGGCATCAGCGTGGTGGACCAGTCCCTGCGGCTGGTGGCGTGGAACCGGCGCTACCTGGAGCTGTTCAATTACCCCGACGGTTTGATCAGCGTGGGCCGGCCGATTGCCGACATTATTCGCTACAACGCCGAGCGTGGGCTGTGCGGCCCGGGCGAGGCCGAAGTGCACGTGGCGCGCCGCCTGCACTGGATGCGCCAGGGTCGCGCGCACACGTCCGAGCGGCTGTTTCCCAATGGCCGGGTGATCGAACTGATCGGCAACCCGATGCCCGGCGGCGGGTTTGTCATGAGTTTCACCGACATCACCGCGTTCCGCGAAGCCGAGCAGGCACTCACCGAGGCCAATGAAGGGCTGGAGCAGCGGGTGACCGAGCGTACCCATGAACTGTCCCAACTGAACGTCGCGCTGACCGACGCCAAGGGTGTCGCCGAGACCGCCAGCCAGTCAAAAACCCGGTTCCTCGCGGCGGTCAGTCACGACTTGATGCAGCCGTTGAACGCCGCCAGGCTGTTCTCCGCCGCCCTCTCCCACCAGAACGACGGCATGTCGGCCGATGCCCGGCAACTGGTGCAGCACCTCGACAGTTCGCTGCGTTCGGCGGAAGACCTGATCAGCGACCTGCTGGATATCTCGCGCCTGGAAAACGGCAAGATCAATCCGCAGCGCCAGCCCTTCGTGCTCAACGAACTGTTTGATACGTTGGGCGCCGAGTTCAAGGCGCTGGCCCAGGAGCAGGGTTTGCGCTTCCGACTGCGGGGCAGTCGTTTGCGGGTGGACAGTGACATCAAGTTGCTGCGGCGGGTATTACAGAACTTCCTCACCAACGCGTTCCGCTATGCCGACGGGCCGGTGCTGCTGGGTGTCAGACGCCGTCGCGGTGAGTTGTGCCTGGAGGTGTGGGACCGTGGTCCCGGCATTCCCCAGGACAAGCAGAAAGTCATCTTCGAAGAATTCAAACGCCTGGACAGCCATCAGACCCGCGCGGAAAAGGGCCTGGGCCTGGGCCTGGCGATTGCCGACGGCTTGTGCCGCGTGCTCGGGCATCGCTTGAGTGTGCGCTCATGGCCCGGCAAGGGCAGTGTCTTCAGCGTCCGCGTGCCGTTGGCGCGCACCCAGGTCAGTGTACCCGCCAAGCCGGCGCTCGAAAGCGGCCAACCGCTGAGCGGCGCCCAGGTGCTGTGTGTGGACAACGAAGAAAGCATCCTGATCGGCATGCGCAGCTTGCTCACGCGCTGGGGCTGTGAAGTCTGGACCGCCCGCGACCAGGCGCAATGTGCCGCGCTGCTGGCGGAGGGTATACGGCCGCAACTGGCCCTGGTGGATTACCACCTCGACCACGGCGAAACCGGCACCGAGCTGATGGGCTGGCTACGGGCGCAATTGGCAGAGCCGATTCCAGGCGTAGTGATCAGTGCCGATGGACGGCCAGAGATGGTGGCCCAGGTGCATGCGGCGGGGCTGGATTACCTGGCCAAGCCGGTGAAGCCGGCGGCGTTGCGGGCGTTGTTGAGCCGGCACCTGCCGCTCTGACCCTGCGGGAGCTGGCTTGCCTGCGATGCAGGCGGCTCGGTCTCTGCAGTGAAACCGAGTTGATACCCTCGCAGGCAAGCCAGCTCCCACAAAGGCCGGTGACTATTCCGGCAGCTGCGCCACGCCGTCTTCATCGGTCATCGCTCGCTCCAGCAGGTCAGCCGGCAGGCTTTTGCTGGCGCGGGCACCGAGCAGCTTCAATTGCTCGGTACGGCTGACCAGGTTTCCGCGTCCATCTGTCAGCTTGTTACGCGCCGCGCTGTAGGCTTTGTCCAACTGCTGCAGGCGGTTGCCCACCTCGTCCAGGTCCTGGATAAACAGCACGAACTTGTCATATAGCCAACCGGCGCGCTCGGCGATTTCCCGGGCGTTCTGGCTTTGCCGTTCCTGTTTCCACAGGCTGTCGATGACCCGCAAGGTGGCCAGCAGCGTGGTCGGGCTGACGATCACGATATTGCGGTCGAACGCTTCCTGGAACAGGTTAGGCTCCGCTTGAAGCGCCGCCGAAAACGCGGCTTCGATGGGCACGAACAGCAGCACGAAATCCAGGCTGTGCAGACCTTCCAGGCGCTTGTAGTCCTTGCCGGCCAGGCCTTTGACGTGGTTACGCAACGACAGCACGTGCTGCTTCAGGGCGACCTGGCCGATCGCTTGATCGTCCTCGGCGACGTACTGCTGATAGGCGGTCAGGCTCACTTTGGAGTCCACCACCACCTGCTTGTCACCCGGCAGCATGATCAACACGTCGGGCTGGAAGCGCTCGCCGTCCGGACCCTTGAGGCTGACCTGGGTCTGGTACTCGCGGCCCTTTTCCAGACCGGCGTGTTCCAGCACCCGTTCCAGAATCAATTCGCCCCAGTTGCCCTGGGTTTTCTGGCCCTTGAGGGCGCGCGTCAGGTTGGTGGCTTCATCGGACAGGCGCAGGTTCAGCTGCTGCAGGCGCTCCAGCTCCTTGGCCAGGGAGAACCGCTCGCGGGCTTCGCTCTGGTAGCTTTCTTCGACGCGTTTTTCGAACGACTGGATGCGTTCCTTGAGCGGGTCGAGCAATTGGCCGAGGCGTTGCTGGCTGGTCTCGGCGAAGCGCTGCTCGCGCTCGTCGAAGATCTTCCCGGCGAGCTCGGCGAACTGCGCGCGCAGTTCATCGCGGGAGCCTTGCAGGTCGTTGAGGCGTTGCTGGTGGCTTTCCTGCTGCTCGCGCAGTTCGGCACGCAGGGACGCGGACAAGGCGTCCAGGCGGCGCAGCTCGGTTTCTTTGGCGGAACGGTCGAGGTTCCAGGCGTGGGCGGCATCGCGGGCGTTGTCGCGGTCGATCTGCAGCAGTTCGACTTCGCGGCGCACGGCCGCCAGGTCGGCCTGTTTGGCGGCGTTGGCCTGGCTCAGGTCGCTGATTTCGTCACGGCTGGCGTCCAACTGCGCGGCAAGCCCTTCCTGGGCCAGTTGTGCGGTGGCCAGGCGCTCTTCGAGCAATTCCCAGCCGGCCATTCGCGCAGACAGTTTCCGCTGGATCTGCCAGCACAGGCCCAATAGCGGCAATCCAGCACCGGCGAGACCCAGCACAACACTGGTCCAGTCAAAAGCCATAGCGATTCCTGCCGTCACCCGAAAAGAAGAAGGTTAACCAAGCCTGCGCATCGAGGACAGCTCAGTCTTCGATCTGGCCCAATTCACGCTGGGCGATACGGTCGCCGGCGCGGGCGGCCTGGCGCAGCAGGTCGTGGCCGATGCGGCGGTCCCGGGCGTTGCCGCACTCGCGGCACATCAATTGGCCCAGACGGCTTTGCGCCACTACCACGCCAGCGCGGGCCGGTTGCTTGAGCAAATGCCCGGCGAAATGTTTGACGTTGGGGCTATGGCCCAGGCGCGGGCTGTCGAGCAACCACAAGGCAACTTTCAGGGAGAAACGCTTGGGTGCGGTAACAACCTGAGGGCTGTCGGTAACAGAAGGTGATACTGAGCGAAACTTCATAAAGCACTGTGGGACAGAACGGAAGGCGCGCCACTCTACTCTTTTTTTCGCACAGGTAAAGCTGAAAAAAGCCTGCACGCCCGTTCTAGAGCAAGCGCTTGGGACAATCCACAGAAGCTGTGGATAACTCAGTGGACAACCGTTCTGTAACTCCCGCAAAGGCCCATGGGACGGGGTCCGCAGTCAAACTGACGATTTTTTCACCAATAAAAAAAAGCTCGATTTTTCATTGACTTAAATTTTAGTTGCAGGCACCCGGGGGCACTACAGGGCTTATGTCAGTGCGGTTACACAGGGCGCAACCAATGTGCACAACTACCCACCTTGCGGTTATATCCATCGAGTTTTTTGTCCGATCGGAGGCTCAGATATGTTACCGGCGCACCGAGGCCAGAAAAGTTTTTTGCCTATCACACTTTCTTTCCACGTTTCAATCCGTTACTATCCGCGGCGTTAGTACCAAGCTGAAAGTCAATTCTGGTCGAACAACTCCCTCACGGCACCGCCGACAAAAAGGGATCGACCACCTCGATGGTTTCCAGGTATCACTTGCGACGACACTGCCTTTGAACAATGCAAAGGGTGTCGCGAAGTACCCATACTCTGACCGAACCAGCCTGCAAATTGATCAGGATCTTCACCCCGGGCCCAGAACCTTTGCCCCTGTTGTGTTGCCTGCCCTCCTAAGTACCTACCTGCCAGCCCAAGCGCGCCAATTTAATAGCGCTTCAAACTGGCTGCTTTGTTCCAGTCGGGTTCTTCGCTTGATCAATGGTGATCAGCGTCACTGGAACGTTTTAACGTTGCACGGTTCTTAACCGTGTCATTTGTAGGAACACCAATAATATGTCCACTCAAATCCACACTCAGGATGCCATTCGCACCCTCACCAACGCTTTTGCACCAATGAACTGCCTGATCATGGCCGCTCGCAAAGGCTGCTTCAGCTTTACCCTGGTCAACGAACACGGCATCGCTCGTCACAGCGAACGCCTGTACCCCGATCAATACTCCAGCGCAGAACCGCTGCAGGCCGTGATCGATCGTACTCGCCAGGCACTGGTTGCCTGATCGACCCGGATCGCTGAAACACAAAAACCCCGGTTAAAACCCGGGGTTTTTTATTGCCTGAAATTCAGTCGCGCTAAGTTTAAATTGATATAAACGATATAACTAAATGATGAAAATATTTTAAAAACAGTCCTTTACGTCGTAAATATGACACTACACTTCAACTCAAGCGGCATGATCCGCTTCCGGCGAGCCTGAGATCCGATTCACTGCTGCCAAGCCCCCCTCTCAGGTATCGCCGACCAATTTCATGGATTGAGGCTTTTATGGGCATCGCCGCCAGCGAATTGTGTCGTTATGTGATCCGGCCCACCCTGCTGTATCTGGGTCGCCATAACCCGACTGCCGAATCCCTGCTCCTGGGCATCGCTGCCAGCCAGTCGGCACTCGGTTCAGCCCTGCACGACCGCCGCGGCCATGGCCTCTACAGCATTACCGAACCGCGCCACCGTGCCTTGTGGGACGACTACCTGGCGCTCGACCCCGAGCGCGCCAGCCTGGTTCGTGGCCTCGCCAGCCAGCACGCGTTCCTCAGCGGGCCGCAGCTGGAGCTGACGGTCAACCTGCGTTACGCCACCGCCATCGCCTGGCTGCTGGTGGAACAACACCGCCCTGCCCTGCCGCCACCCGACGATGTTTTGGCCATGGCGCGTATCTGGAAAGAAATTTTTCACCCCCAGGGCCGGCTTCGGGATTTCACCCAGGCCTGGCAAACCTGTGTTTCACCCATGAATCACGTCGCCTGTTGACCGGGCGATTTGCAAGATTCGGCTAAAAACGTTGATTTTGGTCGGATTGTCCTACAAAACCGCTCTATCTCCTATGTTTCAGCCTATAGCGCAAACATAAATTTATTGTTACTTTCCGCAGCGGTGATCACCACGGAGTTCTAATAATGAAAAAAGTAATGCTCAAGACGACACTTAGCCTCGCCGTTGCAATGGCCTCCTCCCACGTGTTCGCGAGCGGCTTCGCCCTCAACGAACAGGACGTTGCCGGGATGGGTACCGGTTTTGCGGGACGTTCTTCATCTGCCGATAACGCAAGCACCGTTTATGGTAACCCTGCCGGTATGGCTCGCCTCGAAGGCCAGCAAGTTACAGGTGGTGTTGCAGCGATCGATGCCTCCACCAATATCAAAGATGTCAGTGGCCGCTCCAGCGGCAGCAACAAAGGCGACATGGTGCCTTTCACTGCCGTTCCTTTCGGTTTCTACACCAATAAACTCAATGAGCAATGGGCTGTCGGTTTCGGCGTCTATGCACCATTTGGCCTGGTGACTGATTACGAAAATGGCTTCCAGGGCAAAGCATTCGGCAGTAAGAGCGAAGTGAAGGTCATCACCTTCCAGCCAACCGTCAGCTATGCCTTCAACGACAGGGTCTCCATTGGTTTTGGTCCGACTATCAACCGTATCGCCGGTACGCTTGAGTCCGACATCAACCTGCCAATCGCGGGTACCGGCTCCAACAACATCAAGATCAAGGGTGACGACACCGCGCTCGGCTTCAACGCCGGCCTGCTGGTACAAGCCACTGACACCACTCGTGTGGGCCTGACCTACCACTCGAAAGTGAAGTACAAGCTCGAAGGCCATACCGAAGTGACCAAAGGGACCAACGTTCCTGCCAGTCTCTTGAACAACGGCCGCTACGACGCCTCGCTGAAGATCGACACGCCTGAATCCTGGGACCTGTCCGTTACTCAAGACTTGAGCGACGCCTGGAAACTCTATGCGGGCGCAACCTGGACGCGCTGGAGCCGACTGAAAGACATCACCGTCAATAACGAAGGCGTCTCGGCCGCCGCGGGCAGCGGTGCCTTGGCTCCGCAAATTGTCGGCAGCATCAAGGAAGAGCAGAACTGGCACGATACCTGGGCCTACGCCCTGGGTACTTCGTACCGTGTGACCAAGCAGGTGGTACTGCGTACCGGCCTGACGTTCGACCAGTCGCCGACCAACAACACTGATCGCTCGCCGCGCATCCCTACCGGTGACCGGACGATCTTCAGCCTCGGCCTGGGCTACGACGTAATGCCGAACATGACCATCGACCTGGCTTACTCCTACCTCAAGGAAGAACCGGTCAAAGTTGCACGCTCTAACGCACTGGGCCAGTCCTACAACGCCAAGTACGAAAACAGCGCCAACGGTTTTGGCCTGGGTGTGACGTACAAGTTCTGATGTAAAGCGACATGAAAAAGCCCCGCTCTCTTGCAAAAGAGGCGGGGCTTTTTAGTGGGCGCTGATCAGGGCTTCGAAGCCAGCGCCTCTTCCACCGCCTTGATCAAATCGGGGCTATCCGGCTTGGTCAGGCTGGAGAAGTTGGCAATTACCTTGCCCTGGCGGTCCACCACGTACTTGTAGAAATTCCACTTCGGCGCGCTGCTCTGCTGCGCCAGGATCTTGAACAGATGCACCGCGTCCGGGCCCTTGACCTTCTGTGGCTCGGTCATGGTGAAGGTCACGCCGTAGTTCACGTAGCAAACCTTGGCGGTTTCCTCGCCGGTCTTGGCTTCCTGCTTGAAGTCGTCGGACGGCACGCCAATCACTTCCAGGCCCTGGCCCTTGTAGCGCTGATACAAGGCTTCGAGCCCTTTGAACTGTGGCGCAAACCCGCAGAAGCTGGCGGTGTTGACGATCACCAGCGGCTTGCCGGCGAAGCGTTGGCACAGGTCGATGGATTCCTTGGCGCGCAGCTTGGGCAACTGGCCTTCAAGCAACGGTGGGCAATCGGCGGCCATGGCGACGCCGCCAAAAGCCACCATCAGAGCGGGTACTGCAAGCCAGCGCATGTGCATGTCACCTGTCCTTGAAAAATCTCAGACACAGAACTTAACAGATCGCCATGCCCAACTGCATCAACGCCAGGCCGCCCTGCTGCCAGCCCCACCACGCCAACAGCAGCAAGACTCCTGCTCCTGCTGCGCCGAGCCACTGCCAGGTCGAATTCATGCCACCCCCATTTGCGCCTGCAAACGTGCCACCGGGCGCTCGCGCACCGGCCAGTTCAAGGCCGCGGCCACCAGGCTCAGGACGATTGCCACTTGCCAGATCAAATCGTAACTACCGGTTCGATCATAGACCACTCCGCCCAGCCAGCCGCCGAGGAACGAGCCGAGTTGGTGGAACAGGAACACGATCCCACCGAGCATGGAAAGGTTTCTGACCCCGAACAAGGTCGCGACCGTACCGTTGGTCAGCGGTACCGTGGACAGCCACAAGAAGCCCATTGCCATGCCAAACAGGTAGGCGCTGGTTTGCGTCACGGGCGCCCACAGGAAGATCACAATCACCACCGCCCGCAGCAGGTACAAACCGGTCAGCAAGCGCGGTTTGGACATGCGCCCGCCGAGCCAGCCGGCGGTATAGGTGCCGAAGATATTAAACAGCCCGATCAATGCCAGCACCGTGGTGCCCACGGAAGCCGGCAAGTGCTGGTCCACCAGGTACGACGGCAAGTGCACACCGATAAACACCACTTGGAAACCGCAGACAAAAAAACCGAACGCCAACAACCAGAACCCTGAATGGGAACAGGCCTCACGCAAGGCCTCGCGCAAAGTTTGTTGACCGGCCACCGCTGGCAGCGGGCGGTCCTTGAGCATGGTCACCAACGGCACGATCAACGCCACCATCACTCCCAGCACCAGCAATGCGGCGGACCAGCCAAGCCAGCCGATCAAACCGAGGGTGCCCGGCAACATGGCGAACTGGCCGAACGAGCCGGCGGCGCTGGCGATACCCATGGCCATGCTGCGCTTTTCCGGCGCCACGGCACGCCCCACCACCCCGAGGATCACCGAGAACGAGGTACCCGACAGGCCAATACCGATCAGCAAGCCGGCGCTCAGGGACAACGACCACGCCGAGTCCGACAAGCCCATGAACACCAGGCCCAGCGCGTAAAGCACGCCACCGATCATCACCACCTTGGCGGCGCCGAAGCGGTCGGCCAAGGCGCCGGTAAACGGCTGCGCCAGGCCCCAGATGAGGTTTTGCAGGGCAATGGCAAAGGCAAAGGTTTCTCGGCCCCAGCCGAACTCGGCACTCATGGGCGCCAGGAACAAGCCAAAGCCATGCCGTACGCCGAGGGACAATGCCAGGATCAGCGCACTCCCCACAAGAATCCAGCCGCTGGTGCGCCACATCGAGGTCATTTCTTATTCTCCATTCGCGGGTATATACCCGCTTGTCATCGAACAAACCCGCGTCAAGCGAGTTCATCCAGCAAGGCCAACAGGGTTTCGCGCTTTTCGGCGCCCAACTGATCAATCAATTTCTGCTGCGCCGCTTCCCAGGCCGGCAGTGCCGCGGCAAGCCGTTCGTTGCCCGCCTCGGTCAGCAGCACCAGGCGGTTACGCAAGTCATCGCCCTCCACCAACTGCACCAGGCCTTCGCCCTCCAGCACCCGCAGGTTGCGCCCCAGCGTGCTGCGATCCAGGCCCATGGCATCCGCCAGGCTGGAAATGCTCGGTTGATCGAGGCGCTGCAGATTACACAGCAGAGAATACTGGGCAACGTTGATCCCGAAGCCGTCGAGAGCGCCGTCGTAATGCCTGCTGACGCCACGAGCGGCGCGACGCAGGTTGGTGCATAAACATTGGGAGGCAAGCATGGAGCGTGTATATACCCGGGATTAATGAAATGCAAGAAACTGTTACAGCGCCAGACCGATCAACACCGCGACTTCCAGCAGCTCCAGCAACGCGCCAGCGGTGTCGCCGGTGGTGCCGCCCAGGCGATTGACCATCAGTTGGCGCAAGCCGATAAAGCACAGTGCCGCCAGCAACACGGCGATCCCGCCACTGAAGCCGCCGATCAGGATACACGCCAGACCGCTGAGGATCAGCACCTGTTGGCCGACGATGCGTGGCAAATGATCCGCCAACGCCTGCCCCAACCCACCGGCACGTACGTACCGCGTGGTGAGAAACAGCGCCAGCATCGAAGCGCGGCCAATCAAGGGGGCGAGGATCAGCGCGGCGCCGTTGTGTTGCTCGATCAATGCCACCAATGCGGTGAATTTGAGCAGCAACATCAGGCCCAGGGTGACTACCGCGATCGGCCCGCTGCGCGGGTCTTTCATGATGGTCAGGGTGCGCTCGCGGTCGCCGAAGCCACCGAGCCAGGCGTCGGCGCTGTCGGCCAGGCCGTCCAGGTGCAGGCCGCCGCTGAGCAACACCCACGCGGTCAACAGCAGCGCGGCATGCAGCAGCAAGGGTGCGCCCATCAACACGGCGTTCAAGCCCCACAGCAGTAGCCCGAACAACAGCCCCACCACGGGATAAAACAACAACGAGCGCCCCATCTCCTGCGGTTGCGGCATGCCCGGCAAGCGAATCGGCAGGCTGCTGAGGAACTGCAAGGCGATCCAGAACGGCAGCATGTTTAGATTCCTTCCTTTAATACGCCATCCGCCTCGACCTGCAGGCTGAACAGGGCACCGTGGCCGACTTCGACATTCAACAACTGCTCACGCGGCAAACCGCGCGCCTGGGCGAGCAATAAACGCATGACACCGCCGTGGCTGATCAGCAGCACGCGCTGGCCGTCATACGCTTGATACAAGCGCGCGACCGCGCCCAGTACTCGCGCGGAAAACTGCGACACCGGCTCGCCCTCGGGCGGTGTGAAGCGGTAGGGATCGGCCCAGAATAGCCCCAACGCGTCGGCGTCAGTCTCCATCAAGGCCGCAGCGCTCTGCCCTTCCCAGGCGCCGAAGTGCAGCTCCTGCAAATCCTTTTCCAGCGTGACCGGCAGATTAAGGCGCGCGCCCAGCTCCTCGGCAAATCGCGCACAACGTTGCAACGGCGAACTGACCAGACGGTCCCACGGGCCCTGCTCCACCACCGCCGCACGCATCTGTTCCCAGCCCCTTGCGGTGAGCGCGTCGTCCAGGCTGCCGCGCAAGCCGCCGCCCAGTTCGGTTTCGCCGTGGCGCAGCAGGTCCAGGTGCAGGGTCATGCCGGGCGGTCCGCCACGGCTGCTTCGGCGAAGGTTGCCATCTGCCCGTGCAGCGCACAGGCCAGGCGCAGCAACGGCACGGCCAGCGCAGCGCCACTGCCCTCGCCCAGGCGCAGGCCGAGTTCCAGCAGCGGTTCAGCATTGAGGCTTTGCAGCACGTGACGGTGACCGGGCTCGGCACCGCGATGGCCGAACAGCAGCCATTCGCGACAGGCCGGGTTAAGGCGCGTGGCGACCAGTGCGGCAACTGTGCAGATAAAGCCGTCCACCAGCACCACCACGCCCGCTTGGGCGCAGGCCAGGTAGGCGCCCACCAGCGCGGCAATTTCGAAGCCGCCGAGGTTGAACAGGGTTTTCAGCGCGTCATCACGGTCGCCGGCGTGCAGGGCCAGGGCGCGTTCGATGACGGCGACTTTGTGGCTGACGCCCTGAGCATTCAGGCCGGTGCCGGGGCCGGTCAAGTCGCTGACCTGGCAATCCAGCAGTGCGCAGGCCAGGGCACTGGCGGCGGTGGTGTTGCCGATGCCCATTTCGCCGCCAATAAACAGCTGCGCGCCGCTCGCAATAGCGCGGTGCACGCTATCGCGGCCGGCTTGCAGGGCCAGTCGGCCTTGGGCTTCAGTCATTGCCGGGCCATTGGCGAAGTTGGCGGTGCCGGCACCGATGTTGAGGTGGCGCACGCCGGGCAGGTTCAATGTGGGGGTGATGGTGCCGAGGTCGACCACTTCCAGTTTCGCGTCGAGCTGGCGCGCCAGCACGCTGATGGCGGCGCCGCCGGTGACGAAGTTGTGGAGCATCTGGCCGGTGACTTCCTGGGGGAAGGCGGAGACCCCTTCCGCGACGACGCCGTGGTCGCCGGCGAAGATGGCGATCCATAGGTGGTCGACGCTGGGTTTGACCTGGCCCTGGAGGCCGGCCAGTTGTACCGCGACGGCTTCCAGCTGGCCGAGGGAACCGGCGGGTTTGGTCAGTTGCTGCTGGCGGGCCAGGGCTTGCTCATGAGCCAGCGGGTCGATTGCTTTGCAGGGGTTGAGCCACCAGGTGTCGGTCATAACGCAGTACCTTTTAAAGTCAGGGGCAGGCCGGCGACGGTCAGGACAACGCGCTGACAACGCTCGGCCAAGGCTTGATGCAGCCAACCGGCTTCATCGACATAGCGGCGAGTCAATTCGCCCAGCGGCACGACACCCATTCCGGTCTCGTTGCTGACAAAAATGATTTCTCCTGGCAGGGAGGCCAGGGCTTGCAGCAGGGCTTCGCGCTCTTCCTTTAGACGGTCGGGATCTTCGAGCATCAGCAGGTTGGTGAGCCACAGGGTCAGGCAGTCGACCAGCAGGCAATGGTTCGGGCTGGCGTTTTCCTTGAGCACACGGGCCAGTTCGATGGGCTCCTCGATCAGGCCCCATTCGGCCGGGCGACGCTCGCGGTGGTGGGCGACACGCGCACTCATTTCGCCGTCCAGGGGTTGGCTGGTGGCGATGTAGGTGACGCTCAGGCCGCTGTCGGTGGCGAGTTTTTCAGCCAGGCGGCTTTTGCCGGAGCGGGCGCCGCCGAGAATCATTTGGAGCATGGCTGGAGCCTCTGTTTTTGACGGTGTGTGTATCCGTTATTTTCGTAACGGCGGCTATGGGTTCCGCCCTTGCGGCGGGTGACTTTTGAAAAGAGCCGGAATGCCGGCCCAGCCAAAAGTAACCAAAAGGCTCTTGCCCCACCACTCGGCACCTCGCCTAGGCTCGGTGAGCCTAAAACACAGCGGCCTGCAGGCGGGCTTGAGTGGTGTGGAGCAAAAGCAAAATCAAAATCTAAAGCGGGCACGATCCCCTGTAGGAGCTGGCTTGCCGGCGAAGGTCGTTAACGATGACGTGGGCATCCTGATTCAACGCGGCGTTCTCAGGTTTTTCGCCGGCAAGCCGGCTCCTACAGAAGAGCGGCGTTTGATCTTGATCTGCGGGCCCAGTCAACCACGATGGCCGCAAGCAGGCACGGGCCGTCGCGGCGGCCCGCGGAGTCGTGCCTTCGTTCCGGCATGCCGAGCCTAGGCGAGGCACCGAGTGGTGGGGCGAAGACCTTTTGGTTACTTTTGGGGCGTTTGCCAAAAGTGACCCGCTGTAAGAGCGGAACCATAGGCCGCCGTTACCTAAATAACGGATATGTACACAGTCCAATACCAACAACTCAAACCCCACACAACGAACGCAGCAACCCAGTATCCAAATGCCGCTCTACCAAATCCGCCAACCGCTCAATATCCCGCTCCCGCAACCCGTGATAATCCACCTCTTGCACATCCTCCAACCCAGCCCACCGCAACAACGCACTGCACGCCGCCGGCGTCTCAAACAACCCATGCAAATAGGTCCCGAGAATCTGCCCATCCTCACTCTGCGCCCCATCAGTGCGCCCATCGTCCAACTGCACCGCAGGTCTCAATAAACCGGCGCCACTGGTTACACCCGCGTGGATCTCATACCCACTCACCTCGGCCTCCTCCAGCAACAACCGCCCCCGCACATTGCGCAGCTGCTTCTCTTCTTCCAGCGTCGTACTGAACCCCAACAACCCAAGACCGGCGCTCGAACCGCAAGGCCCTTCCAACCCAAGCGGGTCATGCACCTGCTCGCCGAGCATCTGCAACCCACCACAAATCCCCAACACCTTCCCGCCATAACGCAGGTGCCGCGCCACGGCGGTGTCCCACCCATTGGCCCGCAAATACGCCAGATCACTGCGCACACTCTTCGAGCCCGGCAAAATAATCAGGTCCGCCGCCGGAATCGCCTGCCCCGGCCCGACAAACTGCAAATCCACCTGCGGGTGCAACCGCAACGGATCAAAATCCGTGTGATTGCTGATACGCGGCAACACCGGCACCACCACCTTGAGCACTTGCGCCGCCTTGTCGATCTGGCGCTGGTCGATACCGTCCTCCGCCTCCAGGTGCAAATCCATCACGTACGGCAACACCCCCACCACCGGCTTGCCGGTACGCGCCTCCAGCCAATCCAGCCCCGGCTGCAACAGCGCAATGTCCCCGCGAAACCGATTGATGATGAAGCCTTTGACCCGCGCCTGTTCGGTCGACGACAGCAATTCCAGCGTGCCCACCAAATGCGCAAACACCCCGCCTCGATTGATGTCGGCGATCAGCAGCACCGGGCAGTCCACTGCTTCGGCAAAGCCCATATTGGCGATGTCATTCGCCCGCAGATTGATCTCTGCCGGCGAGCCCGCGCCCTCGACCATCACCACCGGATACGCCGCACTCAAACGCGCATGGGAGGCCAGCACTGCCTGCATCGCGATGGCTTTGTAATCGTGATAAGCCACGGCATTCATGGTGGTCACGGCGCGCCCATGGATAATCACCTGGGAGCCTGTGTCGCTGTTGGGCTTGAGCAGCACCGGGTTCATGTCGGTGTGGGGCGCCAGGTTGGCCGCCTGGGCCTGCACCGCCTGGGCGCGGCCGATCTCGCCACCTTCGGCAGTCACGGCACTGTTGAGGGCCATGTTCTGGGGTTTGAAGGGCACCACCGGGATGCCCTGGCGCACCAGCCAGCGGCAGAGTGCGGTCACCAGCGTGCTTTTGCCCGCGTCGGATGTGGTGCCCTGCACCATCAAGGTACTCATGAGGCGTCCTTGTAGGCGCTGAGCGCCTGTTCCAGCCGCAGCCAGTCGGCCTCGGTGTCCGGCAGGCCGAAACGCAGGCTGCTGTTGTCGACAAACAGGCGCAGCAGGATGCCGCGCTGGGCCATGAATTCATGCAGCTGCTCAGCCCGGTCGGTGATCATCCACTGGAACAGCGCGCAGCCGCCCTGAGGCCGCACGTCGTGGCGCTCAAGCATGTCAAACAGACGCTGGCTGGCCGACTCGCAACGCAGCCGCTGTTGCGCATGGCCGGCGGTATCGCGCAGGCACACTTGCCCCAGCACCCGCGTCGGCCCGCTGACGGCCCACGGCCCCACCTGCTCGGCGAGCAGTTTGAGCAGCTTGCGCTCGGCCAATACAAACCCCAGCCGTACCCCGGCCAGACCGAAGAATTTGCCGAACGAGCGCAGCACGATCAGGCCGACTTGATGAGCCTGGCTCGCCAGACTCAACTGCGGAGTGATGTCCATGAAGGCTTCATCCACCACCAGCCAGCCACCGCGTTGGGCCAGGCGTGCATGCCAGTCCAGCAAGCGTTGGGGCGACAGGCTCAGGCCGGTGGGGTTGTTGGGGTTGACCACCACCAGCACGTCGAGGCTGTCGAGGAAGAAGTCGACTTCCTGCTCCAGCACTTCGCGCACGATATAGCCGGCGCGACGCCAGGCCTCCGCGTGCTCGGCGTAGCACGGCGACAGCACACCGACCTTGCCCGCCCGGCGCAGGCGCGGCAGTAACTGGATCGCGGCCTGGGAGCCAGCGACCGGCAGCACATGGGGCGCCCCATAATATTCGCAGGCGGCCTGTTCCAGGCCGTCATCGGTTTCTGGCAGGCGCGCCCAGGCCCGCAGCGGGATTTCCGGGATCGGGAACGGCCACGGCGCCAGGCCGCTGGACAGGTCCAGCCATTCGGCCTCGGGAATGCCGTATTGCATCGCCGCCTTGCGCAAGCGGCCACCGTGCTCAAGCATAAAATTCCGCCCCCACACACAGGATCAGCAACCACAGCCACACGCCGCGCTGCACCAGTTGCCAGCCGCGCTCGATGGAGTCTGCATCGGCGGGCGGGCCTTCGCCCAGTTGCGGGCGCTGGTGCAGTTCGCCGTGATAAATCGCCGCACCGCCCAGCTCTACGCCGAGGGCGCCGGCACCCGCCGCCATCACCGGGCCGGCGTTGGGGCTGTCCCAGGTCGGGCCCTGGGCGCGCCAGCATTTGAGCGCCAGTCGGGTTTTGCCCAGCAGCGCGTAGGTCAACGCCACCAGGCGTGCCGGAATGTAGTTGAGCACGTCGTCGATCTTTGCTGCAGCCCAGCCGAAACGTTCAAAGCGTTCATTGCGATAGCCCCACATGGCATCCAGGGTGTTGCTCAGACGATAGAGCACCACGCCGGGCACGCCAGCCACCACAAACCAGAACAGTGCAGCGAATACCGCGTCGCTGCCGTTTTCCAGCACCGACTCGGTGGCCGCGCGGGCGACTTCGGTGGGGTCCAGTTCACTGGTCTGGCGGCTGACCAGGTAGCTGACGCGCTGGCGCGCCTCGTCCAGGTCATCACTGCGCAGTGCTTGCGCCACCGGCAGCACGTGTTCGCCGAGGCTGCGCATGCCGAGGGCGCAATACAGCGCGAGGATTTCCAATACCCAACCGATGTAGGGCGCCCACGACAGGGCCGTGGCCAGCAGCGTCAGGGGCACCACCGCGATCACCCACGCCGTCACGCCATGGCTGCGCCAGCCACGGCCGCCGGAGTTGAAACGCTGCTCGATGCGCCCGGCAAAATTGCCGAACGCCACCAGCGGATGCCAGCGCCTGGGTTCGCCCAGCAGCGCATCCAGCGCCACGGCAGCGACAGTCAGCAAGGCCACACTCATTGACTCACTCCCCAAACATTCTCATACAACATGTCGCTCAGTGGCCGTGGTTCGGTCCAGCCTTCGAGCTGCAACATCGGTGCCGGGTAGAACTCGGTCACCGGGCCCAGGCACAACACGGCCAGCGGTTTGGCGCCGGGCGGCAGGCCCAGCAGGTCGGCCAGGGCCCGGGGTTCGAACAGCGAGACCCAGCCCATGCCCAAGCCTTCGACGCGGGCCGCCAGCCATAGATTCTGGATCGCACAGGACAACGACGCCATGTCCATTTCCGGCAAAGTGCGGCGCCCGAAGATATGCCGCTCGCGGTCGTCCATCAGGGCAGCCACCAGTACTTCGGCGCAGTCGTTGATGCCTTCGACCTTGAGCTTCATGAACTGGTCGGAGCGCTCGCCAAGGGCTTCGGCGGTGCGTACGCGCTCCTCTTCCACCAGTTGCTGGATCTGCCCGCGCAGGTTGCGGTCACTGATGCGGATAAACCGCCAGGGCTGCATCAAGCCGACGCTCGGCGCCTGGTGCGCGGCTTGCAGCAGGCGATGGAGCAATTGCGGCGCAACGCTGCCGCCGTTGAAGTGACGCATGTCGCGGCGCTCGGCGATGGCGCGGTAAACGGCTTCGCGGTCGGCTTCGGGAAAGGCGTTGTCAGTCATGGCCTCTTCGCGAGCAAGCCCGCTCCCACATTGGATTGCGTTTCAACTCGGTCAAGTGTGGGAGCTGGCTTGCCTGCGATGGCAGTCTGATGGTCCGGCGCAAACAAGGCAGCCACCGCCACCGGGTTGGACGGGAAATAAAAGTGCACGTAGGACGCCGTCATCCGGCCCTGACGGTAAACCGCCTCGGCGCCGCGCCCGCCATTCGGGCTCAGGCCCCGGGCAATCGGCTGCCACTCGGTGCTGGTCAGCGAATGATGGTAGGTGTGGCCGCGCAACAGGCCTTCGGGCAGTTCGACGTTTTGCAGGGCCAACGCTGCCAGGCGTTTTTGCATCACGGCATCGCCCTGGAGCAAGCCGACCAATTCAGCTCGCGTACCGTCGACATCGGTGAGCGAGTCCAGCAAATAGAGCATGCCGCCGCATTCGGCCAGCAATGGCTTGCCAGCGGCGTGGTGGGTGCGGATGGCGTCGAGCATCGCGGTATTTTCCGACAACGCCTGGTGATGCAATTCCGGGTAACCGCCGGGCAGGTACAGACTGTCAGCCTCAGGCAATGCGCGGTCACGAATCGGCGAGAAGAAACGCAGCTCGGCGCCCATCGCCCGCAGCAGGTCGAGGCTGGCGCCGTAGGTAAAGGCAAACGCTTCGTCGCGCGCCACAGCAATACGCACGCCGGCCAGCATCGGTTGGGCCTCGATCACCTCGGGCGCGGCGAATTCCACCGGCGGTGGCAGCGCTACCTCGCAGCTGCTGCCCAGGGCCTGGGCGGCGGCATCGAGGCGCAGGTCGAGGTCGTTCAATTCGCTGGCCTGCACCAGGCCAAGGTGGCGACTGGGCAACTCGATGCCGGTTTCCCGGGACAGCGCGCCGTACCAGCGCAGGCCTTCGGTGAGGCTGCCTTCGAGCAATTGCGCATGGCGCAGGGTGCCGACGCGGTTGGCCAGCACGCCGGCGAACGGCAGGTCCGGCTGGTAGCGCGCCAGGCCCAACGCCAGGGCGCCGAAAGTCTGGGCCATGGCCGTGCCGTCGATCACCGCCAGTACCGGCACGCCAAAGTGGCGCGCCAGGTCGGCACTGGACGGCGTGCCGTCGAACAGGCCCATCACGCCTTCGATCAGGATCAGGTCGGCTTCCCCCGCCGCTTCCCACAGCAACCGGCGACTTTCCTGCTCGCCCACCATCCACATGTCCAATTGGTAGACCGGCGCACCACTGGCGCGCTCGTGGATCATCGGATCGAGAAAGTCCGGGCCGCATTTGAACACCCGCACCTTGCGCCCCAGGTTGCGGTGCAAGCGGGCAAGCGCGGCGGTGACGGTGGTTTTGCCCTGGCCAGACGCCGGTGCGGCGATCAGGACAGCAGGACAGTGACGGGGCTGATTCAAAGTTCGATGCCTTTCTGTGCCTTGATACCGGCCTGGAAGGCGTGCTTGAGCATGCCCATTTCCGTCACGGTGTCGGCCATTTCGATCAATTCGGGTTTGGCACCACGGCCGGTCACCAGCACGTGTTGCATGGGCGGGCGGGCCTGCAGGTCGCTGAGCACCTGGTCCAGGTCGAGGTAGCCGTGCTTGAGGGCAATGTTCAGCTCATCCAGCACCACCAGGCCGATGGCCGGGTTTTGCAACATTTCCCGGGAGACCGCCCAGGCGGCTTCGGCGGCCACAATGTCCCGCGCGCGGTCCTGGGTTTCCCAGGTAAAGCCTTCGCCCATCACGTGGAAGCGCACCTGCTCGGGGAAACGGCGGAAGAACAGTTCTTCGCCGGTGCTGTTGCGGCCCTTGATGAACTGCACCACGCCGCACTGCATACCGTGGCCCATCGCCCGAGCCAGCATGCCAAAGGCCGAGCTGCTCTTGCCTTTGCCGTTGCCGGTGAGCACCAGCAGCAACCCGCACTCGTTCGGTGAATTGGCAATGCGCTCGTCAATTACGGCTTTTTTGCGCAGCATGCGCGCCAGGTGGCGTTCGTCACGATCGGGGGATTCAGTCATGGCAGCTCTCCGTTGGGGCTGGACAAAAACGGCGGGCAGGAAAAAGACACATACAGACAGCCAAGCATCGCCCACCGTGATGCTGTTGGATGGATCAGGCCGGTCTCCGGGCTCATGAGTGACATGCAATGCCGAGGGTGCGCCTTCCCATATCGCGGGCGATACAGTGGCTTAAGGCACCGTCTTGACTCATTTACCGTTGCGGGGGCAGCGCCGGGATCGTGGCTGCACTGTAGAAAAGTACGCTCACTCACCGGCTTCCCTGTTTCACTCAGTCGGCGCGTACGCCACAGAGCACCTGAAACAAGCCGCGAAGGTTAGTGGGTTGGGGGTGGAGCGTCAATTAAAGCCGGACACGCGCGTGAACCATCGGGCCGGCGTGCACCTCTACCACTACAGGTATTAAGGAGAAAACCATGCACAAGACCCGACTTGCCCTACTGATCATGGTCGCCGGCACCCTCGCCGCCTGTGGTGAAAGCTCTACCCTGCAAGTGTCCGACGGCACCGGACCGTCGCCCAAGCTGCCGGAACCGAATAAAACCCTGATTCCCACGGTGAACATCGCGCCGGCGATCGGCTGGCCCGAAGGCACCAAGCCGACCCCGGCGGCGGGCACTCAGGTCGCAGCGTTTGCCGAAGGCCTGGATCATCCGCGCTGGCTGTATGTGCTGCCCAATGGCGACGTGCTGGTGGCTGAAACCAATGCGCCACCCAAGCCGGATGATTCCAAGGGCATTCGTGGCTGGGTGATGGAGAAAGTCATGGGCCGCGCCGGCGCCGCCGTCCCCAGCCCGAACCGCATCACCCTGCTGCGGGACGCCGACCACGATGGCGTGGCCGAAACCCGCACGGTGTTCCTGGAGAACCTGAACTCGCCGTTCGGCATGACCCTGGTGGGCAACGACCTGTATGTCGCCGACTCGGACAAATTGCTGCGCTTCCCTTACCAGCCAGGCGAAACCTCGATCAAGGCAGCCGGCACCCCAGTGGTCGACTTGCCGGGTGGCAGCATTAACCACCATTGGACCAAGAACGTGGTCGCCAGCAAGGACGGCAGCAAGCTGTACGTGAGCGTGGGCTCCAACAGCAACGTCGGCGAAAACGGCCTGGAAGCGGAACAGGGGCGCGCCGCGATCTGGGAAGTGGACCGGGCCACCGGCCAGCACCGCATCTTCGCCTCAGGCCTGCGCAACCCCAACGGCATGGCCTGGGAACCACAAAGCGGCAAGCTGTGGACGGCCGTCAACGAGCGCGATGAAATCGGCAGCGACCTGGTGCCGGACTACATCACCTCGGTCAAGGACGGGGCTTTTTACGGGTGGCCGTTCAGTTACTACGGGCAGCACGTGGATGTGCGGGTGACACCACAGAACCCGGACCTGGTGGCCAAGGCGATCGCACCGGACTATGCGGTGGGCCCGCACACGGCGTCCCTGGGGCTGACCTTTGCCGATGGCAACACGTTACCGGCGCAGTTCAGCAATGGCGCATTTATCGGCCAGCATGGTTCGTGGAACCGCAAGCCCCACAGTGGCTACAAGGTGATCTTCGTGCCGTTTGAGGCAGGCAAGCCCAAAGGCCAGCCGGTGGATGTGCTGACCGGGTTCCTCAACAGCGATGAGAAAGCCTTGGGCCGTCCGGTCGGTGTGGTGATCGACAAACAAGGGGATTTGCTGGTGGCGGATGATGTGGGGAACAAGGTATGGCGGGTGTCGGCGGCTAAATAGCCAACCCTGAAAAGCACTGTGGGAGCCTAGGCTCCCACAGTTGTTTTTGCTTATGGATTACGCGCAAGGTGCTCGGCCGGCAACACGCGCTTGGCACTCAGGTAGGCGTTCTGCCAATAGGCCTTGGACAGCGTGTCCAGCTTCACCGTACCGCCGGTTTGCGGCGCATGCACAAAGCGCCCTTCCCCCACGTAGATCCCGGCATGGCTGACCTGCGAACCGCCACCGGTGGCGAAGAAGATCAGGTCACCGGTTTGCAGGTTGTTTTCGCTCACGTCCTGGGCGCGCATCACGATCAGCTCGCGCGTGGTGCGTGGCAGAGAGATGCCGGCCGCATCGCGGTAGACAAAACCGATCAGGCCACTGCAATCAAACCCCGAGTCCGGCGTGTTGCCGCCCCAGCGATAAGGCGTGCCCACCAGGCCCAGCGCACGAAAGAGCACGTCTTCGGCTGCCGGCGAGAAACTTTGGGTGGCGTAGGTGTTGAACACCGGCTTGGGCTTGACGGCCACGGGAGCAGGCGGAGGACGACTTGCGCAGGCGCTGAGCAGCGCGGCGCAAACGAGAAGAATTAGGCGGGCCGAGGTCGACATGGGCAGAACAATCCTGATCTGGATGCGGCTTTCGCTGCCGAACGTTGAAAAACAGAACGCGCAAGCAAAGCTCGCGCGATCGATTTACAACAATGTCCAGGGATTCTAGCGCTTACACGTCAAACTTCAAGTATCACTTTAACTTTACTTGCTGGCGGTAACGGTAGTCGGGGCCATCGCGAGGGCGCGCTTGGCTTCGATGAAGGTTTTGCTCCAGTAGCTGTCACCCAGGTTGTCGACTCGCACACCACCGCTGCGGCGGCTGCTGGAGTGGATAAACTGGTTGTCGCCCAAGTAGATACCGGCGTGACTGACACGACCACGGCCAGCCGTACTGAAGAAAAGCAGATCGCCGGGCTTGAGGTTGTTTCGTGCGACCAACGGTGCATCCACATTGATCATTTCGCGGGTGGAGCGCGGCAGGTTCATGCCGGCTTCCTCGCGGAACAGGTAGCCGATGAAACCGCTGCAATCGAAACCGGCTTCAGAGGTACCGCCGAAACGGTAACGGGTACCGATCAGGGACATGCCGCGTTCGAGAATGCTGTCAGCCAGAACGGGAAGCTGGTAAGGCTTGGCGCCGGCGAAGTCGGCGAGTTCTTTTTCGGTAGCCTGCTCTTCTTTATAGAAAGCTTCCTGGTAAACCGTGGAAGACTGAGCTGCTACGAACTTTGCCTGGGACTGCTGTGCTGGTTTTTGCTGCTCAGCCACGTTTTGAGTGTGGGTGGCGCAACCAAACAACAGGGTAACGAGTGCGAGAGGCACGAGGGGTGCGAAGCGATTTAGCATGGGCACGACCGTGGCTGATGTGTAAAGAAGACGAGACTATGCCCTCTATCACATCGATTTGCAAATTCAATCGTGATCTATGTGACTTCTTGTTTGGACTATGACATCTAAGCCCTTAACACCCTATGCAACCCATTTGCGTGGCCAAAACGGCCCAAACGCAGGTTTTCTGGCGCCTGGAATTTGCCGAAAGCCCCGAATTTGAAGGGTTGGCTACCAGCCGAGGGTTTCTTTAAGGAAGGGAATGGTGAGCTTGCGCTGGGCCTGTAATGAGGCTTGGTCGAGCTGTTCGAGCAAGTCGAACAGCGCGCTCATGCTGCGGGTGCCACGGGTGAGGATAAAATGCCCGACTTCGTCGGTCAGGTGCAACCCGCGACGGGAAGCACGCAGTTGCAGGGCACGCAATTTGTCTTCGTCGGACAACGGACGCATCTGGAAGATCAGCGCCAGGGTCAGCCGTGACTTCAAGTCCGCCAGCTTCACCGGCAGCTCACGTGGCGAGGTGGACGCGGCAATCAACAGGCGCCGGCCGCTGTCACGCAAACGGTTGAACAGATGGAACAGCGCCTCTTCCCAATCCGCCCGCCCCGCGACCGCCTGCAAATCGTCCAGGCAGACCAGTTCGTATTGTTCAAGGTTGTCGAGGATCTCGATACCGCGGTCCAGCAGCTCCGCCAACGGCAGGTACACCGCCGGTTCACCCATCTGCTCGAAGCGCAGGCAAGCGGCCTGCAACAAGTGGGTACGCCCCACGCCATCCTTGCCCCAGAGGTAGATCAGGCTTTCGGTCCACCCGGCGTCGGCTTCGCAGAGCCGCTCGACATAGCCGAGTGCAGCGGCATTGGCGCCTGGGTAGTAATTGATAAAGGTGGCGTCGTCACGCAGACGCACACCTAGGGGCAGCTGAATCGGTTTCATGCTGACTGAACGGTTCCAATCGAACCGTTAGTGGCCTCTGTGTAAAGTTTGCAAAGTTTATACCCGTGACGCCGGGCGCACAATGCAGCAGACCACAAGCAAAATCAAAGGTTTGCGTTAACTTGTTGGATTTGGTCAAGATTGTTTGACGCACTGGCGAAACGCCAGAGCCGATAAACGACAAACCCGGCCTTGAGCCGGGTTTGTGAGGCTGCGGTTATAACTCCGGTTCGTCTGTTCCGGCGTACATGTCCGAGTCCTTGTACAAGTCGTGCACATGGCGCACCAGCACCATGATCACCGCCGCCACCGGCAGCGCCAGCAGAATGCCGGTAAAGCCGAACAACTCGCCGCCCGCCAGGATCGCAAAGATCACTGCCACCGGGTGCAGGCCGATCCGGTCGCCCACCAGCAACGGCGTCAGCACCATGCCTTCCAGGGCCTGGCCCACCATGAACACCGCGACAATCCCGAGCATCGGGTACAGGTCGCCGTGAAACTGGAACAGCCCGGCCACCAGCGCCGCACCAATCCCGATCACAAAGCCCATGTACGGCACGATGGCCGCCAAGCCCGCGATCAGGCCGATCAACAGCCCCAACTCCAGGCCGATAGCCATCAGGCCCGCCGCATAGATGACCCCCAACGCCAGCATCACCAACAACTGGCCACGGACGAAGGCGCCGAGCACCTCATGACATTCCTCGGCCAGGGAGACCACGCGCTCTTCGCGGTCGCGCGGCAGCAGGCTGCGGATCTTGGCCATCATGATGTCCCAGTCCCGCAGCAGGTAGAACGCTACCACCGGGATCAGCACCAGGTTGGTCAGCCAGCCGATCAGCGCCAGGCTCGACGCCGTCGCCTGGCTCAGCACCACGCCGACGATGTCGGTGGTCTGGCCCATGTGCTCGCTGATGGCCGCCTTGACCTTGTCGAACTTCCAGAAACCGTCCGCCAGCCCCAGCTTGGCCTGCGCCCACGGCATGGCCGTGTGTTGCAGCCAGTCGAGCATCTGCGGCGCCAGTTCATAGAGCTTGAACAATTGCTTGGCCAGCATCGGCACCAGCACCAGCACCAATGCCGTGATGATCAACGTGAACAAGGCAAACACCGCCACCACGCCCCAGGTACGCGAGAGGCCGATCTTTTCCAGACGATCCACCACAGGATCGAACAGGTAAGCCAACAGCAACGCGACCAGGAACGGTGTCAGGATCGAATGCAGCAGGAACACAAAAACGCACAGCAGGACAATCCCGCCAAGCCACACCCAACGACGCGTATCCGCCATATACCACTCCGTCTGTTATTTGCTTCCTGCTTCTATATAAGGAGGAAGAACGCTTACCAATGAAAACGTAACTGCGGCGTCGGCTCGACCGGCGCCGGTTGTGCACCTTCCACCACCGGCTGCGGAGCCGGAGCTTCGCCTGCCGGGACTTCCTGCAACTTGGCCAGGCTCAACTGGCTGCGCAACTGCTCGGCACTGCCGTTCACCCGATACACGATGCGAGTGCCGTCCACACGCACCGGCTGGGCACCAAACGGCTCCAGCAGATGACCGAGGGCCGCGTAATGCTCCAGGTTCATGCCCTGCACTTCCAGCAACTGATCGCTGGTGGCAGCGCCGGCCTTGACCGCAAAACGTGGCGCCAGGCGTTCGCTGACGGCCAGCAGCACGGCATCGGCCAACGCGGCGGTGTCAGCGCCGGTGGCAGTGCCCTGCTCGCTTTTATCGCCGAGCCACAGGCGCCATTTGGCCGACCATTGGCCGCCGTCTTCACGGGCATGCACCGCCAGCAAGGCGTCGGCGCCGTAACGTTCGGAGGCGGCCCGCAATGGCGTGGCGTCAGGGCTTTCGAGATTCGGCGCGGTGGCGACGATTTGCTCGTCCAGGTCACCCAACGGCAGGCGCAACGGCAGACCACGATGCTGGGCCGCACGGCGCAGTGGCTGGGCGACGGTCTGGCCATCGCCGACCAAACTGCTGCCTTCAACGGAATCGTTCAACCACCAACCGAGGATCGACGGCCGATTGCTGCCCCACAGCGCCAGGCCCGCGCCACGCAAGGCGCGATCGGTGCTGACCGGGTCGAAATCCACTTGCAGGCTTTCCGGAGGGCCGGCGTCGTAGCCGTACTGGCTGATGATCTGTTGCGGGTCCTTGCGAATCGCTGCCAGGGCCGGGCCATCGGCTGCCTTCGCGTCGCCGGTCAGGCGGATCACCAGGGTTTGCACGGCGCGCTGGGTAGCCTGGTCACGCTCCTGAGGAGACTGACTGCTGACCGGCTCAAGTACTTGATAGAGGCCATTGAGGGTTTCGGCATGACTCGCCAGGCTGACCAACGACAAACAGCCCACAAAAAAATATTTACTCAGACCCATGAAAGAAGATTCCCGAACGGCAAAATAAGCGGTTGGAACAGACCGCGTGAACAGTGTTGAGCAAGGCTGTGACCACAGCGACCGGCAAAACATTCACAAGGCCTCGGCAAGTTTTTGTACTGTCATAACGATAGCGAGTTAAAGGCTATACCTTAATACGGCCCGTGACCGACTCGATTAGCGATTTTTTTAACAGCTATTGCCCCTGCCCGTCGGCCCGAGGATGGCCGCTGCCCCTCAAGCCTGATAAAATCGCGCGCCTTCGCAGACCGTCAATGGCAGGCCATGCTGAAACTTCAGGTTTCGGTATACCCGCCGCATTCGGTCGTTACCCCTGAATCCCCCCTAAAGGCCTGGATCATGAGCAAGCAACCCTCCCTGAGCTACAAGGACGCCGGTGTAGACATCGACGCCGGTGAAGCATTGGTCGAACGCATCAAGAGCGTCGCCAAGCGCACTGCGCGCCCCGAAGTCATGGGCGGCCTGGGCGGTTTTGGCGCCCTCTGCGAGATCCCGGCCGGCTACAAGCAGCCTGTATTGGTCTCCGGCACCGACGGTGTGGGCACCAAGCTGCGCCTGGCACTGAACCTGAACAAGCACGACAGCATCGGCATCGACCTGGTTGCCATGTGCGTGAACGACCTGGTGGTGTGCGGCGCCGAGCCGCTGTTCTTCCTTGATTACTACGCCACCGGCAAGCTCAACGTCGAGACCGCGACCCAAGTGGTTACCGGCATCGGCGCCGGTTGCGAACTGTCCGGCTGCTCTCTGGTCGGCGGCGAAACCGCTGAAATGCCAGGCATGTACGAAGGCGAAGACTACGACCTGGCCGGCTTCTGCGTCGGCGTTGTAGAGAAATCCGAAATCATCGACGGCTCCAAAGTCGCAGCCGGTGACGCCCTGCTGGCCCTGCCATCCTCCGGCCCGCACTCCAACGGCTACTCGCTGATCCGCAAGATCATCGAAGTGTCCGGTGCCGACATCGAAACCATCCAGCTCGACGGCAAGCCTCTGACCGACCTGCTGATGGCCCCGACCCGCATTTACGTGAAGCCGCTGCTCAAGCTGATCAAGGACACCGGCGCGGTCAAGGCCATGGCCCACATTACCGGTGGCGGCCTGCTGGACAACATCCCGCGCGTGCTGCCTAAAGGCGCCCAGGCGATTGTCGACGTGGCCAGCTGGCAGCGCCCGGCAGTCTTCGACTGGCTGCAAGAGAAAGGCAACGTCAACGAAACCGAAATGCACCGCGTGCTGAACTGCGGCGTGGGCATGGTGATCTGCGTGGCTCAAGAGCACGTTGAAACCGCGTTGAACGTACTGCGTGAAGCCGGCGAGCAGCCTTGGGTCATCGGCCAGATCGCCACCGCCCCTGAAGGCGCCGCTGCGGTTGAACTGAAGAACCTCAAGGCACACTGATGCAAGGGCAGATGTCCCAGACCTGTGATGTCGTGGTGCTGCTCTCCGGCACCGGCAGTAACTTGCAGGCCCTGATCGACAGCACGCGCGCCGGCGACAGCCCGGTGCGCATCGCTGCGGTGATCTCCAACCGCAGCGACGCCTACGGCCTGCAACGCGCCAGGGACGCAGGTATCGACACCCGCTCCCTGGATCACAAGGCTTTCGAAGGCCGCGAGGCCTTCGACCGCGCCTTGATCGAACTGATCGACGCCTTCAATCCCAAACTCGTGGTACTGGCCGGCTTCATGCGCATTCTCAGCGCTGACTTCGTGCGCCACTACAACGGGCGCCTGCTGAATATCCACCCGTCCCTGCTGCCAAAATACAAAGGGTTACACACTCACCAGCGCGCCCTGGAGGCTGGCGACACCGAGCACGGCTGCAGCGTGCACTTTGTTACCGAGGAACTCGATGGCGGGCCTCTGGTCGTACAGGCAGTAGTTCCGGTAGAGTCTGCGGACTCTGCGCAGACGCTTGCGCAACGGGTTCACACCCAGGAACACAGGATTTACCCGCTGGCTGTTCGCTGGTTCGCTGAGGGGCGGTTGATTCTTGGCGACCACGGTGCATTATTGGACGGTCAGTTACTTGCGGCCAGCGGCCACTTGATTCGAACCTAGGAGACTTTATGCGTCGCGCCCTGCTCTTCGCCTTTGCGCTGTTCGCCTTGCCTGCCGTGCAAGCGGCAGACCTTCACCCTTTCTCCGCCAGCTACACCGCCGACTGGAAACAGTTGCCCATGAGTGGTTCGGCAGAACGCAGCCTGACCAAGAATGACAACGGCACCTGGACCTTGAATTTCAAGGCCTCCATGATGATCGCCAGCCTGACTGAAACCAGTGTGATCCGCTTCGACAAAGATGCCCTGCAGCCGGTGAGCTACACCTTCGAACGCGGCGGCCTGGGCAAGACGAAGAAGATCAACCTCGACTTCGATCAGACGGCCAAGAAAGTCACCGGCTTTGAAAACAAGGACGCGGTCAACGTTGCCCTTCAAAGCGGCATGCTCGACAAGTCGACCTACCAGTTGGCACTGCAGCGCGATGTTGCAGCCGGCAAGAAAAGCATGAGCTACAACGTCGTCGAAGGTACTGATGTCGATACCTACGACTTCCGCGTGATCGGCCCGGAAAAGGTCCAGACCAAAGCCGGCTCGATCGATGCGATCAAGGTCGAGCGCGTACGTGACCCGACTCAAAGCAAGCGCATTACCCAAATGTGGTTTGCCAAGGACTGGGGCGGCATTCTGGTTGCCCTGCGTCAGGTCGAGACCGACGGCAAGGAATACAACATCATGCTGCAAGACGGTACCGTTGACGGCAAGGCTGTCAAAGGCAGCTGATCTGCCATGCAGTGAAAGAGCCTCGCGTATGCGGGGCTTTTTTTCGCCTGTCGCCTGACGCCAACATGAAACTTTTGTCATAAAACTCAGCGCCCTGCGACGCAATGTCGCGGTTTCCGTGGGCTCGCGGGATTACGCCAGTTTCTGTAAAGGTGTGTTGCAATTCCTGGTTATTTACTTAGCAAGCTAACAAATCATATAACAAAGGCCTGCGACGCCTTGCCGCAGATCAACCAGAGATTGGAGCAAGCAGATGACTGTAAAAGTAACTGAACGCGACGATGAACATATGTCCCACGAAGCAGTAGCCCACGGGATTCACATCTGGGATGTACACCAGCAAGACCTGCTGGTCGGCATGTTTCACGACGAGGCCGAAGCTCATAATTATAAAAACGAGCTCGAGACCCTTGAGATGAAACGCCAGGCGCAAAGCTCCTGAAACTCTGAAATCCGATAGACACCCAGCCCCACGCAGCTGGAGTGTCTATAAACACAAACCCCGCCTTTTGAGCGGGGTTTGTGTTTATAGGGGGTGGGGTTTGGGATTTTGGGGGCGCTTCGCGCCCCAGCGGGGGACAAGCCCCCTCACCACAACAAGCTCCCTTGCCACGACAAGCTCCCTCGCCACAATGTTGCTTCTAGAGCCTTACCACATCAGGTCATCAGGGATCTGGTAGGCGGCGTACGGATCATCCTCATCCGGCACCTGGCTTTCGGTCAGCACGTTCATCTGCACGATACGCTCCGGCGCCCGCTCCTGGATCTTCAGCGCGGCCTCGCGCGGGATCACCTCGTAACCGCCACCGTGATGGACGATTGCCAGGGAGCCGTTGCTCAGCTTGTTACGCATCAGCGTGTTGACCGACAGGCGCTTGACCTTCTTGTCATCCACGAAGTTGTAGTAGTCCTCGGTGGTCAGCTTGGGCAGGCGCGAGGTTTCGATCAGTTGCTTGACCTGGGCAACACGGGCCTTGGCCTCGGCTTTTTCCTGCTGCTGGCGGTTCAGTTCCTGGTCACGCTTGACCTTCTCGGCGTGGGCTTCAATGGCCAGGCGCGCCTGGCTGTCGTCGGCCTCGGCCTGGCCTTTATGCACCAGACGCTGCTGTTTCTGTTTCTCTTTGCCGACCTGCTTGGCCTGCTTTTGGTTGACCAGGCCTGCTTTGAGCAACTGGTCGCGAAGGGAAATGCTCATGGTGCTTACTCACTTGGGCAACGGCTCAGCCGCAGCTGGACAGGTTCTTTTCCTGGCGTTTGGCTTCGCCCCACAGGGCGTCCAACTCTTCGAGGGTGCAATCTTCTATGGGACGGTGGGTCTCGCGCAATGCCTGTTCGATAAATCGGAAACGTCGTTCGAATTTTGCATTGGCTAAACGCAAGGCGGCTTCCGGGTCGACCTCCAGATGACGGGCCAGGTTGACCGCCGCAAACAGCAGGTCACCTACCTCATCGGCGATGGCGGCCGGGTCGTTGTCGACCATGGCTTCGAGCACTTCATCCAGCTCTTCGCGCACGTTGTCCACCACCGGCAACGCAGCGGGCCAGTCGAAACCCACCTGCCCGGCGCGCTTTTGCAACTTCGCAGCACGGGAAAGCGCCGGCAAGGCCGTGGGCACGTCATCCAGCAGGGATAATTGCTGTGGCGCGTCGGACTTTTCCGCACGCTCCTCGGCTTTGATCTCTTCCCAGCGCAGCTTGACCTGCTCTTCGCTCAATGGCGGGATATCCAGCGGCGCATACAAGTCGCCGGTAGGAAAAACGTGTGGATGACGACGAATCAGCTTGCGGGTGATGCTGTCGATCACCCCGGCAAATTCGAAACGCCCTTCTTCCCGCGCCAGCTGGCTGTAATACACCACCTGGAACAACAGGTCGCCCAACTCACCCTGCAGGTGATCGAAATCCCCGCGCTCGATGGCGTCGGCGACTTCGTAGGCTTCTTCCAGGGTGTGGGGAACGATGGTGGCGTAGGTTTGCTTGATGTCCCACGGGCACCCGTATTGCGGGTCCCGCAGGCGGTTCATCAAATACAGCAGATCTTCAAGCGAATACATCGGGCTACTCATGGTGTCCGGTTGCGCCGGGTCTCAATGATGTTCGGCAACTGGGAAATACGCCCCAGCAACCGACCCAACGCGTCCAGCCCCGGAATCTCGATGGTCAGGGACATCAACGCCGTGTTGTCCTCTTTATTCGAGCGGGTGTTGACCGCCAGTACGTTGATCCGCTCGTTGAGCAGCACTTGCGATACGTCACGCAACAGCCCCGAACGGTCGTAGGCACGGATGACGATGTCCACCGGGTAGGTCAACACCGGCACCGGGCCCCAGCTGACCTGGATGATCCGCTCCGGCTCGCGCCCGCCCAGCTGCAACACCGAGGCACAGTCCTGGCGGTGAATGCTCACCCCGCGGCCCTGGGTGATGTAGCCGACGATGGCGTCGCCCGGCAATGGCTGGCAGCAGCCGGCCATTTGCGTCATCAGGTTGCCGACGCCCTGGATCTGGATATCGCCACGCTTGCCCGGCTTGTAGCCCGTGGCCTTGCGCGGGATCAGTTCCAGCTGCTCGCTGCCGCGCTCCGGCTCAACCAGTTGCTGGGCCAGATTAACCAACTGCGCCAGGCGCAGATCGCCGGCACCGAGGGCGGCAAACATGTCTTCGGCGATCTTCATGTTGGCCTTTTCGGCCAGCTTGTCGAAGTCCACCTGCGGCAGGCCAAGGCGCGCCAATTCGCGTTCGAGCAAGGTCTTGCCGGCGGCGACGTTCTGGTCGCGCGCCTGCAACTTGAACCAGTGGACGATCTTCGCCCGGGCCCGGGACGTGGTGATGTAGCCCAGGTTCGGGTTCAACCAGTCGCGGCTCGGCGTACCGTGCTTGCTGGTGATAATCTCGACCTGCTCACCGGTCTGCAGGCTGTAGTTGAGCGGTACGATGCGCCCGTTGATCTTCGCGCCACGGCAGTTGTGGCCGATCTCGGTGTGCACGCGGTAGGCAAAATCCAGCGGCGTGGCGCCCTTGGGCAAGTCGATCGCGTGGCCGTCGGGGGTGAAGATGTAGACCCGGTCGGGTTCGATATCCACCCGCAACTGATCGGCCAAACCGCCGATGTCGCCCAGCTCTTCGTGCCATTCCAGCACCTGGCGCAACCAGGAGATTTTCTCCTCGTACTGGTTGGACCCGGCCTTGACGTCGGTGCCCTTGTAGCGCCAGTGGGCGCATACGCCCAGCTCCGCTTCCTCGTGCATCGCGTGGGTGCGGATCTGCACTTCCAGCACCTTGCCCTCGGGGCCGATCACCGCCGTGTGCAACGAGCGGTAACCGTTTTCCTTGGGGTTGGCGATGTAGTCGTCGAATTCCTTGGGGATGTGGCGCCACAGCGTGTGGACGATACCCAGCGCGGTGTAGCAGTCGCGCATTTCCGGCACCAGCACGCGCACGGCGCGCACGTCGTAGATCTGGCTGAAGGCCAGGCCCTTGCGCTGCATTTTGCGCCAGATGGAATAGATGTGCTTGGCCCGGCCACTGATGTCGGCTTCAACCCCGGTGGCCTGCAATTCCGTGCGCAATTGGCTCATCACGTCGGCGATGAAACGCTCACGGTCCAGCCGCCGCTCATGGAGCAGCGTGGCAATCTGCTTGTACTGATCGGGTTCGAGGTACCGGAAGGACAAGTCCTCCAGCTCCCACTTGATATGGCCGATACCCAGGCGGTGGGCCAGCGGCGCGTAGATGTCGAACACCTCGCGGGCGACGCGGTTGCGCTTTTCGTCGTCGGCGGTCTTCACCGCACGAATCGCGCAGGTGCGCTCGGCCAGCTTGATCAGCGCGACGCGAACGTCGTCGACCATCGCCACCAGCATCTTGCGCAGGTTTTCCACCTGGCCCTGGGTGCCCAGCACCATGGACTGGCGGGGGCTGAGGCTGGCGCTGATGGCCGCCATGCGCAGCACGCCGTCGATCAGCTTGGCCACCACGGTGCCGAAACGCTGGCTGACGGTGGGCAGTTGAATATGCCCTTCGCGCACGCCGCGATACAGTACCGCTGCGATCAGTGAATCCTGATCGAGCTTGAGATCGGCGAGGATCTCGGCGATTTCCAACCCGGTGCGAAAGCTTGAAGTGCCTTCGGCCCACAGGTTCTTGGCCGCATTGTCTTGCTGCTCAGACTCACGAGCGAACTCGCAGGCTGCTTTCAAGGCTTCACGGTCCAGTGCCGGGTCGACACTGATGGCATGATCCAGCCATGCCTCGAGATTGATACTGCCGTCGGTGTTGATCGGCTGGTGTGCTCTCACCTGTACCATCTTGCTTACCTTCCCTACGACGCACCTTTTAGTGCGTCAAAATCATCGCTGACCTGCTTTACAAAAAAAGCTTATGCACGCTCCCTGGCAGGTCACAGGCCCAGGAGATGCAGGCCAGTCGGATTAAACGGGCATCCTAGCCCGCTTCAAATAACGCCATGGCCTCGACATGGGCCGTCTGGGGAAACATGTCGAGGATCCCGGCACGTTTTAGCCGGTAGCCTTGCTTGACCAACTCGACCGTGTCCCGCGCCAGCGTTGCCGGATTGCAGGACACATACACCAGGCGATCAGCCCCCAGAGTGGCGAGCTTGCGCACAACCTCCAGGGCACCATCGCGGGGTGGGTCCAAGAGTACCGCAGAAAAGCCCTCTTTGGCCCATTCCGCGTCGGTCAAAGGCTGGGACAAATCGGCCTGAAAAAACTGCGCATTATGCAAATTATTGCTGACGGCATTCTGTGCCGCCCGATCCACCATGGCTTGCACACCTTCCACCGCCACCACTTCCCGCACTTGACGGGCCAGCGGCAAGGCGAAGTTGCCCAAGCCACAAAACAAATCCAGCACCCGCTCGTCGGGCTTTGGCGCCAGCCATTCCAGGGCCTGGGCAACCATCGCCTCGTTGACCCCGGCGTTGACCTGCACGAAGTCTCCCGGGCGGTACGCCAACTGCAAATCCCACTGTTCCAGACGATAGCCCAGGGCCTGGTCCGGTTCGAAGGGTTGCGGCTGGCCCTCGCCATGCAGCCACAGCTGGGCTTCATGGAAGGTACAAAATTCCTGCAGGATCGTCAGGTCCGCTTCGGACAAGGGCGCCATGTGTCGCAACAACACGGCAATCGACGACCCGCTGAACAACTCCACATGCCCCAGCGCCTGAGGCTTGCTCAAGCGCCGAAGCATGTTCGGCAAACGCTGCATGATCGGCTGCAAGGCCTGTACCAGCACCGGGCAATCATCGATCCCGACGATGTCCTGGCTGGCCACGGCGCGAAAACCCACCTCGAGTTTCTTCGCCTTGGCATCCCAGCGCACGGCCACGCGGGCGCGACGGCGATAGCCGAATTCCGGCCCGCTCAACGGCGCGGCCCACTCCTGGGGTTCGACACCTGCCACACGGGATAATTGCTCGGCGAGCATGCGCTGTTTCAGGGCGAGCTGTTCGTCATGGGGCAAGTGTTGCAGGCTGCAACCGCCACAGCGGCCGGCGTGCACACAGGGCGCCGGGCGGCGCAGTTCACTGGCGGTAAATACGCGCTCGGTGCGCGCCTCGACCACTTTGCCATGGGCGCCCAGCACCCGCGCCTCAACCTCTTCGCCGGCCAGGGCACCCACTACAAACCAGGTGCGGCCTTCAAAGAACACAATGCCGCGGCCGTCGTTGGCCAGGCGCTCGATGGTCAGGCGTTGCTTCTTGCCTACAGGAATCTGTGGGGCCCGGCTGCCGCCCGTCGGTTGGAAGCGCAGGCCTCTCTCGTGCTTGGCCATCAGTTGGGCGCGTCGAAAATGCCGGTCGACAAGTAACGGTCGCCACGGTCACAGATGATCGCGACGATCACTGCGTTTTCCAACTCCTGGGACAAGCGCAACATCCCGGCAACGGCGCCACCGGACGACACGCCACAGAAGATGCCTTCTTCACGGGCCAACCGGCGGGTGGTGTCTTCGGCTTCACGCTGGGCCATGTCGATGATGCGATCGACGCGGGCCGAGTTATAAATTTTCGGCAAGTACTCTTCGGGCCAACGACGGATCCCCGGGATCGCCGCGCCTTCCATCGGTTGCAGGCCGACGATCTGGATCTCGGGGTTCTGCTCCTTGAGGTAGCGCGAATTGCCCATGATGGTGCCGGTGGTGCCCATCGAACTCACGAAGTGAGTGATGGTGCCCTGGGTCTGGCGCCAGATTTCCGGGCCGGTGGTGGTGTAGTGCGCCTCGGGGTTGTCGCCGTTGGCGAACTGGTCCAGCACCAGGCCACGGCCTTCGGCGGCCATGCGCTCGGCGAGGTCGCGGGCGCCTTCCATGCCTTCTTCCTGGGTGACCAGGATCAACTCGGCGCCATAGGCCGTCATCGCCGCCTTGCGCTCGGCGCTGCCGTTGTCGGGCATGATCAGAATCATCCGGTAGCCCTTGATGGCGGCGGCCATGGCCAGGGCAATCCCGGTGTTACCGGAGGTGGCTTCGATCAGGGTGTCGCCGGGCTTGATCTGCCCACGCAGCTCGGCGCGGGTGATCATCGACAGCGCCGGGCGGTCCTTGACCGAGCCGGCCGGGTTGTTCCCTTCGAGCTTGAGCAACAAGGTATTGCTGGTGTTGCCCGGCAGGCGCTGCAAGCGGACCAGCGGGGTGTTGCCGACGCAATCGGCGATGGTGGGGTACTGCAAGGTCATGGCGTATTCGCAATCCAGACTGCGGGGGCGACTATCATACCGGGAAAGACTGGCGGGCCATATCACGCAAAGTGTGGTGCTTATCGCTTAATGGAATAAGTCAGGCCGGGCCGTGGTTTCTCTGGAACACTTCGTCGCCCATCGCGGCAATTTGCCCTTCGATCAACGCCTCGAATGGCTTCAACAGCGGCTCAAATGAAGTGGGCGCTTCAAGCACCTGCAACGCCTGCACGATGGCTTCCACCGTCGACAAAGCGCCGGGCCCCGGCGCCTTGCGCAGTCGATACCGGGACACGGCACCTTCTGCCAGCGTCACCCGAGGCAACGCCGCCAACAAGGGATTGAGGTGCAGCAGCTTGCGCGCCTTGCGCCAGGTCCCGTCCGGCACTACCAGCAGCAACGGTTCGTCGGATGGCGTATAGGCCTGCAGCGGTTGCGCATCCTCGGCAGGGAATAACAGGCGCGCCTGATAACCCGGCGGATTCAACAGCACCTGCAAATCCTCAAATACCTCTCCCACTATTAACTGCGCATTCACCAGTCCGAGGGCCGCCAAGCGCGCGGTGTTCAATGCATGATTGACCTCACTCGGATGCTGCAACAGCAACACGCGGGTGCGGCTCTCCAGGCTCGGGATCAGCGCGCACAGGCAATGGGTGGTGGGCCGCAGGCAGCGGGAACATTGGGGTCTGGACATGGGTTTTCAGGCCTGGTTGAGCTGGGCTTTGAGTAAATCGCGGAACGTCTGGATCAACGGCTCGCGGCTGCGGCCCCGACGCATGATCATCGAGAACGGCGCCTGGTAACCAAAGGTCGCCGGCAGCAGCACCCGCAAGTCGCCTTTGTCGGCCCAGGCCTGGGCGTAGTGTTCCGGCAAGTAGCCGATGTAGGCGCCGGACAGCACCAGGATCAACTGCGCCTCCATACTTTCTACCGTGGCGGCGCTGTGCTTGAAGCCGTGGCGCGCCAGTTCGGCCTGGCTCCAGTAGCCGCGGCCGACCATGCGCTGCTGGGTGATGACTTGTTCAGGGATACGCCGCTCGTTGAACAACGGGTGGCGGGTGCTGCAATACAGCCAGTGCTGTTCGCGGTAGAGCGGCATATAGATCAGCCCGCTCATCCGGTTGGAGAAGGCGCCGATGGCCAGGTCCAGGCGATTGTCCTGTACCCCAAGCTGCAATTCGTAAGGGCTCATCACCGACAGATGCAAATGCACCGCCGGGTGCTCCTGGCTATAGGCGCCGATGACTTCGGCAAACGGCAGGGCCTTATCGCTGACGGTGGAGTCGAGCACGCCGAGCTTCAGGGTGCCGCGCAACTCACCTTTGAGTGCGGCGGCATATTGCTCGAAGCCTTCCAGCTCGCCCAACAGACGCAGGGTTTCCTGATGGAACAGCTCGCCCTTGCTGGTCAGGCTGAACCCGCCCCGGCCGCGATGGCACAGCACCAGGCCCAACGCGGCTTCGAGCTGGCTCATGTAGGTGCTTATCGCGGAGGTCGACAGGTTGAGTTCGTGCTGGGCGTTGGCGAAACCCTGGTGCCGCACGACGCTGACGAAGATGCGCAGGAGTTTCAGGTCGGGCAAGGCGTTGGCCATAAGATCTCCAAGTAACACAAAACCTGTAGGAGCTGGCTTGCCAGCGATGGAATCCACTCGGTGCGCCTGTTACACCGAGGCGCCTGCATCGCTGGCAAGCCAGCTCCTACAGTTGCAGCCGAGTTTACCTCAGCCATTAGTTTAGAAAAATCTGAACTAAGTATTTGCCCCTGCCGATTCTTCCCTTCCCATGCATTTCGCAGAATCGGCTTCTAATAAACAAAACGATGAGGCAATCCCGTGGACAAGATTTTCCACCAACCACTGGGCGGCAACGAAATGCCGCGCTTCGCCGGCATCGCCACCATGATGCGTCTTCCCCATTTGCAATCGGCCAAGGGCCTGGATGCCGCCTTCGTCGGCGTGCCCCTGGACATCGGCACCTCCCTGCGTGCCGGCACCCGTTTCGGGCCTCGGGAAATCCGCGCCGAATCGGTGATGATCCGCCCTTACAACATGGCCACCGGTGCTGCACCGTTTGACTCGCTGTCGGTTGCCGACATCGGCGACGTGGCGATCAACACCTTCAACCTGCTGGACGCCGTGCGCATCATCGAAGAAGCCTACGACGAGATCCTCGAACACAACGTAATCCCGATGACCCTGGGCGGTGACCACACCATCACCCTGCCGATCCTGCGGGCGATCCATAAGAAACACGGCAAGGTCGGGCTGGTGCACATCGACGCCCACGCTGACGTCAACGACCACATGTTCGGCGAGAAAATCGCCCACGGCACCACCTTCCGCCGCGCGGTGGAAGAAGGCCTGCTGGATTGCGACCGCGTTGTTCAAATCGGCCTGCGCGCCCAGGGCTATACCGCCGAAGACTTCAACTGGAGCCGCAAGCAGGGTTTCCGTGTGGTCCAGGCCGAAGAATGCTGGCACCACTCGCTGGCACCCTTGATGGCCGAAGTGCGCGAGAAAGTCGGCGGCGGTCCGGTGTACCTGAGCTTCGACATCGACGGCATCGACCCGGCCTGGGCACCTGGCACCGGCACCCCGGAAATCGGTGGCTTGACCACGATCCAGGCGATTGAAATCATCCGCGGCTGCCAAGGCCTGGATCTGATTGGTTGCGATCTGGTAGAAGTTTCGCCGCCGTACGACACCACCGGCAACACCTCGCTGCTGGGCGCCAACCTGCTGTACGAAATGCTCTGCGTACTGCCTGGCGTGGCGCACCGCTGATGAGCAACCAGGCCGAGGTGTTAAAAGCCGCGGCCGACCTGGTGTCGGCCTTCGCCCGCAATGACCGCGAGGCTTACTTCGGTGCGTTCAGCGCCGACGCCAGCTTCGTGTTCTACACCCTCCCCCAGCCGCTGCTGAGTCGCGACGCCTACCAGGTGTTGTGGGACAGCTGGCGCCGGGACGAGGGATTTGAGGTGCTGTCCTGCACCTCAAGCAACGCATTCGTCAGCCTGCAAGGTGACGTCGCGGTATTTGTGCATGACGTGGCCACCGAGCTGCGCATGAACGGGGAGCAATTCTTTAGCCAGGAACGCGAGACCATTGTCTTCAAACGGCAAGGTGATCGCACACAACAAAAAGAAGGCCTGTGGCTGGCCTGTCACGAACATTTGTCCGCTATGCCGGAAGGGCTGCCGCCCCCTTAGCCAATGTGATCGGAGCTGATCATGAATAATAAAAACAACGAAAATAGTATTCGCAACATAGAAACCAACGGCGTCGAACAGATCCCGGACCACGAACGTACCGCCGGGCCGAAGGATTTTTTTCGCCTGATTTTCGGCGGTGCCAATACCTTCGCCACCGCCGTGCTGGGGAGCTTTCCAGTGCTGTTTGGCTTGTCGTTCCAGGCCGGCGTCTGGGCGATTGTGCTGGGCGTGCTGGTGGGGGCGGTGATCCTCGCGCCCATGGGCCTGTTCGGGCCGCTCAATGGCACCAATAACGCGGTGTCTTCCGGTGCGCATTTTGGTGTGCACGGGCGGATTGTCGGCTCGTTCCTGTCGCTGCTGACCGCGATCGCGTTCTTCTCACTCTCGGTGTGGAGTTCAGGCGATGCGCTGGTGGGCGGTGCGAAACGGCTGGTGGGCTTGCCGGAAACCGACCTGACCCTGGGCCTGGCCTACGGCGTGTTCGCCATTCTGGTGCTGACGGTGTGCATCTACGGCTTTCGCTTCATGCTGTGGGTCAACCGTATCGCGGTGTGGGCGGCCAGCCTGCTGTTCCTGCTGGGCATCTTCGCCTTCGCGCCCGCTTTCGACAGCCACTTCGCCGGCACCGTCGCCCTCGGCCAGACCGGCTTCTGGGCCGCGTTTATCGGTGCGGCACTGGTGGCCATGAGCAACCCGATTTCCTTCGGCGCGTTCCTCGGCGACTGGTCGCGCTACATCCCGCGGGAAACCTCGAAGATGCGGATCATGCTGGCGGTGGTGTTCGCGCAGATCGCTACCCTGATCCCGTTCCTGTTCGGCCTGGCCACCGCGACCATCGTGGCGATCAAGGCACCGGACTACATCGCCTCCAACAACTATGTCGGCGGCCTGCTGGCCGTGGCTCCGAGCTGGTTCTTCCTGCCGGTGTGCCTGATCGCGGTGATCGGCGGCATGTCCACCGGCACCACCTCGCTGTATGGCACCGGGCTGGACATGTCCAGCGTGTTCCCGCGCCTGCTGTCACGGGTCAAGGCGACGCTGCTGATCGGGGTGATGTCGATTGCCTTCATCTTTATCGGACGTTTCGCTGCCAACCTGGTGCAGAGCGTGTCGACCTTCGCCGTGCTGATCATCACCTGCACCACGCCGTGGATGGTGATGATGATCATCGGCCTGATCGTGCGCCGGGGTTACTACTGCCCGGACGACCTGCAAGTGTTCACGCGTGGTGAAACCGGCGGGCGCTACTGGTTCAGCCACGGCTGGAACTGGCGCGGCCTGGGGGCCTGGATCCCGAGTGCGCTGGTGGGCCTGTGCTTCGTCAACCTGCCGGGGCAGTTCGTCGGGCCGCTGGGCAACCTCGCCGATGGCATCGACATCAGCTTGCCGGTCACCCTGGGCCTGGCCTCGCTGGTGTACCTGACGCTGCTTCGCGTGTTCCCGGAACCGGCTTCCGTCTACGGGCCGACTGTGGCGAGGGAGCTTGCTCCCGTTCGACTGCGCAACAGTCGCGAGGCCGCCTGATGAATGGCGTGAAATGGATTGGGGCTGCTGCGCAGCCCAGCGGGAGCAAGCTCCCTCGCCACACAGCCCCCTTTAGCCCCACATAAAAAAGATAACCGGAGACTCGCCGTCATGGCTTTAGATCTATTCGTCGTCCTCATCTACGCCGCCGGCATGCTGGTGCTCGGCTACTACGGCATGCGCCGGGCCAAGACTCATGAAGACTACCTGGTGGCCGGCCGCAACCTGGGCCCGACGCTGTACATGGGCACCATGGCGGCCACCGTGCTGGGCGGTGCGTCCACCGTCGGCACCGTGCGCCTGGGTTATGTGCATGGCATTTCCGGTTTCTGGCTGTGCGCCGCCCTGGGTGCGGGGATCATTGCGCTGAACCTGTTCCTGGCCAAGCCGCTGCTGAAACTGAAAATCTTCACCGTGACCCAGGTCCTGGAAAAGCGCTACAACCCCATGGCCCGCCAGGCCAGTGCGGTGATCATGCTGGCTTACGCGCTGATGATCGGCGTGACCTCGATCCTCGCCATCGGCACCGTACTGCAAGTGCTGTTCGGCCTGCCGTTCTGGATCTCGGTGCTGCTGGGCGGTGGCGTGGTGGTGGTGTACTCGACCATCGGCGGCATGTGGTCGCTGACCCTGACTGACATCGTGCAGTTCGTGATCAAGACCGTCGGCCTGATGTTTATCCTGCTGCCAATCTGCCTGTACCGCGTCGGCGGCTGGGATGAATTGGTGGCGAAGCTGCCCGCGTCGAATTTCAGCTTCACCGAAATTGGCTGGGACACCATCATCACCTACTTCATGATCTACTTTTTCGGCATCCTGATCGGCCAGGACATCTGGCAACGGGTGTTCACCGCCCGTGACGAAAAGGTCGCCAAGTATGCAGGCACTTTCGCCGGTTTCTACTGCATCCTCTACGGCCTGGCCTGTGCGCTGATCGGCATGGCCGCCCACGTACTGATCCCGGACCTGGACAACGTCAACAACGCGTTTGCCGCCATCGTCAAAGTCTCGCTGCCGGACGGTATCCGTGGCCTGGTGATTGCTGCTGCACTGGCCGCAATGATGTCCACCGCCAGTGCCGGCTTGCTTGCCGCGTCCACCGTATTGACCGAAGACCTGCTGCCGCGCCTGCGGGGCGGTAAACAGTCGAGCCTGAAGATCAACCGTCTGTTTACCCTGCTGACAGGGATTGCCGTGCTGGGTATCGCACTGGTGGTGAACGATGTGATCAGCGCGCTCACCCTCGCTTACAACCTGCTGGTGGGCGGCATGCTGATCCCGCTGATCGGAGCGATTTTCTGGAAGCGCGCGACAACTTCCGGGGCGATTACCTCCATGACCCTGGGCTTTGTGACGGCGCTGGTGTTCATGATCAAGGACGGTTTGGACGCCAATACCCCGATCTATTACAGCCTGGGCGTGGGCCTGGTGAGTTTTGTGCTGGTGAGCTTGCTGTCCCGTCGTCCGGAGGCTGTTGCGGCACGGGCGATCTGAACGAATAGTTGAAAGCAGCTTTCTTCAGCGGGTGCGACGTCGGATGTCGCACCCGTTTTTTTTCATTCCCACATTACCGAAACCGCCGGCGCCCTTGCCTGAATGACTTCCTGAACCAAAGAAGCCCATACCAATCCCTGGGTTGTACCCCCGGCATAAGTTGCCCCTGCGACAATTCGGTTGTATGCGGACCAATAAACGATTGAAAGTCCATCTGCGGTGCCAGGCCTGGCACATTCAATAACCTGCAAGTTGCCACTTTCGATCGCGCTGCGGTAGGACGCTGGAAAGTGCCGAGCCACAGCCGTCAGGCACGCCGCCAGTACCTCTTCCTTGTGTTCCTGCATCGAATCGGGCGGAACCCGACCACCGGAGACAAGAATAAAGTCTCCGTCCAAGCGGCAATTCATGACGCCGATGGGCAGGTCGTACTGCAGCTTGAGTCCGCGCATTTCGACACCCTCATTCCCCACCGCACGCAGTTTGAAAAACCAGCCAACGATCGCGAACACCTCGGGTTCCTCTACCCCCATGGCCGTGACGACGAAGTGTTCTCTGCTCAGGTCAGCAATCTGGACCGGACTCAAATTCCGGGGCAGGAACTGAACCCCGGAGCGCTGCAAAAGCGCCACTAATTCATCCATTAGATGAGCAAACTCCAGATCGTAGCCCGACACCTCAATAGCCCGGCTGATCCCTGGAATTCCATAACTAGCCTGGAATTGCGGCTGGCTGATCTCTGCAAGCTCATTGCCCGGCTTGCCACTGGGCCACGGCCTGTTTTCGATATCGCACTGTTCGCGGATCGCGGCCTCTACGCCACTGGCGTCGTCCGCGTACGCTCGTACAATCCGCGACCGCGCGAATGGTGCGAGGGACGGGTTGTCGGCGAGGAGCTTTTCAAACAACTCAATGCCTGCACGATTGCACTCAACGGCCAAATACTGATTTCCGGGCGTCAGATAACCATTGCGTAGCGGCTTTGCCGTCGTCTCCGTTGCTGACAGATGGCGCATGTTCACCCTGTTATGGCTGGCGCCGTCGCGCGCCTGCGTTCCTCCGTAAACAATGACTTGATAATTCGCCAGGCGGAACATCACGGCCTGGAGCAGGCCGTTGATACCCCTGCCGATGATCGACACGCGCGGTGCACCGGCATGTGCCTGCTGAGTGGGGATCATCAGTGAATGTGCAAGTTTGCGCCTGACAAGGCTGCGCAAGGCTACCAGGCTCAGTTGAACAGAGACGGCATAGTCAAGGTCGCCATGGCAGGCTTCGGTGGTTGCCGCCTGTGTCGTAAGCGTTGCTGGTTTGCACCAGGTGTAGACACTACAGCCGAGTGCTTCTGTACGCCTGCGAAACGCGTCCAGTGTCCTGGGACCGTAGTCCAATACCAGCTGGATACCTTCTGCCGTAGCCAGGGCCTGCAAAGCATCATCGCTGAAGACATCCGGCTTGGCGACACAGACCAGGCGAGCTTGCCTGTGCATACATTGAATAAGAGCCCGATCAATACGATGAGTAGAGTCATCATTCAGGGACAAGCATAAGGCGACTGCTTCGACCCCCTTCACTGCTTCGAGCAAGTCCACGACAAATGACACTTTAGTGTCGGAAAAGACTTTGCCGATAGCGTCCGATACTTGACCGGGCCGAACCAACACCTTAATCCGAACAGTCGGATTTCGATCAAGTAATAACTTGACGAGTTCTTTTCCAACATTGCCGTATCCCAGCACACAAATATCATCGGGGAGAGAGCCATCGGCCAGGGTCAGCCAATGTGCAATATAAGCGGCAACATGCGGCGAGTTGACCCCCGGCGTATGGATCACTTGAATGTTGTTAGAGGCGCACAGATCCAATCGAATCTTATCCAGGCTCGTCCCTCTGCGGACCAGACATAGGTTTCCAAATGGGTGGGATACACGCCATTGGTCAATGACATCTGCATCAATAGGCTGGTCACCGACTATGATCGTTGATGGGCGCAACAGTCCGATCTGCATAAGCAGCGCTTGCTTGGTTAATGTCGGCGGGAAAAACACTACATTGCTGGGCGCGTCAGCCTTCCAGCCCCTGGACGCAGGGGCGATATGTAAAATATTTTCGGTGATGGCGATGAGTGACGCAGCGACTGGCGGGACGGAAGAAAGCATCATAGCTTTATCTCCAACAATTCTGACGTGCTCAAGGGGAGTTCAATAAAGTTGGGGTTCTGGAAATGCAAACGATACAAATCTTTTCCTAACGGAACTCAACCTACGCTTATCTTCAGAATTGAATAAGCCAGACACTTCTGACAAACAAGTAGTCCACTTCCGACACTTGAACGCCAAGGCATGACTGACGTGCACAGATTCGGACTACTCAAGTATTTCCGCGAAATGATCAAATGGCTTTTTCGAAAACTTTCCTGACCAGCCTTTTTTTTGCAAGTGCACAAAACAAATATGGGAGCGGGCTTGCTCGCGAATACGCTGTGTCAGTCAGTGCAAAGTTCACTGATACACCGTATTCGCGAGCAAGCCCGCTCCCACATAAAATTTATGCCGCTTCAGACCACGCCCAAACACCGGGGGTTTGGGCGCTTTCCAGGACTTACCTGCGACGCGGGCGACGCTGCTCGTCATCGGTGCGAATTGGCACCGGTTGCAGCGGTGGCTCGATCAAGCCGAGTGCGACGCCGAGGTCGTGCAGCCAGTTTTGCAGTTTCTCTTTCATGGTGCCCCCTTGGGGTAATGCCGAGCGGCTGGAATTCTGTGGCCGCTTCCTACAGATAGTAGCCCTAAGTCCTACGTAATGCTTGAACGAAACCACAACGAACTATTACTGAATTGATCAAAATCCTGACGGATCGTTCAAGCAATCGCTCGGGTTAAGGGTTCCAGTGCCACCTTGCCCTCTTGCTGCAGGTCAATCCACGCATTGAGGTTAGCGCCGAGCATGCCCTTGCGCCACATCAACCAGGTGGTGGCGCTGGCAAAAGGCTCGGCCAGCGGATGAATGGACACACTGTCCTTGCCCGGCAGGCTGTCGAGCATCGATTCAGACATCAACGCCACCCCGGAACCGGCGATCACACAAGCCAGCATGCCCTGGTAGGACTCAATCTCGATGGCTCGGCCCATCGCCACGCGATCGTGGGAAAACCAGGCTTCCAGCCGCGCCCGGTAGGAACAACTGCGTCGGAACGTGAACACCGAGCGGCCGGCAACATCCTGCGGCCCACGCACGGGCGGGTGGTCCGCCTCGCAAATCAGCAGCAGGCGCTCTTCGCACAGCGGCACGCCATCCAGGGTGGCCAGGGTCAACGGCCCGTCCACCAGCGCGGCGTCGAGGCGCCCGGTAATCAAGCCTTCCAGCAGCTCACCGCTGGGGGCCGATTGCACCTGCAGGTTCACCATCGGATACGCCTTGTGGTAGCGCGCCAACAGCTTGGGCAAGTGAATCGCCGCCGTGCTGTACATGCTGCCGAGCACAAAGTCACCGGCCGGTTGCCCGCCTTGCACCGCGCCATGGGCTTCGTCATGCAGGGCCAGCAGGCGTGCGCTGTAGTCCAACAACACTTTGCCTGCGGGAGAAAGCTGCAAGCGCTGGCGCTCGCGCACGAACAGTTCGACGCCCAGCTGTTCTTCCATCTGTTTAAGCCGGGTCGACAAGTTGGACGGCACCCGGTGCAAACGCTCGGCCGCACGGGTGATGGAGCCCTCCTCGGCCACCGCCTGGAAAATACGCAATTGACTAAACTCCATCACTATTCTCCAAAACTGAACAAGTTACTCACTATTATTCATTTTTAAAGAAAGTCAATCCACTTTAGCCTGAGGGTCACTTGCTGCTCCCAGGAAAAACCACCATGTCACCGCTGATCCGCTTACTCGCCAGTTTTATCGCCTTGATGATGGCCATGGGCATTGGCCGCTTCGCGCTTACCCCGCAAATGCCGCACTTGCTCAGTGAGGGCCAGATCGACTTGACCGGCGCCGGCCTGATTGCGGCAGCCAACTACCTGGGTTACTTCGTCGGCGCGGTGGACTCGATATTTGCCCGCAGCCATCACCATGTACGCGGGCGCCTGTACGGCGGGCTGTGGTTATGTGTGCTGCTGACCCTGGCGTCGTACTGGGCCCATGGGTTCTGGCCGCATTTGTTGTTGCGCTTTGGTACCGGTGTGGCAAGCGCCTGGGCCTTGGTGATGATCACCAGCCTGAGCCAGCCTCTGGCCATTGCGGCCGGGCGCCCACGCCTGGGTGCACTGGTATTTGCCGGGCCGGGGCTGGGGATTCTGTTGACCGGGTTGCTGGCGCTGGGCTCCAACCTGCTGGGGCAAGACTCTGCAACCTTGTGGCTGGTGTATGGCGCAGTCGCGCTGGTGATGCTGCTGGCCATCCTGCCGTTCCTGCCCAAGCCTTCCGCCGCCAGCTCGCCCGTTGCCAGCCACACCGACGTGATCAACAACGGCAGCATCACCCACCTGTGCTGGATCTACGTGTTGTACGGTCTCGGCTACATCATCCCGGCGACATTCCTGTCACAGATGGCCAGCGCGCAATTCAACGGCGCATGGCAAGCGGATCTGTTCTGGCCCTGCTTTGGCCTGGCCGCCGCGATTGGCGTGGTGGTCGCGAGCCTGCGCCGTAAGGACCCGGACACCACCCGCCGCTGGCTGATGACAACCCTTTGGCTGCAAGCTGCCGGGGTGTTCGCCTGCCTGCTGGGCAACGGTTGGGGCCTGGCGCTGGGGGTGTTGTTGTGCGGCGGGCCATTCCTGGCGTGCATGCAGTTGGTGATGGCCCGCTTGCGTGAGGTCGCCCCCCATGGCTACCAGCGCAGCACCGGGTTGCTGACCGCCAGCTTTGCGATCGGCCAATTGAGCGGGCCGTTGCTGGCGTCGGTGAGCAGCCACCTCAGCGGTGGCCTGCAACCGGCGCTGGTGGTCGCTGGCGCCGGTTTGGTAGTGGCAGGATCGGTGCTGGTCAGCCGGCAACCATCGGCGCAGGTGCGCGAACCTGTTCACGCCGCGCAAGCACCAGGAAAAACAGCCCACCCAGGAAGCAGCCGGTAAACCAGGCGAAGTTGGCCATGCCCTGCAAGGCCGGAGTGAAGGTGATCGCGACGCCCACCAGCGTCGCGGGCACCAGCGCCTTGACCGCCGTCCAGTTCACGCCGCCATCAAAGTAGTAGCGCCCGCTCGGGCTGTCGTCGAACAGCGCGTCGACGTCGATCTTCTGCTTCTTCACCAGGTAGTAATCCACCAACAGAATCCCGAACAGCGGCCCGATAAACGCCGCGAGGATGTCGAGGGTGTAGTGGATCATCAACGGGTTGTTGAACAGGTTCCACGGGGTGATAAAGATCGAGGCCACCGCCGCAATCATCCCGCCGACGCGCCAGCTGATTTTGCTCGGTGCCACGTTGGCAAAATCAAAGGCCGGCGAGACAAAGTTGGCGACGATGTTGATGCCGATGGTCGCGGTGACAAAGGCGAACGCCCCCAGAAGTACGGCCATATCGTTGTCGATGCGCGAGACCGTGGCGATCGGGTCGTGGAGCATTTCGCCGAACACCGGCAAGGTGCCCGAAACAATCACCACGGTGACCAGGGAGAACGCCAGGAAATTTACCGGCAAGCCCCAGAAATTTCCGCGACGCACGTCCTTCATCGTCCGGCAGTAACGACTGAAATCACCGAAGTTCAGGGTCGGACCGGAAAAGTACGACACCACCAATGCCGTCGCCACGATGATTTGGCCAAAGGCTTGCCAGCCAGACAGGGACTTTTCCGCCAGGGTGAAGCTGATATTGGCCCAGCCCGCCTTCCACACGATCCAGCCTGCCAGGGCAAACATCACCGCATAGACAATGGGCCCCGCCCAGTCGATAAAACGACGGATGGACTCCATGCCGGCCCAGAACACCAGCGCCTGGAGCGTCCACAGACTGAGGAAACCGAACCAGCCCAGGTACGACAGGCCGGCAAAATGTGGCTCTGCGTATACCGCCATCTGTGGGAAAAACCGCAGCACCACGATAATCAATGCGCTGGATGCCAGGTAGGTCTGAATCCCGTACCAGGCCACCGCGATCAAACCGCGAATCACCGCAGGAATATTCGCGCCGAACACCCCAAAGGCCAACCGGCAGATCACCGGGTACGGCACTGCCGCCTGCTGGCTCGGCTTGGCCACCAGATTGGCGATCAATTGCACAATGCAAATCCCGGCGAGCAAGGCGATCAGCACCTGCCAACTGGCCAGCCCCAGCGCAAACAGGCTGGCGGCGAACACGTAACCGCCAACGCTGTGCACGTCGCTCATCCAGAAGGCGAAGATGTTGTACCAGTTCCATTTTTGCGGCAGCGGCCCCAGGTCCTGGTTGTACAGGCGCGGGCTGTAGCCTTGGGGCAATTGTTCGGTCATCGCAGGGCTCCTCGTAAATACCGGCCTGCCACCCGCGACGGGAGTGCGTACGGGAGGCGGCATGGTTTGTATACGAGTTAATGAGCAGAATGCGTGCCAAAGAAATAAAACTCGGCACAATCCCTCTGCGGCGTGGGTCTTCAGGGAATTATGCAAAGGCACAAAAATGACTAAACGGTGCAGGTTCGCTCAGGGATGGTGCAGACCAATCCTGTACACAATCAATTGTGCACCCTGCGTGCACATTGGTAGCCCACGGTGCAGCAAACCGCGCTAAGGAAAGTGCCCCACGCAATATCCATCACGGCCAACCCGGCGGACCAACCCTGCAAGGTTGCCCAATTGCTCAGGTCATAGGTGCCGTAGGCCACCAGGCCCAGCAATGCGCCAAGCCGCGCGGCACGTTGCCAGCCGCCGCTCGTTACAGCGGGAAGGACGACAAACACCACACAACCGAATACATAGAGGAGATAGAACGCCACGGCGGGGAACAGGCGCGGCTGATCGAGCATCAGCGGGCCCAGCAGGGCTTTGTAGGTCGGCCCCATGAAAACGCCGAGCCACAGGCCGTCGAGGACCAGGAAGGCGAGCAAGGTGCCGAGGTAGGCGAAGAGGGTTTTTCTGGACATTCATAGGATCCTTGCAGGAGCTGGCTTGCCGGCGATGGCGTCAGAAGAATCACCGCAAGGCTCACGGGCCTTATCGCCGGCAAGCCGGCTCCTACAGGAGAGCAAACCGCGATCAGCTTAGTTCAATACGATCCGCGTGGATCACGATGTGACCCTGCTTGTAGAGAGCACCGATGGCCTTCTTGAAGTTGCCTTTGCTGACACCGAACAAACTGCTGATCACCGCCGGGTCGCTTTTATCGCTGACCGGCAAGGTGCCGTTGTTCTCGCGCAACTTGGCGAGGATCTTCGAGTTCAGGCTGGACGCCGCTTCTTCACCTACCGGCTGCAGGCTCAGGCTGATATTGCCGTCGGCGCGGATTTCCTTGATGAAGCCTTTCTCTTCCTTGCCCGGGCGCAGGAACTTGAACACTTCGTTCTTGTGGATCAGGCCCCAATGCTTGTTGTTGATGATGGCCTTGAAGCCCATGTCGGTGGCTTCAGCCACCAGCAAGTCAACTTCCTGGCCTACCTTGTAGGTGGCCGGGGTCTTGTCCAGGTAACGGTCAAGGCGCGCGGTGGCGGTGATGCGCTTGGTGTGCTTGTCGAGGTAGACGTGCACCACGCAATATTCACCGGCGGTCAGCTGGCGCTTTTCTTCGGAGTAAGGCAGCAGCAAGTCCTTGGGCAGGCCCCAATCCAGGAAGACACCAATGCTGTTGACTTCAACCACTTTCAGACTGGCAAATTCACCCACCTGTACTTTTGGTTTTTCGGTGGTCGCGATAAGTTTGTCATCGCTGTCCAGATAAATAAAAACGTTGAGCCAGTCTTCATCTTCACTGGGAATATCTTTGGGAATATAACGATTGGGCAAGAGGATTTCGCCCTCTTGATCACCATCCAGGTACAAACCAAAGTTAGTGTGTTTAACCACTTGCAAGCTGTTGTAGCGCCCGACTAAAGCCATTTCCAATACCCTCATTGCGTGGGCGGCATTCTACCCGAGTTGACGGCGGCGGTCCCGTGTACCGGCGCACAGGCCTGAAAAATCATGGGTTTGCCGCGGACCGCCCCGCTCGTCAGATGATCAGCCTGATTTATGCAAGCACCCAAGCCATATTTCTCCCATGGGTTTCGAATTAAAACAGCGAGTTAGGTGAGTATTTCACTGATTAATTTCAGGCCATTCATAAAGCCGCCGTATATTCCTGGGGATATTTGCCAAGCAATTGTCAAGCATTTCATGTACGATGCATGGCCAAGTTAATTTTCTACAGGTTAGTGGCCGCCATGCGCGTAAAAGCATCCAACAGCAAAGCAAAGCCAGCTCCCGCCGTTGAAACCAGCGAATCGATCAACAGCCAAATTGCTGCATTCCTCAAGCAGGGCGGCGAAATCCAGCAGATTGCCAAAGGCGTAAGCGGCCAGACTTTCGGCCCGTCCAAGCAGATCACCCTGGGTAAAAAGTAATACGTGCGCATTACACCTGGTCCCTATGCGCTTTGCCTTTCAAGGCGCTAGGACTAGAGCCCGCAACACCCTCTGATACTCCCCCTTTTGCACCAATCGACGAACGGGCTTCATCCGTGAACCATCGCCGGTATGCTTGCACACGTCTAGATCGGGCATTTGCCTGATATTTCCCGTTACTGCTCCTCGCTTTTCACGGAGTGAAGCATGCTCAAATCCTGCATTTTCCTGGCCGGTGCCCTGTTGGCCAGCCCCCTTGCCGAAGCGCAGGTTTTCCAGCGTGAACTGGGTGACTTCGACCTGAAATTGGGCACCACGCCCAGCCGCAGCATGGCCCAAGGCCTGGTCAAACCCACTTCGCCCGGCAGCGACTCGTTCCACGGCGGCCTCGACCTGAGCCACGGCAGCGGCCTGTACCTCGGCCAATTCTCACCAAGTATGGGCATCTCCCCGACCAGCAACCTGGAAGTTGACTCCTACCTGGGCTTCAAGCGGCCCTTTGACCAGACCCTGGGTTATGAACTGGGGATGATCCACTACAGCTACCCCAAGCTGAGCCCACTCGACAGCCAGGAGTTCTACGGCGGCCTGACCTTGCTGGGCAATCGCTTCGGCGCCTCCTTCAGCAACGACCCGGACCGGCAGGACAGCACCCTGTTCGCCGACCTGGGCGGCACCAAGCCCTTCGGCATTGGCGTCAGCATGAAGTACACCACCCACCAGTTGGGCACCCCGGTCTCGGTCGCCGATGGCAGCTCCATCCGCAGCTTCAGCGATTGGTCGGTGCAATTCTCCCGGCCGTGGATGGGTGTCGACCTGAACCTGATCTACAGCGACTCCAGCCTCAGCGGCGGCGATTGCTCGGCCTACTCCGGACACAACTCGCAATGCGACGGCCTATTGACCTTAAAAGCCGAGCGGGCGTTTTATTGATGGGCTGAACTGTCGCGGCACTGGCGGGTTCAGATGCAATAACCTCGTCTGCGCAAGGACTCGCTCATGCTGCGTCGCTTAAAACTTCTGGTGATGTTGCTGACCCTCAGCCTGGTGCTTGCCGGCTGCAACCGGGTGGGCCTGGCCTATCGCAACCTGGATGTGATCATCCCCTGGACCCTCAGCGACTACCTGGACATGAACGCCGGGCAAAAGAGCTGGTTCAACGACAAACTCAAGGAACACTTGGCCTGGCATTGCACCACGCAACTGCCGGGCTACCTGGATTGGCTCGACCGCCTGCAACAGATGGTCGACAACAACCAGGTGACTGACGCCGCCCTGCAAACCCGTACGGCCGAGGCCAAGCAAGCGATTGCCGAGAGCGCCCGTACGATCACGCCGTCCGCCGTCGAATTATTGCAGGGGCTCGATGACCAGCAAGTACAAGACATGGAGCAAGCATTCGCCAAAGACCTGCGCAAGCGTCAGGACGAGTACCTGAAACCGTCCCTCGAACAGCAGATCAAGGAACGCGCCGAGCGCATGAACAAGCGACTGGATGCATGGCTGGGGCCGTTAAGCGCCAGCCAGCAGAATCGCGTCACCGCCTGGTCGATCGCCCTCGGCGAGCAGAACCGGCAATGGATTGGTAACCGTGCCCACTGGCAGGCGCTGTTTATCGCAGCGGTCAAGGACCGCCACAGCAGCGACTTCCCGAACAAGATCGAGCAACTACTGGTGGACCGCGAAAGCCTGTGGACGCCGGAGTATCGCCAGGCCTACGCCCAGACCGAAACCGCCGCCCGCAGCCTGATCGTCGACCTGATGGCGGAAAGCACCGTGCAGCAGCGCCAGAAGCTGACGCAGAAGATCGACAAGGTGCGCAGCGACTTCAAGGCCCTTAAATGCCTGAAGGCTGGCACCCCATAATCATCAGGCAATCTGTGCTTTCGAAGCCACTTCATCGAACGTCGCCGGATCCAGCGCATCCGCCTGCTCGTCCAGCACCTCACGCGGGTGATTATTGCCAGGGATGCAGCTGTCGATCAGGCTCAGCAGCTGTGAGCCGCGCAGGGTCAATTTGAAATTTTCACCATTGCCGCACTCTTCCTCTGACCGCGACTCAATAAAGCCGCGCGTGAACAACAATCCCTCGTAATCCGCTGCGGTCTTTTTAAACTCATCGAGATTACCGATGGGCTCACCAGCGGCAGCCCTTTTGGCGGCTTCTTCCTCGGCATATTTGCGCGGGGCGAAGCTGGCTCCACCGTTCTGCACCTCATGCAGCAGTCGTTCGATCAAATCCCAATCGTAAGTCGTCATCCTGATTCCTCCTGAAGGCACACGAATATAGGCCCTTCCAAGGTGTGACATGCCGGACCCGTTGCCGTTCAGCCTAGCGGACAGGCGCGATTTCGCTGAACTTTTAAGCGTTCGGAGCCCTCAACCGAACATCATCGCCAAGGAGGTCCGAACCATGAAAACCCTGCTGAATATAGCCGTCGCTGCCACGCTGCTCGCCGCCCTGCCCGCCTGGGCCTGCACGCTTGAAGAAGCCACCGCCAAACGTGAGCAACTGGCCAAGGAGGTGACCAAGCTCACCCAACAGAACCCGGAGAAGGCCAAGGAGATCAACGAGGAATTGCAGAACATGAAGCTGGAAACCGCCAGCGCAGACCTGCCCGACAAGTGCCAACTGATCGACCAGCGCCTCAAGGAAATGGACGAAGCGGCCGCCAAAGCCAAAAACTGAGGCGAAAAAAAACCGGACACTGTCCGGTTTTTTTGTGGCGCAAACCTTACTCGGCAGCAGGCGCTTCCGGCTTGCGGCGCTTGAGCGGGGCCATGCCATCCTTGCTGACCAACGACAGGTTGTCGGTCTTTGGACGGTTGGCAATCTTGCGCTTGGTCGGCGACTTGGCGCCGGCTTTCTTCTTCTCGCCCTTGGCGTCGACCTTTTTCTTCTTCACGCCAACAGCTTTACCCGAAGCCTTGACCTTCTTCGGCCCGCCGTAGGTGCCTTTGACTTCCTTGATGGTGCGGCGCTCGAACGACTGCTTCAAGTAGCGCTCGATGCTCGACATCAGGTTCCAGTCGCCGTGGCAGATGAGCGAGATCGCCAGGCCATCGTTGCCGGCACGCCCGGTACGACCGATACGGTGCACGTATTCGTCGCCGCTGCGAGGCATGTCGAAGTTGATCACCATGTCCAGGCTATCCACGTCCAGGCCGCGGGCAGCAACGTCGGTGGCGACCAGGATCTTCACGCCGCCTTGCTTGAGGCGGTCAATGGCCAGCTTGCGGTCCTTCTGGTCTTTCTCACCGTGCAGGACGAACGCCTTGTACTCCTGAGCCACCAGGCGACCGTAGATGCGATCGGCCATGGCGCGGGTGTTGGTGAACACGATGGCCTTCTGATAGGTCTCGTTAGCCAGCAACCAGTTGAGGATCTGCTCTTTGTGCACGTTGTGGTCAGCGGTGATGATCTGCTGACGGGTGGTCGAGTTCAGGTCGCTGACGTTGTTGACCTGCAGGTGCTCGGGGTTGTTCAGGACCTTGGCGACCATGTCGCGCAGGGTCGAACCGCCGGTGGTGGCCGAGAACAGCATGGTCTGCTGACGGTTTACACATTCTTGCACAAGGCGCTGCACGTCGTCGGCAAAACCCATGTCGAGCATGCGGTCGGCTTCGTCGAGCACCAGCACTTCAACTTCCTTGAGGTCCAGGTTGCCGGCGTTCAGTTGCTCGATCATCCGGCCCGGGGTACCGATCAGGATGTCCGGCACCTTGCGCAGCATGGCGGCCTGGACCTTGAAGTCTTCGCCGCCGGTGATCAGGCCGGACTTGATGAAGGTGAACTGCGAGAAGCGCTCCACTTCCTTCAAGGTCTGCTGGGCCAGCTCGCGGGTGGGCAGCAGGATCAGGGTCTTGATGCTGACACGGACTTTCGCCGGGCCGATCAGACGGTTGAGAATCGGCAGGACGAAAGCGGCGGTTTTGCCACTCCCGGTTTGAGCCGTCACCCGCAGGTCACGCCCTTCGAGCGCGAGCGGGATGGCCGCTGCTTGCACAGGCGTTGGCTCGACAAATTTAAGCTCGGCCACGGCTTTGAGCAGGCGTTCGTGCAGGGCGAATTGGGAAAACACGGGTGCTACCTCGAAGAAATACAAAAAAACAGCTGCATAGGGTAACGGTTTCGGGCGCCAAGGCCGAGTTTCTTTACGCGAACTGCGTTAATCAGGCGCTTTTTTGTCAGGGGATTTGTCTACAAGGACAACTTTGACGCACTTAAATGCTCTAATCGCCCCGTCACGTCTTACAGAAGAATCGCGTTTACCCATGGATATCAAACAGCTCTGGCTCAACGTCCAAGACCTCTGGGGCACCCTCGACGAGCACCCGTTGCTGCATTCCAGCCTGGCGCTGATGGTGCTGCTGGTGGTCGCCCTGCTGCTCGGACGAGTGGCTCGGTACCTCATCCTGCACGCCGTCAAGCTGCTGGGCCGGCAACCCGCGCTGCACTGGCTCAACGACCTGCGGCACAACAAAGTCTTCCACCGCCTGGCGCAGATGACGCCCTCGCTGGTGATCCAGTTCGGCCTGTACCTGGTGCCGGACCTGAGCAAGACCGCCACGCTGTTCATCGGCAACGTCGCCCTGGCATTAACCATCCTGTTCATGGTGCTGGCGATAAGCGCGCTGCTCAACGCCTTGCTGGATATCTACGCCCGCACCGAACACGCCCGCACCCGCTCGATCAAGGGTTACGTGCAGTTGGCGAAAATGGTGTTGTTCGTGTTTGGCGCAATCATCATCGTCGCCACGCTGATCGACCGCTCGCCGCTGCTGCTGCTTTCCGGTCTGGGTGCGATGTCGGCGGTGATCCTGTTGGTCTACAAGGACACCTTGCTGTCGTTCGTCGCCAGCGTGCAGTTGACCAGCAACGACATGCTGCGGGTCGGCGACTGGATCGAAATGCCCCAGGTGGGCGCCGACGGTGACGTGGTGGACATCACCCTGCACACCGTGAAGGTGCAGAATTTCGACAAGACCATCGTCTCGATTCCCACCTGGCGCCTGATGTCCGAGTCGTTCAAGAACTGGCGCGGCATGCAGGCCTCCGGTGGCCGGCGGATCAAGCGCAGCCTGTACATCGACGCCAGCGGCGTACGTTTCATCCGCGACGACGAAGAGCTGAAACTCTCCCAGGTGCACCTGCTGACCGACTACATGAGCCGCAAGAAGGCCGAGCTCAAGGCATGGAACGAAGCCCAGGGCAATGTCGCCGCGATGTCCGCCAACCGGCGGCGCATGACCAATATCGGCACCTTCCGCGCATATGCGCTGGCCTATCTGAAAAGCCATCCGGAGATCCAGCCGAACATGACCTGCATGGTGCGGCAGATGCAGACCACGGCCCAGGGCATTCCGCTGGAGATCTACTGCTTCACCCGCACCACTGCGTGGGCCGACTACGAGCGCATCCAGGGCGATATCTTCGATTACCTGCTGGCGGTGCTGCCGGAATTTGGCTTGAGCCTGTACCAGCAGCCGAGTGGTGGAGACTTGCGGGCGGGAATGTTGCCGGCGGTGTTGGGGGCGAGCCATTTGCCTCCGGCAGAAAAGGCAGTGATGTAACAACAAAAAACGGCACAACCTGAGTTGTGCCGTTTTTTGTTGAGGTCGGCCTTACTTGAGCTGGCGCTGCGGAGCACCGTGCACCATGGTATAGGCGTAATCCACGCCCATGCCGTAAGCGCCGCTGTGTTCCAGCACCAGGCCCATCACCGCGTCGTAGGTTTCCTTGTGAGCCCAGTCACGCTGGTACTCCAGCAGCACTTGCTGCCAGGTGACCGGTACCGCGCCGGCCTGGATCATTCGCTGCACTGACATGTCGTGCGCTTCTTTGCTGGTGCCGCCCGACGCGTCGGTGACGATGTACACCTCATACCCTTCAGCCAGGGCTTCCAGGGCCGGGAAGTTCAGGCAAACCTCGGTCCACAGGGCCGCCATGATGAGCTTCTTGCGGCCAGTGGCTTTCACCGCTGCCACCAGAGCCTTGTCTTCCCAGGAATTCATCGAGGTGCGCTCGATCGGCTGCTGGTCCGGGAATACGTTCAGCAGTTCCGGCCAGATATAGCCGCTGAAGCTCTTGGTCTCAACCGAGGTCAGGATGGTCGGCACGTTGAAGATCCTGGCCGCCTTGGCCAGTGCCACGGTGTTGTTCTTCAGAGTCTGGCGATCGATCGACTGCACACCAAATGCCATTTGCGGCTGGTGGTCGATCAGGATCAGGGTGGAGTTGGTTGGGTTGAGCAATTCGCGAATAGACATGGTGACTTCCTTTTAATGTTTTCGATTCGGTAAGGGGTGGGTTCAGCGCCGCTGAGAAGCTTTGCTGGCGGCTTGGAAGTAACTTTACGGGCTGGATAAAATCGAGACAATTACCTAAAATCGAGAATCATTGATTCCAAAAAAGGGACAATCATGGATCGTATTGAATGCATGCGGGCGTTTGTCGTCACGGTCGGCGAGAACGGCTTTGCGGCCGCCGCGCGAGCCATGGACGTACCGCGCTCAAAAGTCAGCAAGCAGATTCAGGCACTGGAAGAGGCCATTGGCGTGCAATTGCTTCAGCGCACCACTCGCAGCCTGCATTTGACGGAGGCCGGGGCCGAGTATTTCGACGCGGCACGGGAAGTATTGGCCGCCCTGGACGAGGCAGAGCAGCGGGCCCGGGACGGCATCGGTGAGTTACGCGGCGTGTTGCGGGTCAATGCGCCGATGTCGTTCGGGCTGCATCGCCTGGGCCGGTTGATTCCGCTGTTCCATGAACAGCATCCCCATATCGAGTTGCAACTGGTGCTCAGCGACCAGCAGGTTGACCCGGTGCGCGGCGGTTTTGACGTGACCCTACGCATCGCCAGCATGCCCGACTCGACGATGATCGCCCGCCAGCTGGCGCCTGCGCCACGGATCATGGTGGCCGCGCCGGCCTACCTGGCACGCGCGGGCACACCGCAAACCCCGCAAGACCTGCGCCAGCACCAATGCCTCAACTATGGGTATCTGCAGAGCGGCGTCAGCCTGCAACTGAGCAAGGGCCAGGAAACCCAGCGGGTGAATGTCACCGGCCCGTTGCACGCCAACAATGGCGACCTGCTGGCCCAGGCGGCAGAAGCCGGAATGGGCATCGCCCTGTTACCGGACTTTATCGTCGAAGACGCCCTGAACACCGGGCGCCTGGTGCCGGTGCTGTGCGACTGGCAGGCACCGGCAATCACCATCAATGCGGTTTATTCGTCAGCACGACGCGTGCCGCAAAAAACCCGGGCGTTCATTGATTTTTTGGTGACGCAATTGGCGCCGAAGACCGCAGGCCCAGCCGACTGATCCACACCGCCGCCAGAATCACCAACCCACCCAGCAGCAACCTGCCCAACGGCTCGTGCTGATTCCAGATCAGCAGGTTGAGCAATAACCCTACCGGCACATGCAGGTTGTTCATCACCGCCAGCGTGCCGCCGTTGACCAGGCACGCGCCCTTGTTCCACCAGTACATACCCAGTGCCGTGCTGACCAGCCCCAGGAATACCAGCACACCCCATTGCAACGGCGCTTCCGGCAGGAAGTTGGCCTTGCCGAACATCAGGAACGCGGGCAACGCCACCGCCAAGGCACCGAGGTAGAAGTACCCGAACCGCCGGTAATGCGGCAGATCGCTCGGATGGCGGGCCACCAGATGCTTATAAAGCACCTGCCCCGCGGCGTAGGTGAAGTTGGCCAGTTGCAGCAGCAGGAAGCCCATGAAGAAGTTCGGGGTGATCTGGTCAAAGCGAATCACCGCCGCTCCTGTCACCGCCACCAACGCAGCCACTAGCGCCCACGGATTGAATCGGCGGTTCAAGGCGTCTTCGATCAAGGTCACGTGCAACGGCGTCAGGATGGTGAACAGCAGCACCTCCGGCACCGTCAGCACGCGGAAGCTCAGGTACAGGCACACGTAGGTCACGCCAAACTGCAACGCGCCGATCACCAGCATGCCGCGCATGAACGCCGGTTCCACCGAGCGCCAGCGGGTCAGCGGAATAAACACCAGCCCGGCCAGCAGCACACGCACCAGCACCGCGAAATAACTGTCGACGTGACCGGCCAGGTATTCGCCGATCAAGCTGAAGGAAAACGCCTGGATCAGCGTCACAACAAGTAGATAGCCCATGCTCGCCTCATTTTGAATGGGCGCGACATTAGCGGTTTTCGGCCCTTTACGAAACTCAAGGCAAAAAAAACCCGACCTCGCTAAAAGCGTCAGTCGGGCGGGAGCACTCAGGAGCAAAAAGTGCAAAGGGAGGTTCGATACGCGTACTTGAAGGGTTGCGTGGAGCCATCTAAACAGCGGGCGATTATCTGACGATTAACATCTCACTCCACTTGGGCCAGCAACGCCTTGGCCTGGTTCAAGCCCTTTTCCTGGAAATCACCGCCCAGGTTCACCCCTTCGGCATGGATGAACGTGACGTCGTGAATGCCAATAAAGCCCATGACCTGACGCAGGTACGGTTCCTGGTGGTCGGTGCTGCCACCGGCGTGAATCCCACCGCGGGCAGTCAGCACAAAGGCGCGCTTGTCCGTCAGCAGGCCCTGTGGACCGGTGGCGGTGTACTTGAAGGTCACACCGGCACGCAGCACATGGTCGAGCCAGGCTTTAAGCGTGCTGGGAATCGCGAAGTTGTACATCGGCGCGGCCATGACCAGTACATCGGCGGCCATCAGTTCGTCGGTCAATTCGTTGGAACGGTCCAGGGAAGCCTGTTCGATGGCGGTGCGCTGCTCGGCAGGTTTCATCCAGCCGCCCAGCAGGTTGGCGTCCAGGTGAGGCACCGGGTTGACGGCCAGGTCACGCACGGTGATCTGGTCAGCCGGGTGTGCGACCTTCCATTGGCTGATGAATTGCTGGGTCAGGTGGCGGGAGATTGAGTCCTGCTGACGGGCGCTGCTTTCGATGATCAGAACACGGGCCATGATTATGTTAGCTCCATCTGTAAATGCTGTAAGGCGATGGAGTGAAGGTTAATCAGGGCTCGTTCGATTAAAAAGCGTAAAAAACTGCTATAACCCATCTATAAATTTGTTTATAAGCGGAGTATTGCGGTACGCAAAGCTCCGCTTTTGCCTTATTTCGGTGCGCAGGTCAGCTGGATACGCATCTTGATAATGGCCCGGCTGAAATTGACCGTGGTGTTGGTGGTTTTCCCCGCTGCGACCGTGACCTTGCGAGTACGCGGGGCTTCCGGGCCGTTGGTAAAGCGGACCTTGCACTCCGCATCATTGGCGCCGTAGTTGGTGAGTTGGATCGAACTGATATTGCTGTCGACGTCCGACGCGCTGTAATCGATCTTCACGCCCTGAATGTCTTTCGTCACATCGGTGCTGAATGCAAACGCACTCAACGGCAGCAGCGCCAGCAGCACACAACAGAATTTTCTCATTCGGCAGTCTCCAATTAGGACCGCCAGCTTAGGACAAGAGGAGCTCATCTTGAAAGCGCCCCGCGTTACCCTCGATCAATGGCGTACCTTGCAAGCCGTGGTCGACCATGGCGGCTTCGCCCAGGCCGCCGAAGCATTGCACCGTTCGCAGTCCTCGGTGAGCTACACCGTGGCCCGCATGCAGGATCAGCTCGGCGTACCGCTGCTGCGCATCGACGGGCGCAAGGCGGTGCTCACCGAAGCAGGCGAAGTGCTGCTGCGCCGCTCCCGGCAACTGGTGAAAAACGCCAGCCAACTGGAAGACCTGGCCCACCATATGGAACAGGGCTGGGAAGCCGAGGTACGGCTGGTGGTCGATGCCGCTTACCCCAACGCCCGCCTGGTGCGCGCCCTCACCGCCTTCATGCCGCAAAGCCGTGGTTGCCGGGTGCGCCTGCGTGAAGAGGTGCTGTCCGGTGTCGAAGAGCTGCTGATCGATGGCATGGCCGACCTTGCCATCAGCAGCTTTATCATTCCGGGTTACCTGGGCACCGAAATGAGCGACGTCGAATTTGTCGCCGTGGCCCATCCCGATCATCCGCTGCATCGCCTGCACCGTGAACTGAGCTTCCAGGACCTGGAAAGCCATATGCAGGTGGTGATCCGCGACTCCGGCCGCCAGCAGCCACGGGACGTCGGCTGGCTCGGTGCCGAACAGCGCTGGACCGTCGGCAGCCTGCCCACCGCCGCCACCTTCGTCAGCAGCGGCCTGGGCTTTGCCTGGTTGCCCCGGCACCTGATCGAACGCGAACTCAAGGAAGGCCTGCTCAAGCTGCTGCCTCTGGAACGGGGTGGCAGCCGCAACCCGACCTTCTATCTTTACTCGAACAAGGACAAACCCCTCGGACCGGCCACGCAGATTCTCGTCGAGTTGCTGCGCACCTTCGACACTGCCCCACTGGACGCGCCTTTCGCCGCACCGCAACAAGCCTGAACAAGGAGTTCCCATGGCCTATTTCGAACATGAAGGTTGCACCCTGCATTACGAGGAATATGGCCATGGCGCGCCGCTGATCCTGATCCACGGCCTGGGCTCCAGCTGTGTGGATTGGGAACTGCAAGTGCCGGTACTGTCGCAACACTACCGGCTGGTGGTGATCGACGTACGCGGCCACGGCCGCTCCGACAAGCCCCGGGAACGCTACAGCATCCCAGGCTTTACCGCCGACCTGGTGGCCTTGATCGAACACCTGCAACTGCCGCCGGCCCACGTGGTGGGCCTGTCCATGGGGGGCATGATTGCCTTCCAGTTGGCGGTGGACGAGCCACAGATGCTCAAGAGCCTGTGCATCGTCAACAGCGCGCCCCAGGTCAAGGTCCGCACAGCCAGCGATTATTGGCAATGGGCCAGGCGCTGGAGCCTGGCGCGCATCCTCAGCCTGAACACCATCGGCAAAGCCCTGGGCAGCCTGCTGTTTCCCAAGCCCGAACAGGCCGAACTGCGGCGCAAGATGACCGAACGCTGGGCAAAAAACGACAAACGTGCTTACCTCGCCAGCTTCGACGCCATTGTTGGCTGGGGCGTACAGGAACAACTGTCGAAAATTGCCTGTCCAACCCTGGTCATCAGCGCCGACCACGACTACACCCCCGTGGCGCAGAAAGAAATCTATGTAAAACTGCTGCCCGATGCGCGACTGGTGGTGATCGAGAATTCCCGCCATGCCACGCCGCTGGACCAACCCGAACACTTCAATAACACCCTGCTCGATTTTCTCAAGACAGTCGAAACCACAACCCAGGATCACTGACCCATGCTGAAAAAAATCGCCTTCTTTGCCGGTTCCGTACTGTTCGCTGCCAACCTGATGGCGGCCGAGCCTGCCAAGGCACCTCACGTATTGATCACCACCACCAATGGCGACATCGAAATCGAACTGGACCCGGTCAAGGCCCCGATCAGCACCAAGAACTTCCTGGCCTATGTCGACAAGGGCTTCTACACCAACACCATTTTTCACCGGGTGATCCCGGGGTTCATGGTGCAGGGCGGAGGTTTTACCCAGCAAATGTCGCAAAAGCCGACCGAAGCACCGATCAAGAACGAAGCCAGCAACGGCCTGCATAACGTGCGCGGCACCCTGTCGATGGCGCGTACCAACGACCCGAACTCCGCTACCAGTCAATTCTTCATCAACGTTGCAGACAATGCCTTCCTCGACCCGGGCCGTGATGCCGGTTACGCGGTGTTCGCCAAAGTGGTCAAGGGCATGGATGTGGTCGACATCATCGTCAACTCGCAAACCACCACCAAACAAGGCATGCAGAACGTGCCAATCGATCCTGTCCTGATCAAGTCGGCCAAGCGCATCGACTGAAGGCTACAGGGAGTTTCGCGCGGTGCCCGCCAGGCACCGCGCGCATTTGAACAGGAGAGCCCGCCGCGCGGGCGTCAGACCTAATGCTCTATCGTCGTTTTGAACAACTGATCGACATCTTCCGCGACGCTCCCAGCGCGGCCCCTCCCGATAAAGTCCTGCCCTTCTACGTCTATTACCTGCGCCAGGTATGGCCGTGCTTTGCCGCCTTGCTGGTGGTGGGCCTGATCGGTGCGCTGATCGAAGTGGCGCTGTTCAGCTACCTGAGCCGCATCATCGATTTGGCCCAGGGCACGCCGCCCGCCAACTTCTTCCAGATTCACGCCAATGAGCTGATCTGGATGGCCGTGGTCGCCCTGCTGCTGCGCCCGATCTTCGGCGCCCTGCATGACCTGCTGGTGCACCAGACCATCAGCCCGGGCATGACCAGCCTGATCCGCTGGCAGAACCACAGCTATGTGCTCAAGCAGAGCCTGAACTTCTTCCAGAACGACTTCGCCGGGCGCATTGCCCAGCGCATCATGCAAACCGGCAACTCCCTGCGCGACTCCGCGGTGGCGGCCGTGGACGCGATCTGGCACGTGGCGATCTACGCCATCAGCGCCCTGGTGCTGTTCGCCGAAGCCGACTGGCGCCTGATGATCCCGTTGATTACCTGGATCATCGCCTACAGCCTGGCCTTGCGTTACTTCGTACCACGGGTCAAGGACCGCTCGGTCATCTCATCCGAGGCCCGCTCCAAACTGATGGGGCGGATTGTCGACGGCTACACCAACATCACCACCTTGAAGCTGTTCGCTCACACGAATTTCGAGCAGAACTACGCCAAGGAAGCGATCGTCGAACAGACCGAGAAAACCCAGCTGGCCAGCCGCGTCGTGACCAGCATGGACATCGTGATCACCACCATGAACGGCCTGCTGATTGTCACCACCACCGGCCTTGCCCTGTGGCTGTGGACCCAATCCCTGATTTCGGTGGGCGCCATCGCCCTGGCCACAGGCCTGGTGATTCGTATCGTCAACATGTCCGGCTGGATCATGTGGGTGGTCAACGGCATTTTCGAAAACATCGGCATGGTGCAGGACGGCCTGAAAACCATCGCCCAACCGCTGGCAGTGACCGATCGGGAAAATGCCCCGCGCCTGGAAGTGCCCCATGGCGAGGTGCGTTTCGATCAGGTGGACTTCCACTACGGCAAGAAGAGCGGAATCATCAGCGGCCTGAACCTGGACATTAAACCGGGTGAAAAAATCGGCCTGATCGGGCCGTCCGGCGCGGGTAAGTCCACCCTGGTCAACCTGCTGCTGCGCCTGTACGACCTGCAAGGCGGACGCATCCTGATCGACGGCCAGAACATCGCCGAAGTCGCCCAGGAAACCCTGCGCGAACAGATCGGCATGATCACCCAGGACACTTCGTTGCTGCACCGTTCGATCCGCGACAACCTGTTGTACGGCAAACCGGACGCCACTGATGAAGAGCTCTGGGCCGCCGTGCACAAGGCCCGCGCCGACGAGTTCATCCCGTTGCTGTCGGACGCCGAGGGCCGCACCGGCCTGGACGCGCACGTCGGCGAGCGCGGGGTCAAACTCTCCGGCGGGCAGCGCCAGCGCATCGCTATTGCGCGGGTACTGCTCAAGGACGCGCCCATCCTGATCATGGACGAAGCCACCTCGGCGCTGGACTCGGAAGTGGAAGCGGCGATCCAGGAAAGCCTGGAAACCCTGATGCAGGGCAAGACCGTGATCGCCATCGCGCACCGGCTTTCGACCATTGCCAGAATGGACAGGCTGGTGGTGCTGGAAAAAGGCCAGATTGCCGAAAGCGGCAGCCATGCCCAATTGCTCGAACACGGCGGCCTGTATGCGCGACTCTGGCAACACCAGACCGGAGGCTTCGTCGGAATAGACTGATTCCGTTGGTTAACTGCACCCTCAATTCCGAACAATTCTGACAGTTTTCTCCATCTCGCTGGTCTTGCGACACAATCCTGCTGTACTGCAATCAGGCCCCAGGAGGGCCCTGATTTAAGGCAGCAGGGATGCACCACAGACCCGTTAATCAGATAGAGAAATCTACTAAGGATGTGTTCATGTCACTGTTCAAACGTTCCGTTACGGAAGGACTGGGTACGTTTTGGCTGGTGTTGGGCGGCTGCGGGAGTGCGGTGTTGGCCGCAGCGTTCCCCAACGTCGGAATCGGTCTGCTCGGTGTGGCCCTGGCGTTCGGGCTCACGGTGCTGACCATGGCATTTGCCATCGGGCATATCAGCGGCTGTCACCTGAACCCGGCCGTTTCGGTGGGGCTGGTCGTGGGCGGAAGGTTTCCGGCCAGGGAGTTACCCGCCTACATCGTGTCCCAGGTGATCGGCGGTACCATCGCCGCCGCGCTGCTGTACTTCATTGCCAGCGGCAAGCCTGGGTTCGAACTGGCCTCTGGCCTCGCCAGCAATGGCTATGGCGAGCATTCGCCCGGTGGTTATTCAATGGCGGCGGGGTTTGTGTGTGAGCTGGTGATGACCGCGATGTTCGTGCTGATCATCCTCGGCGCCACCGACCGCCGTGCCCCGGCAGGCCTGGCGCCTATCGCCATCGGCCTGGCACTGACGCTGATCCACCTGATCTCGATCCCGGTCACCAACACCTCGGTCAACCCGGCCCGCAGTACCGGCCCGGCGCTGATTGTCGGCGGTTGGGCGCTCCAGCAGCTGTGGCTGTTCTGGCTGGCGCCGATCCTCGGTGCGGTGATCGGCGGTGTCACTTATCGATGGCTGGGCAAGGAAGAAACCGCCTGAGCCCAACGGGTTCAGCCCTGCCGATAAGGCAGGGCTGTTCTCGCTTCTTCAGCGTACGCCAGGATTCCCACGCTTTCGCGCTCCAGGAAATCCGCCACCGCCGTCTTCAATCCCGGATGGCGCAAGTAATGCCAGGAGCGGGTAATCACCGGCTCAAACCCGCGAATCAACTTGTGCTCGCCCTGGGCACCGGCGTCGAACCGCTGCAAACCGTGGGCAATCGCGTAGTCCATGCCTTGATAGAAACACGTCTCGAAATGCAGCCGGTCGAACTCCGCCAGGCAGCCCCAGTAACGACCATAAAAGCTGTCGCCGCCGATCAGGCTGAACGCCATGGCCACCGGCCGTGAGCCTTGCTTGGCCAGCACCACGCGAATCGCCTCGGGCATGCGCTCGGCCAGCAGGCTGAAAAACGCCCGGGTCAGGTAGGGCGATTGTCGACGCACAGCGTAGGTATTGGCGTAACAGGCGTAGACGAAATCCCACTGCGCTTCGCTCAGTTCATGGCCTTGCAACCACTCGAACTCAATCCCCTGCCCCGCCACCTGTTCGCGCTCCTTGCGCATCTGTTTGCGCTTGCGCGAACTCAAGGCATCGAGGAAGTCCTGGAAGTCGCGGTAACCGCGATTCTGCCAATGAAACTGGCAGCCCAGGCGTTGCAACCAACCCGGCTGTTGGGCCAGTGCGGTGTCTGCCAGCGTATCGGTAAAGTTGATATGAGCGCTGGAAAGACCTTCGATCTCCAGATAACCCGGCAGGCTCTTGAGCAATTCGAAGCCGTCCTCTGCGCGGGCGGCCAGCAGGCGCGGGCCGCTGACCGGGCTGAAGGGCACTGCCGTGAGCAATTTCGGGTAGTAGTCGATACCGGCACGCTCACAGGCGTCGGCCCAACCGTGGTCGAACACGTATTCACCGTAAGAATGCCATTTGCGGTAGCTGGGCAACGCGGCAATCAGCCGGCCACCTTCGTAGTGCAGCAAATGCTCCGGCTGCCAGCCGGAGTGCGGGCCGATGCTGGCGCTGTCTTCCAGGGCGCTGAGGAACGCATGGCGCAGAAACGGCTGATCTACGGGGACCAGCGCATTCCATTCATCGGGCGCAATCTCGGACAGGCTATTCAAACGTTGTAACGGCATCCCATTCCCCGACGGTGACCACAGGCAGACGTGGCGAGTATCGCAGTTCCGGTGGGCATTTGGGGTTATCCGCCCCATAAAAAAAGCCCCGCCAAGCGGCGGGGCAAAACCAAATGAGGAGCGCTTTAACGGATGAAGAAAAAGCGCATTGGAGCGGTGTTACAGGTTGCTTAGAACACGTATTGCACGCGGGCTACGATGGCGTCGCCGCTGTCGTCGCCATTGGCGTTCTGGATCTTGTCAGTGCTGACCTTGAGGTAGTTGGCGGAGATCTTCACCGCTTCGTTGGCGTACCAGTTGACGCCGATGGTGTTCAGGCTGGCCTTGGCGTCGCCCACTTCACGGGTCGCGCTGTTACGCACGACGTTTTTGTCATCAACGCTGATGTTGTCGTAGCGGTAGAACACTTCCCACGCACCGAACTGCTTGTTCTCCGGCTTGATGGTGTCGAACTTGGCGCCGTCGAGTTTGTAGACGCGGGACTCGCCAGTCAGGGTGTAGGCGACCTGGCCGTAGAAGCCCGTGGCCTTCACGTCCTGATAAGCGCTGCTGTCGGCCTTCATCTTGCGGTTCAGGTATTCGGCCTGCAGGGACAGCGGGCCGCGAGCGAAGGCAAATTCACCGCCGAACACCGTGTCGGTGTCGTAGGCGTCATTCGCGGTCAGGTTGCCGGAATCCAGCCCCACGCCACCGCCGAAGGTCGCACGGTTACCGTTGGCGCCGGCATCGTTGCCGCCGTTGGTGGCAACACCGCGAGCATCCAGGCGAGGACGGATTCGCGAGTCGAACGAGGTGTCCTTCAGGTCACGCACCGCCACGTCCACACCCAGGTGCAAGACGTTGCCGCTCTCGTGCATCGGCGCAAACACGGCTCGGCCGTTGAACTGCTTCACGCCTTTGCCGTTCTTGTCGTTGATGTCTTTGGACGACACGCTGGAGGACAGGTAGGCCATGTCGGCGACCACGGCGCTGACTTGCAGGCCCATGCCGTTTTCGTGGGAGTTGACCCAATCGGCGACTTCATAACCCAGGTTACGCTCGATGGCGGTGACCCACTTGGAGCTGGTGGCTTTTTCCAGGCCGAAGTCCTGGTCGAAGCGGCCGGCGCGAATCACCACCGGCTTGAAGCCTACGTACGAGAAAGACGCTTCGTCGAAGTAGCCATCATCGGCGTTGCCGGAGTTGTGGGAGAAGTCGTAGTTGATCTGGTATTTCCAGTCCTTGTACACCGTGCCGCCCAATTCGAGGTAGGCGCGTCGGAAATACGTGGCGTCGGCCGAGTTGCCGTTTTTGGTGTAAAAGCCATCAAACGTGCCGTAATCGGCCTGCAAACGACCACCCAGCTTGAAGCTGAAATTCTGGTCGGTGGTTGCAACCTCAAGGCCGCCCTTGGTTTTGACAACGATATCGGCGCCGTCAGTTGTGACAGTACCAGCGAAAGCCTGGGCGGTGACAGCCAGGGCCAGGGCGCTGGCCGCGAAACCGGCGAAGTGCTTACGGATCATCGAAGAATTCCCCTAATTGATGGTCTTGTGCATTGGCAAAACACGCGGTTTAGAGCCGCTCGTGTTGGGGGGCGATCTTGGCGAGGGGATATTTCAGCCGGGTTGCTGGAACATAAAGATTTTGTTACTCAGGAACTTTTTAATAGCCATTCGAAATAAGCCAAACCCCACGTAAATCAAGGCTCCAGCGCTTTAAAATGGTAAAAATGTCAGATGTTGCAAAATGTAAAAACACCCGAGAAAAATGAAATATTTTTCATCTTGGTTATTTTTTGAGCAAAAAAAAGCCCGCATCCTTTATCGATGCGGGCTTCGTTTTTGTGTGAAAAGTGACGGGTACTACTGGTCGCGGGAGCGCTCGGCGGCCAGGCGTTCGGCCAACGCGTCGACATCAGCGATTGGCGGCTCGGGCAGGATCTTCAGCGTTGCCTGCATCAAGCGCATCTGCCGGATAAACCGCCGGCAGTTGGGGCAGAACATCAGGTGATGGCGCACCAACAGGCGCTCGCGAAAGGTCAATTGCCCATCGAGATAGTCACTGGAACGCGCCACTTGTTCCTTACAGGTCAACATTCGCCGGTTTCCTCAAAATGCTCCACCGTGGCGAAGACTTTAAGCCGTGCCCGATGCAGCAGCACACGAACATTGGAGAGCGATAGTGTCAGAAGATTACAAATCTCTTCCAATTCCAGGCCCTGACGTTCCCGCAGCAGCAATACGCTGCTCTGCAACTCGGAAAGACTCGCCAGCGTGTGCTCCAGGCATTCGCGCAGTTCGTCTTCGGTGAGCAACGCTTCAGGCGTGTCCTGGTGCCAGGCAAACGGTGCAACGGCCCAGTGGCCATCATCGGGCACAAAGCGATCATCACCGATGGTGCCGTGGGGCGACGGCAAGTCATCGAGCAGCACTTCCCGGCGATTTTGCTTGTAGCGGCCCTTTGCCGAGTTGGCCGTGATGGTCAGCAGCCAGGTCTTGAGGCTGGAGCGCCCCTCGAACTTCGCCAGGTTACGTACCACCGAGAGCCAGGCGTCCTGCACCACCTCATCGGCATGACGCTGGCCGACGATGGCATAGGCCACGGCGCGCATGGCGCTCTGGTAGGTGGTGACCATTTCCTTGTAAGCCCGCTGCTCGCCCTTGAGCAATCGTTCAAGCAGGTGCGCGTCGTCCGCTGCTGCCATTCAAGACCTCGATTTCAAAACATGATCAGCGTTTGCGCAGAATCACGCTACCAATCGAATAACCCGCGCCAAACGAGCTGAGCACCGCCACGGCGCCCTTGGGCAGGTCGTCCTGGTAGGTGTGAAACGCAATCACCGAGCCCGCCGAGCTGGTGTTGGCGTAAGTATCGAGGATCACCGGCGCTTCTTCCACCGAAGCCTCGCGGCCCAGCAGTTTCTTGACGATCAGGTGGTTCATGCTGAGGTTGGCCTGATGCAGCCAGAAGCGCTTCACATCCCCCACATTCAGCTGGTTTTCCGTCAGGTGCTTGCCAATCAACTCGGCGACCATCGGGCAGACATCACGGAAGACTTTGCGGCCTTCCTGCACGAACAGCTTGTCTGGGGCACCGATGCCCTCTTCCGCCGCGCGGTTGAGGAAGCCGAAATTATTGCGGATGTTGTTGGAGAACTTGGTCAGCAGCTTGGTGCTCACCACGTCGAACTGATGCTCGGACGTGGCGAGGTCAGCGCGCTCCAGAATCACAGCGGTGGCCGCGTCGCCGAAGATGAAGTGGCTGTCACGATCACGGAAGTTCAGGTGGCCGGTGCAGATCTCCGGGTTGACCATCAGGATCGCCCGGGCCTGGCCCAACTGGATGCTGTTGGCAGCGTTCTGGATGCCGAAAGTCGCCGAGGAGCAGGCCACGTTCATGTCAAAGCCAAAACCCTGGATGCCCAGCGCTTCCTGGACTTCGATGGCAATCGCCGGGTACGCCCGCTGCAGGTTGGAACAGGCGACGATCACCCCATCAATGTCGGCGGCGGTCTTGCCGGCGCGCTGCAAGGCTTGCTCGGCAGCACTGACGGCCATCTGGCAGAGAATCGACCATTCGTCGTTGGAGCGCTCGGGCAGGCGGGGCGCCATGCGCTGCGGGTCGAGAATGCCGGCCTTGTCCATGACAAAGCGGCTCTTGATGCCCGAGGCCTTTTCGATAAACGCGGCGCTGGATTCGGTCAGCGCCTGCACGTCACCCCGTTCGATGGCGGCGGCGTTATCCAGGTTGAACTGTTGCACGTAAGCATTGAAAGACTGCACCAGCTCTTCGTTGGAGATGCTGTTGGCCGGGGTGTACAGGCCTGTGCCGCTGATGACGACGTTATGCACGGTCGTTCCTCTAAATCTGTTCAGGCAGAAGGGTATTGGTACCGTCGTACCAAACCGTAAGTAGTTTTATGCCGCCCAGCGGCCTTCAAACTGGAAACGCTTTATTCCATCGCGCCACGGCTGCATCAGCCCAACTCGACGATCCCGGCATTTATAACCGCGAAGTTTGCCATAAAGCCCCGGATTTGGCGCCATTTGCTCGACAGGCGCCTGTCCCGGGGATTGTGGTCACGCTTCGACCAGGCTCCATTGCTTGCTCAAACGCTTGTCGGAAATCGGCACCTTGGTACCCAATTGCTGGGCAAACAACGACACCCGATATTCCTCCAACCACCAGCGATACAGCTCCAGTTGAGGGTCGCGCTTGCCTTCCTGGGCGTGTTTGTTCAGGCGGTTCTGATACTGGCTCCACAGGCCGCCCAGTTCGGTACTCCAGACCCGGTCCTTCTGCACCTGGCTCGGCAATTTCTCCAGGCGCAGCTCGATGGCCTTGAGGAAACGCGGCAGCTCCTTGAACCACTGAGCCGGGGTTTCCCGCACAAAACCGGGATACACCAGGTTGCTCAGTTGCTGCTTGATGTCATTGAGAGCCACGGCCTGAGCCAGGTCAATCTTGCCTTTGAAGCGTTTTTGCAAACCATGCCACAGTTTCAGGATCTCGAGGGTCAAGCGCGCCTGACGCTCGGCATGCTCGGTCCAACTGCCGCGCTTGCGCTCGGCCAGGGCCGCCAGGCCGGCGCCGTCACGCGGCAGGCTGGCTTCGCCTTCCAGCACGCAGCTGTCGAGGCTGGCCAACAGGATGTCTTCCACCAGGGCTTCAATACGCCCCAGCTCGCGGTACATCAGCCCCAGTTCGGTCAGGCCGGGCAACTTGCCCCGCAGGAATTTCGCCGGTTCGGCCAATTGCTGCAACAACAGGCGCTGCAAGGCCCGGCGGTGCTGGAACTCGGCCTCGGCGGCAGTGGAGAAACGCCCCTCCTTCACCGTGCCATTTTCTTCCACCAATGCCGGATAAACCGTCATCGACAGCCCAGCGATGTTTTGCTGGGTTTTCTCGGCCACCGCCGCGAACACCTTGGCCTCCACCGGCTGCTGGCTTTTCGCGGTCTGCGGCACGGCCAACGCGGCCTGGCTGGCTTCGGCGAAACGGGCGGTCAGCTCGGCCAGGTCGCGGCCTTCGCCAAGGAACTTGCCCTGGCCGTCGACCACTTCCAGGTTCATCTTCAGGTGGCTTTCCACCTGCTGCGCGGCCTCGGCCCAGGCTTCATCGCTGACCCGTGCCCCGGTCATGCGCAACAATTCGCGCCCCAATGCCTGGGGCAACGAACCTTGGCCGAACTCGATACGCTGCAACGCCGCCTTGACGAAATCCGGCACCGGCACGAAGTTCTTGCGCAGGGCCTTGGGCAAGTTGCGCACCAGGGCAATGCACTTGGCCTCGATCACACCCGGCACCAGCCACTCCAGGCGCTCGGGCGGCAACGCCGGCAACAGCGGTGCCGGCACGCGCAGGGTCACGCCGTCCCGGGGATGGTTGGGCTCGAAGTGGTAACTCAAGGCCAGGGCCAGGTCGCCCAGGTGCAGGGTGTCGGGGTAATGGGCGGCGGTGACTTCACTGGCCTCCCGGGCCAGCACGTCTTCTTCGCGCATGATCAACAGTTGCGGGTCTTTCTGGCTGTTGACCTTGTACCAACTGTCGAAGGTCGCCGTCTGGTGGATCTCGGCGGGCAGGCGCGCATCGTAGAAGGCGTACAGGGTTTCTTCGTCCGCCAGGATGTCGCGCCGGCGAGCCTTGGCTTCCAGCTCATCGAGCTGCTCCAGCAGTTGCTGGTTGGCCGTCAGGCACCGGGCCCGGGACTGAATTTCGCCCCGCACCAGGCCTTCACGGATAAACAGCTCGCGGGACGTCACCGGGTCAATCGGCCCGTAATGCACTGGCCGGCGACCGACGATGATCAACCCGAACAGGGTGATCTGCTCAAACGCCACCACCTGGCCACGCTTCTTCTCCCAGTGCGGTTCGAAGTGGTTTTTCTTGATCAGGTGCCCGGCCAACGGCTCGATCCAGTCGGCGTCGATCTTGGCCACCATCCGCGCATACAGCTTGGTGGTTTCCACCAGCTCGGCGGTCATCAGCCATTGCGGGCGCTTCTTGCCGATGCCCGACGAAGGGTGAATCCAAAAACGCCGCTGACGCGCGCCGAGGTAATCGCCTTCTTCGGTTTTCTGGCCAATCTGGCTGAGCAGGCCGGACAACACCGCCTTGTGCAGTTTCGGGAAATCCGCCGGTTCTTTGTTGACGGTCAGCTGCATGTCGCGGCAGATCAGGCTCAACTGGCGGTGGGAATCACGCCACTCCCGCAGGCGCAGGTAATTCAGGAAATTCTTGCGACACCAGTTGCGCAGCGGGCTGGCGGTCAATGCCTGGCGCTGCTCTTCAAAACCGCGCCACAGGTTGACCAGCCCGGCGAAGTCCGAGTCCGCGTCCTTCCATTGTGCGTGGGCCTGGTCGGCGGCTTGCTGGCGTTCTGGCGGGCGCTCGCGCGGGTCCTGGATCGACATGGCGCTGGCGACGATCAGTACTTCCTGCAAGCTGCCAAGCTTGGCGGCCTCCAGCAGCATGCGGCCCATGCGCGGGTCCACCGGCAAGCGTGCCAACTGGCGGCCCAGCGGCGTCAGTTGGCTGTTGCGATCGACTGCGGACAATTCTTGCAGCAGGTTGAAACCGTCGCTGATGGCCTTGCCATCCGGCGGCTCGATAAACGGGAAGTCGGTGATTTCCCCCAGACGCAGGTGCAGCATCTGCAGGATTACGGCCGCGAGGTTGGTGCGAAGAATCTCGGGGTCGGTAAATTCCGGGCGCCCGATAAAGTCTTCTTCGCTGAACAGGCGCACGCAAATGCCCGGCTCGACGCGCCCGCACCGGCCTTTACGCTGGTTGGCGCTGGCCTGGGAAATCGCCTCGATCGGCAAACGCTGGACCTTGGCCCGATAGCTGTAGCGGCTGATCCGCGCGGTGCCGCTGTCGATCACATAGCGAATGCCCGGCACGGTCAGCGAGGTTTCCGCGACGTTGGTCGCCAGCACCACACGACGGCCGGGGTGGGACTGGAAAATCCGCTGCTGCTCGGCCGGTGACAGGCGCGCATACAGCGGCAGGATTTCAGTGTGCTTGAGCTGGGCCTTGCGCAGCATGTCGGCCGCATCGCGAATCTCGCGCTCGCCGGGCAGGAACACCAGCACATCGCCGGGGCTCTTGCGCTCGCTACGCTCGAAGGCGGCGATTTCATCGAGGGTGGCGAGAATCGCCTGGTCGACGGTCAGGTCATCCTCGACGCGGTTGCCCTCCTCGTCCTGCTCCAGGGTCAGCGGGCGGTACCAGGTTTCCACCGGGAACGTGCGGCCCGACACCTCGACAATCGGCGCATCGTCGAAGTGCTTGGAAAAGCGCTCCAGGTCGATGGTGGCCGAGGTGATGATGACCTTGAGGTCCGGGCGACGCGGCAGCAGGGTTTTCAGGTAGCCCAGCAGGAAGTCGATGTTCAGGCTGCGTTCGTGGGCTTCGTCGACGATGATCGTGTCGTACCGTTCGAGGTAGCGGTCGTTCTGGGTTTCGGCCAGCAGGATGCCGTCGGTCATCAGCTTGATCAGGGTGTTGGAATCGCTCTGATCCTCAAACCGCACCTGATAGCCCACCAGCGCTCCCAGCGGCGTCGCCAATTCTTCCGCGACCCGGCTCGCCACGCTGCGTGCCGCAATCCGCCGCGGCTGGGTGTGGCCGACCAGGCCGTATTGGCCACGGCCGATTTCCAGGCAGATTTTCGGCAACTGCGTGGTTTTACCCGAACCGGTCTCACCCGCAATGATCAGCACCTGATGCTTGAGCAGCGCCTCTTTGATCTCGTCGCGCTTGGCGGCGATCGGCAGGCTGTCGTCGTAGCGAATCACCGGCAGGCTGGCGCGCCGCGCCGTCACCTGGGCACAGGAGGCCTGCATCCGCGTCACCCACTGCGCAAGTTTTTCCTCATCGGGTTTCTTGCGCAGCTCAAGCAGCTGCCGCCGCAAGCGGTGGCGGTCGGCGAGCATGGCGTGATCGAGGTTTTTCAGCAGTTGGTCGATAGCGGGCGCTTGGTCAGTCATCAGGTACGCAAAGGTCGTCTATTTATGCAGGGGGCGGATTGTCGCAGAAAAGCGCCGCCACGCGCTCCCCTCATTCGTTGTCCAGGCCCTTGCGCCGGTAGGGAAACACATCAATCACCTTGCCGGCGCGAATCGCCTCTTGCAGGCCTTTCCAATAGTCGGCGTTGTACAACTCGCCGTGCAACTGGTCGAACAGCTGGCGCTGGCCGGAATCGGCAAACAGGAACGGTGGGAATTCCTCCGGGAACACATCCAGCGGGCCGATGGAATACCAAGGCTCGGAAGCCATTTCATCTTCCGGCGTACGTGGCGCCGGGATATGACGGAAGTTGGCCTCGGTCAGGAAGCAGATTTCGTCGTAGTCGTAAAACACCACGCGACCGTGACGGGTGACGCCAAAATTCTTCAGCAGCATGTCGCCGGGGAAAATATTCGCCGCGGCCAGTTGTTTAATCGCCAGGCCGTAGTCTTCCAGGGCTTCGCGCACCTGGGCTTCGTTGGCGTTTTCCAGGTAGAGGTTGAGCGGGGTCATGCGCCGTTCGGTCCAGCAGTGGCGAATCAGCACCGTGTCGCCTTCCACCTCGACGGTGCCGGCGGCGACTTCAAGCAACTCGGCCAGGCACTCGGGTTCGAACTTGCTCAACGGAAAGCGGAAGTCGGCGAACTCCTGGGTGTCGGCCATGCGCCCGACCCGGTCGACACTTTTCACCAGCCGGTACTTCTCGATCACGGTGGCGCGGTTGACGTTTTTCGAGGGCGAAAACCGGTCCTTGATGATCTTGAACACGGTGTTGAAGCCCGGCAGGGTAAACACGCTCATGACCATGCCGCGCACGCCCGGGGCCATGATGAACTGGTCATCGGTGGTGGCGAGGTGGTTGATCAGCGCCCGGTAGAACTCGGATTTGCCGTGTTTGTAGAAGCCGATGGAGGTGTACAACTCGGCGATGTGCTTGCCCGGCAGGATGCGCTTGAGGAAGCCGATAAACTCGGCCGGAACCGGCACGTCCACCATGAAATAGGAACGGGTGAACGAGAAGATGATCGACACATCGGCCTCGTCGGTGATCAGCGCGTCGATCTGGATGCCCCGTCCTTCCCGGTGCAACAGCGGGATGACCAGCGGCCATTGCTCATCACGGGTGTAGATACGCCCTACGAGGTACGCGCCTTTGTTGCGGTACAGCACCGAGGAAAACAGTTCGACGTTGAGGTCCGGGTCCTTGCAGACCCAGTCCGGCAGGTTTTCGCGCAATTGCGCTTCCAGGCGGCGCAGGTCGGCGGGCAAGTCGGCGTAGGGTTCGCTGAAACTGTAGTCGGCGAAAATCTGCTCCAGCATGCCCGCCAGCTTGCCGCCCGGCTTGTAGGTGCGGGTTTGTGCAGCCCGGGCGCGGCGCAGGCTCGGCCGGGTGGTGTGGATGAACATGCAGCCGTCGCTGATCAGGTCATGGCTGAACAGGCCGCAAAACGTCGAGTTGTACCAGGTCTCGGACAGCTCATCGTCAAACCGCAGGTCGATCAGGCTGATGTAGGCGCTTTTCACCAGCGGCCACACTGAAATGTCGAGCAATACGGCCTCATCGAAGGCCGCCCGCAGCCGCGCCGTGACCTCACTGACCTTGTCTTCATACAGGTTGATGCGCGCAGCCGAAGCCGTCTGCCCTTGCTGCCACTGCGCCTTTTCGAAGCGCTCCCGGGCGCCATCGGTGATCTGGCGGAAGTGCTCGCGGTAGTCGTCGAAGCCGTCGAGGATCATCTGCGCAATGTCGAGCGCTGGCGTTTGCTGCGGCATTTGGGAAACCTCTGCGGGCATTTGGAATGAGCTGAGCTTAGCCAGTGTGCAGTGACAGGAGAAGGGTCATTTTTCGTTCACCCTTGTACAGCTTTGTTCACTTTGTACATTTATTTTCAATTTTAATAGTTCGACCATTCGGTCAATAAAAACACCTGCAAGTCATCCCCGCCTCATTCAGCGCTCCAGCTGAAGGCCTTTAACCACGGGCCTTACCCGTGTGTCTTCGGAAAAATCCGAGTCTTTGCTCTACCGCAACGGGCCTCTCCCCTTCCCTGCGCATTGGATCCAACGTAAGGGAAACCCTGATTACAAGAGTGATGGCTCTTTGCTATATAGCGCGCCCTTTCCCACCCTAACAAGGTCAGAAGACCGATCCGGGAACAGGTTCTAATCGCCCAAGGAGCATTGAGATGTCATTGAGGAATATGCGGATCGGTCTGCGTGCCAGTCTGAGTTTTGGGGTTTTGGCCAGTCTGTTGATTGTGGTCGGCCTGTTTGGCCTGGGCCAGATGGCCAAGCTGCGGGAAAGCGCGCTGATCATCGAAGAATCGTGGATGCCGAGTATCGAGAACATTCACGACAGCGCCGCCTATGTCGCCAGCATCCGCCTGGAAGCGTTGCGCTTGCTGACCACCGACGAGTCCAGAGTGCGGGACAACAGCAAAAACCTGATCACCCGCCAGCGCGCTGACTTGGAAGAATTGCTTAACCGCCACGAAGCCCTGCTGAGCAACGAGCAGGAACGCGACATGCTCAAGCAGTTGAAAGCCAACGTTGCGAGCTACATGACGATCGTCGCCCAGATGATTCAAATGGTCGACCAGGACCAACAGCAAAACGCCATGGACCTGCTCAACAGCCGCCTGGCACCTCAGGGCACGGTCCTCAATAAAAGCCTGGAAGACATGATTACCTTCAACCAAAAAGGTGTGGAGGACGCAGCAGAATCAGCGGCCCAGATGTACACCAGCGCCCAGTGGGTGGTCGGCACCATTATCCTCACCGCCCTGCTGGCCACCTTGTTGCTGGCCTGGCTGCTGACCCGCAGCATCACCACGCCCATTGGCCAGGCACTGACGGTGGCCCGCACCATCGCGTCCGGCGACCTGAGCCGGCCGATCGTCGTGGAAGGCAAGGATGAAGCAGCCCAGTTGCTCACCGCCCTGGCCACCATGCAGACCCACCTGCAGGACACCATCCGGGGCATCAGCGAATCCTCGCAGCAGTTGGCATCGGCGGCAGAAGAGATGAGCTCGGTGATGGAGCAGAGCACCCGTGGCCTGCAGGCGCAGAACGATGAGATCGAACAGGCAGCTACCGCCGTGACGCAGATGAGCGCGGCGGTCGATGAAGTGGCGGGCAATGCGGTGTCCAGCGCCGAAGCCTCCAAGGCCTCCGACGAAGACAGCAAACACGGCCACTACCAGATCAGCGAAACCATCAGCTCGATCCAGAACCTGGTGGACGAAGTGCTCGGTGCCTCGACCAAGGCCGAAGGCCTCGCGGTGCAGGCACAGGACATCAGCAAGGTGCTGGAAGTGATTCGCGGGATCGCCGGGCAGACCAACCTGCTGGCGCTCAATGCCGCCATTGAGGCAGCCCGCGCAGGCGAGGCCGGTCGCGGTTTTGCCGTGGTGGCGGACGAAGTGCGCTCCCTGGCACAACGCACCCAGGACTCCACCGAAGAAATCGAGCAGATGATCAACGGTATCCAGCAAGGCACCCAGGACACCGTCGGCGCCCTGAACAGCAGCGCCGAACACGCCGGCCAGACCTTGCAGCGGGCCAACAGCGCCGGCAGCGCACTGGAGAAAATCACCGCGGCGATCTCGCAGATCAGCCAGCGCAACCTGGTGATCGCCAGCGCCGCCGAGCAACAGGCCCTGGTGGCCCGTGAAGTGGACCGTAGCCTGGTGAACATTCGGGACCTGTCGACGCAAACCGCCGCCGGTGCCACCCAGACCTCGGCGGCCAGCCAGGAACTGTCGCGCTTGGCGGTGGACCTCAATGGTTTGGTGACCCGTTTCGTCCTGTAAAAACATGTATTAGCGATTGTGTCAGGCAGGTCGGTGGGCAACACTGCCGCCCTTATCAAACAGGAGTTTTCCCGTGAGACCTGTCGACACCCTGCACCTGTTGGTGCTGGCCGCTATCTGGGGCGCAAGCTTTCTGTTCATGCGGATTATCGCGCCGGAAATCGGCACCCTTCCTACGGCGTTTTTCCGGGTGTCGATTGCCGCCACCGGGCTGCTGGTGATCCTCGCCATGATGCGGGTGAGCTGGGATTTCCAGGGCAAGTTCAAGACGGTTCTGTTGCTGGGCGTGATCAATTCGGGCATTCCCGCGACCATGTATTCGGTGGCAGCCCAGGTGCTGCCGGCGGGTTACTCGGCGATCTTCAATGCCACGACGCCGTTGATGGGCGTGCTGATTGGCGGGCTGTTTTTCAGTGAGCGCCTCACACCGTCGAAAATCGCCGGGGTGTGCCTGGGTTTGTTCGGCGTTGGCATCCTGACCCGCGCAGGGCCGGTGGCGTTCGACATGGAGTTGCTGATGGGCGCGCTGGCGTGCCTGCTGGCGACCACCTGTTATGGCTTTGCCGGCTTTTTGGCGCGGCGCTGGCTCGATCAACGGGGTGGCCTGGACAGTCGCCTGGCGGCCTTGGGCAGCATGCTCGGGGCCACGCTGTTTCTGCTGCCGCTGTTTGCCTGGAGTGCCATCAGCCATCCACCGGTCAGCTGGGGCGGTTGGCCTGTGTGGTTGTCGCTGCTGGGGCTGGGGCTGGTGTGTACAGCGTTTGCCTACATCCTGTACTTCCGTTTGCTGACGTCCATTGGCCCGGTGAAGTCGATGACCGTGACCTTCATGATTCCGCCGTTCGGGGTGTTGTGGGGCGCGTTGCTGCTGGATGAGCCGTTGTCGATGGCGCATCTGTATGGCGGGTTGTTGATTGCGGGGGCGTTGTGGCTGGTGCTTCGGCCAGGGAAATTGACCAGGAAGCTGTAGGAGCTTTTCGGCTCCTACAGCGTGGGTAGGTCAGCCCTTACGAAACACAAAAGCCAACCCGACAATGATCAACCCCATCCCCAGCAGGCTCAGCATTGCCAGCCGGTTGCCGAAGATCAGGTAGTCCATCACCGCCGTCACTGCCGGCACCAGGTAGAACAGGCTGGTGACATTCACCAGATTGCCCCGGGCGATCAGCCGGTACAGCAACAGCGTCGCCAGCAGTGACACCACCAGCCCCATCCACAGCACCGGTACGAAAAAGCCAGTGCTGTGTTCAAAGTGAAACGGCTGGAACGGCACAAACACCGAGCACAACACCAAGCCCGCCAGGTACTGCACCGGCAGTGTGCCCAACGGGTTATCGGTGATGCGCTTCTGCATGATCGAGCCGAAGGTCATGCTGGCCAGGGCCAGCAGGCCGAAGAGCATGCCCGCCAGGGACATACCGGACATACCGATGCCCTGATACACCACCATGATCAACCCCGCCAACCCCAGCGCCAGGCCGAACATCCGGCTCCAGGAGCGCTGACGCTCCATCAGCACCACGGTCAGGATCGGTTGCACGCCCATGATGGTCGCCATCATGCCCGGCGTCACTTTGAGGTCCAGCGCCAGCAGATAGAAAATCTGGTAAGCCCCCAACAGCACCAGACCGGTGGCTGCCGCGTAGAGCATCGGCTTGCCGGGGCGCGGCAACTTCAACTTGAGGACCGGTACCAGAATCACCAGCCCCGCCAGGGCGATGGCAAAACGGATCAGCAGAAACGCAAAGGGAGACGCGTGGGCCAGGCCCCATTTGGAGAAAATCGCCCCGCTGCTCCACAGCAAGACAAACAGGCTCGTCGAGGCCGCCGCGGCCACGGATTGTTTCGAAAGAACAGACATGGATACCACCTGTGATCAGGCAAAAAGCCAACTCAGCAAACGCTGAAATTCAGTAGGTTTTTTCAGGCGGGCACAGGGGAACAGCAATCAACTGATCAGCCCGAAATGCCAACACCCGGCGGTGATACGACTGCGTACACCGGCGTGCTACTGACAGGTGGGGGGTAGTGACTGATCTGCGCAGGCTGCTGGCTCCCGCACGGCACGACCGCAGCGTTGACCGCTGAATCGACTACCGCTATGCGCAAGGAAGCTGGCATGTGCTGATCTTTTTTGAAGGGGTGAATACGGTGTCTGAAAACACCGGTGGTCGACTATAACCAGCCGGGGACATGCTTTGCAATGACTTCGCCAAAAGGCCAGTAAGGACAGGCGATGGGTGCATGCCTAGGCTGGAAAAACCAGCCCCCCACAACCTCAAGAGAAAAAATGCCGCGACCACACACCTTTCTCAGGTACCAGTTGAATAGGTCAAAAGCCCGCAACTTTGCCAACGCAACACTTGCCCGATTGTCGACTAAATGGGAGCACGCAACCGGCGGTATACCAAACCTCACGCACGTCCGCTTTGAAGCAATAAATGGGGCAGCCCTGGATGCTTATCACACCTGGGAGTCGCCCTGCTTTTCATGGGAAGAGGTCGTACAGTGGAAAGCGAAGGAGCTGATGTATTTCGACCTTTCAATCTGGTTGGATCGTGAACTCTGTGGACTGTGCTTTGCCAACCCGAACCACAGCCGACTGAGGATGCGGATCGTCCGATTAGAAGCAAAACCGGGAGGCGATCATTCACTGCGCGGTTACATTGCCCCGCTTGCGTTGATGGCGGTAGAGCATTACGTACGGATCGTTGGCAGCAAGGCCATCGAAATACAGGAGCCTTTACCGGGAGCAGTTCCAGCCTACGAAAAACTGGGCTTTACGTTCGATGGGTCAGGCAGGCTTGCAAAGGAAATAGGCAGCGCTTAGGATCCAGACCATCGATCAATTAATGATCAATTCGGAGACACCATGAAAGGTCTCGTTCAAAATAAAGCAACAAAAAACAAAAAATCAGCCCGTAACCACGAACAGCTCACCGATGAGCTCCCGGCAATCGATCCACGCATACTTCGAGCGCTCCTTGAGGGGGTCGACGAGCCAGCAGGCGTATTGGCAGGCCGTAAATAATCCCCCCATAAAAAAACCGCTCCAACAGAGCGGTTTTTTCGTTTCAGGCACTTGAATCAGCCAAACAACCAATACCCCAACGCCGTCAGCACCACCACCGCCAGCACCGGCCGCAGGATGCGATAAGCCTTCGGATGCTTGCGCTTCCACTGCTTGACCACACCACTGAAGCCGTCACTGAAGCGCTTGCTCCAGGCATACGCCTGGTTGATCCCGCCAACGCGTTCGTCATCCAGGTTCTGTGGCGCGGTAGCGCGGCCCAGTTGGGCGCTGACCCAACGGTTGATGCGGGTCATCAGGCGGCTGCTCAGCGGGCGTTCGATGTCGCAGAACAGGATCACCCGGGTGTGCTCGGTTTCGTTCTTCACCCAGTGCACGTAGGTTTCGTCGAACATCACGTCTTCACCGTCACGCCAGGCGTATACCTGGCCGTCGACGAAGATGCGGCAGTCATCGGAGTTGGGCGTGGACAGCCCCAGGTGATAACGCAGGGAACCGGCAAACGGATCGCGATGCGGGTTGAGGTGGCTGCCACCGGGCAACAGCGCAAACATCGCGCCCTTGACGTTGGGAATGCTGCTGACCAGGGCCACGGTTTTCGGGCACAGCAGTTCAGCCGACGGCAACGGTTTGTCGTACCACTTGAGGTAGAAACGCTTCCAGCCCTTCTTGAAGAACGAGCCAAAACCGGCGTCGTTGTTCTTCTCGGCCGCACGGATGTAGCCCTCGTCGAACAGGTGCATGGCCTCTTCGCGAATCACTTCCCAGTTGTCCTTGAGCACGTCCAGCTCCGGGAACTTGCTGCGGTCCAGGTACGGCTTGGATGGCACGGCAGAGAAGAGGTACATCAAGGCGTTGTACGGAGCGAACAGCGCCGAATGGTTGACGAACTGACGCAACATCGGCAAACGGGCCTTGCCACGCAAATGCACATACAGCGTGCTGCCGATAAACAGCAGCAACACCGACAGTTTGGCGGCCAAAGAAAAGGTCATGCAGCAACTCCTGGAAATAGGCGTCTGGCGATTAGCCTCCCGGCTTGGGGAAACCAGACGTAGCAGCCGGCCATGATAAACACTCCGGGCCTCGGGAAAAACCCGCGCACTCCAACAATCAGCATCTAGCGGTGCGCGATAACGGGCCAATTATGCATAAGGGCCACGCCATCGCGCTGATTTGAATCAAGCCTGGTTTTCCTGATCGGTGAACAAATCGGCGAACAACATGCTCGACAGGTAGCGTTCACCGGAGTCCGGCAGCACCACCACGATGGTCTTGCCCTGCATTTCCGGCTTCTCGGCCAGGCGCACCGCCACGGCCATCGCCGCGCCGCAGGAGATACCGCACAGAATCCCCTCCTCCTGCATCAAGCGCAACGCCATGGCCTTGGACTCTTCGTCGCTGACCAGTTCGACCCGGTCGACCATCGACAGGTCGAGGTTTTTCGGCACAAAACCGGCGCCAATGCCCTGGATCTTGTGGGGGCTGGGCTTGATCTCTTCACCGGCCAGCGCCTGGGTAATCACCGGCGAGCTGATGGGCTCCACCGCCACCGACAGGATCGGCTTGCCCTGGATGTTCTTGATGTAGCGCGACACCCCGGTGATGGTGCCGCCGGTGCCTACGCCTGCCACCAGCACATCCACGGCGCCATCGGTGTCATTCCAGATTTCCGGACCGGTGGTTTTCTCGTGGATCGCCGGGTTGGCCGGGTTTTCGAACTGGGCCGGCATAAAGTACTTGGCCGGGTCGCTGGCGAGGATTTCGCCGGCTTTTTCGATCGCGCCCTTCATGCCCTTGGCCGGCTCGGTCAGCACCAGTTCGGCGCCGAGGGCCTTGAGCACCTTGCGTCGCTCGATGCTCATGGAAGCGGGCATGGTCAGCAACAGCTTGTAACCACGGGCGGCGGCGACAAACGCCAGGCCGATACCGGTGTTGCCGGAAGTCGGTTCGACAATGGTCATGCCGGGCTTGAGTTTGCCGCTGCCTTCGGCGTCCCAGATCATGTTTGCGCCAATCCGGCACTTTACCGAATACCCCGGGTTACGCCCTTCGATCTTGGCCAGGATGGTCACGCCACGCGGGGCGATACGGTTGATCTGAACCAGGGGCGTATTACCGATGGAGTGCGCGTTGTCTGCAAAAATGCGGCTCATGACGGGTCCTTAAGGCAATTTCAGGAAGGCCCCAAGGGTATGCCTCGTGTTGCGAGGCGTCCAGTCAAGCGAACGTCCGGCGGCGCCAGCAGTCAATCGCCTACACGGATGGAGAAATTTCCTATGAAACGTCGCTACAGTTGGCCGCTCTGGACCCTCGTCGGGATCGTGGTACTGCTGGTCGTCCTGGATATCGCCCTGCCCTATCTGGTGCGCAATTACCTGAATGACAAACTCGCCGACATGGGCGACTACCGCGGCCAGGTCACCGATGTCGACCTAGCGTTGTGGCGCGGCGCCTATCGAATCAATGGTTTGCAGATCGTCAAGGTCGACGGCAAGGTGCCGGTACCGTTCGTCAAGGTGCCGGTGATCGACCTGTCGGTCAGTTGGCACTCGCTGTGGTACGACCATGCAGTCGTGGCCGAGGCACAGTTCATCAGGCCGGAGCTGAACTTTGTCGACGGTGGCACCAACAAACAGGCGTCCCAGACCGGTCAGGGCACCGACTGGCGGGCACAACTGGGCAAACTGTTGCCGATCACCCTCAACGAGGTGCGCATCGACGACGGAAAGATCGCCTTCCATAACTTCAGCTCGAAACCACCGGTCAATCTGTACGCTACCCAGGTCAATGCCAGCTTCTACAACCTGACCAACGTAGTGGACGTCAAAGGCCAGCGCGACGCACGCTTCGACGGCAAGGCGCTGTTCCTGGGCCAGGCACCGCTGGAAGCCACCGCCACGTTCGACCCCTTGAGCAATTTCGAAAACTTCGAATTCCGCTTCCGGGCCCGGGATATCGAGCTCAAGCGCATGAATGACTTCGCCTCGGCCTACGGCAAGTTCGACTTCAATGCGGGCACCGGCGACCTGGTGGTCGAGGCACAGGCCGAAAAGGGCCAACTGACGGGCTACATCAAGCCGCTGTTGCGCAATGTCGAAGTGTTCAACTGGCAACAGGACGTAGAGAACAAGGACAAGGGCATCTTCCGTTCAATCTGGGAGGCGGTGGTTGGCGCCAGCGAGACCGTGCTGAAAAACCAGAACAAAAACCAGTTTGCCACTCGCGTAGAGCTGAGCGGCAACGTTCACCAGCAAGATATCAGCGCGTTCCAGGCGTTTTTGCAGATTTTGCGTAATGGTTTTGTCCAGGCCTTCAACGCTCGCTATGAACAGCCCAAGCCTTCGGCAAATTGATGTCAAACGTGACTGCCCATTCAGAGACTGAATAGCCCGTCTGCGTTCACAGTCGCCGGGGCTGCGCGGTATAGTCGGGCAAAGCTGATTACTCGCCCGCTTCGGTCCCGGACCGTTCGGCGTCACGTTCGAGGATTGATAGATGAAGTTCGAAGGCACCCAGGCCTACGTTGCCACCGATGACCTGAAACTGGCCGTCAACGCCGCCATCACGCTGGAGCGGCCGCTGCTGGTCAAGGGCGAACCGGGCACCGGCAAGACCATGCTCGCCGAACAACTGGCCGAATCCTTTGGTGCCAAGCTGATCACCTGGCACATCAAGTCCACCACCAAGGCCCACCAAGGCCTCTACGAGTACGACGCGGTGAGCCGCCTGCGGGACTCGCAACTGGGCGTGGACAAGGTGCATGACGTTCGCAACTACCTGAAAAAGGGCAAGCTCTGGGAGGCTTTCGAGTCCGAGGAGCGGGTGATTCTGCTGATCGACGAAATCGACAAGGCCGACATCGAATTCCCCAACGACCTGCTGCAAGAACTCGACAAGATGGAGTTCTACGTCTACGAAATCGACGAGACCATCAAGGCCAAGAAGCGCCCGATCATCATCATTACCTCCAACAACGAAAAAGAGCTGCCGGACGCTTTCCTGCGCCGCTGCTTCTTCCACTACATCGCCTTCCCGGACCGCACCACCCTGCAAAAAATCGTCGACGTGCACTACCCGGACATCAAGAAAGACCTGGTCAGCGAAGCGCTGGACGTGTTCTTCGACGTGCGCAAGGTACCGGGCCTGAAGAAAAAACCGTCCACCTCCGAACTGGTGGACTGGCTCAAACTGCTGATGGCCGACAACATCGGCGAAGCGGTGCTGCGCGAGCGCGACCCCACCAAGGCCATCCCACCCCTGGCCGGTGCCCTGGTGAAAAACGAGCAAGACGTGCAGTTGCTGGAACGCCTGGCGTTCATGAGCCGTCGCGGTAACCGATAAGGGCGATCGCCATGCTGCTCAACCTGTTCAATGAAATGCGCGCAGCCAAGGTGCCCGTCTCGGTGCGCGAGCTGCTGGACCTGATCAACGCGCTGAAACAGCGCGTGACCTTCGCCGACATGGACGAGTTTTACTACTTGGCCCGAGCGATCCTGGTGAAGGACGAACGGCATTTCGACAAATTCGACCGAGCCTTCGGCGCCTACTTCAATGGCCTGGAAAAACTCGACGATCACCTGCAGGCGCTGATCCCCGAAGACTGGCTGCGCAAGGAGTTCGAACGCTCGCTGACCGACGAGGAACGCGCGCAAATCCAGTCGCTTGGCGGGCTGGACAAGCTGATCGAAGAATTCAAGAAACGCCTGGAAGAACAGAAGGAACGCCACGCCGGCGGCAATAAGTGGATCGGCACCGGCGGCACCAGCCCGTTCGGCTCCGGCGGCTTCAACCCCGAAGGCATTCGCGTGGGTGATGCCGGCAAGCGCCAGGGCAAGGCGGTCAAGGTCTGGGACCAGCGCGAGTACAAGAACCTCGATGACTCGGTGGAACTGGGCACGCGCAACATCAAGATCGCCCTGCGCCGCCTGCGCAAGTTCGCGCGCCAGGGTGCGGCGGAAGAGCTCGACATCGACGGCACCATCGACCATACGGCGCGCGATGCCGGGTTGCTGAATATCCAGATGCGCCCGGAGCGGCGCAACACCATCAAGCTGCTGTTGCTGTTCGACATTGGCGGGTCGATGGATGCCCATGTGAAGACTTGCGAAGAGCTGTTCTCCGCGTGCAAGACCGAGTTCAAGCACCTGGAGTACTTCTACTTCCACAACTTCATTTATGAATCGGTGTGGAAGAACAACATGCGCCGCACCTCCGAGCGCACATCGACCCAGGACTTGCTGCACAAGTACGGCGCCGACTACAAAGTGATCTTTATCGGCGATGCGGCCATGGCGCCGTATGAAATCACCCAGGCCGGCGGCAGCGTCGAGCACTGGAACGAAGAACCCGGGTACGTGTGGATGCAGCGGTTCATGGAGAAGTACAAGAAGCTGATCTGGATTAATCCGTATCCAAAAGATACCTGGGGCTATACCGCGTCCACCGGGATTGTCCGGGACTTGATCGAGGACCAGATGTTTCCGTTGACGTTGCGGGGGCTTGAGGAAGGGATGCGCTTTCTTTCCAAATAGGCGGAGCACTCACTGACGCCATCGCAGGCAAGCCAGCTCCCACAGGGAATGCATTCCAAATTGTGGGAGCTGGCTTGCCTGCGATGCTTTTAGCGGTCCATAAAGCGGCGCAAATACTCCACATGCTGCCGATGCGCCGTCTCTTGCACCACCGGCGCCAATCGCACCTTCTCCCCCGGCAAACACTGCGCCAGCCGCGCCAACGCCAATGGCGTCAACGCGCCCAATCGTGGGTAGCCGCCAATGGTCTGCCGATCGTTGAGCAACACGATCGGCTGCCCGTCCGGCGGCACCTGGATCGCGCCCAGCGGTATGCCTTCCGAGATCAGCGACGGCCCCTGGTACTGCAACGGCGTGCCCAGCAAGCGCATGCCCATGCGATCGGCGCGGCTGTCGAGGGTCCACTCGCTGTTGAACACATCAAACAGACTCTGCCCGCCAAACTGGCCAATCTGTGCCCCGAGGATCACCTCCAGTGGCGCCTTCGCGTCCAGTTTCGGCAACTGCCCGGCGGACAACTCCCGCATTGCACCGCCCGTGCCTGAATACGTCAGCTGCGCACCTTCAGCCAGCGCCCGGCCAAAACCATCCAGCCCGCCCAGCTCCTCACGCCCCACCGTGGCGCAACTGCCCAGCACCTGCGGCGCATCGAACCCGCCCGGCGCGGCGAGGTAAGCCCGCGCACCACTGAAGGGCTGGGTAAAACGCAAACGCTGGCCTTTTTGCAGAATAAAGCTGCGTCCCGGGCTGATGGCGCGCTCATCAACATAAGCGCCCAGGTCCGCCCCGGCCAGCGCCAGCAGGCAATAGCCCTCGGCCTGCACCGTAAAGCCGCCCAGGGTGATTTCCACCACCGGCGCGTCCAGGGCATTGCCCAGCAACCAATTGGCCCACGACATTGATACCCAATCCAGCGCACCGCCCTGGGTCACGCCCAAATGCCTTACGCCAAAGCGTCCAGCGTCCTGCAATAGGCACAGCGGTGTGCTGGCCTCGATCATCAAGCGGCTCATGCCTGCGCCTCCAACGGCGTGTCATCGCCACCCAGGTGGATGAATTCGCTGTGGCTGACGGCTTCGTAACGCACGGTGTCCCCCGGCTGCATCAGGCTGTAGCCGTCACGCTCGCGGTCAAACAGCTTGGCCGGCGTGCGGCCGATCAGGTTCCAGCCGCCCGGCGATACCACCGGATAGGCCGCCGTCTGCCGCTCGGCGATCCCCACGCTGCCGGCCGCTACTCGCTTGCGCGGGGTGTTGAGGCGTGGCGTGGCGAGCTGTTCATCCACCAGCCCCATAAAGGCAAACCCCGGGGCGAAGCCCAAGGCGAACACCTGGTACTCGTGCTGGCTGTGGCGACGAATCACCTCCTCCACCGCCAGGCCACTGCGCTGCGCGAGCAATGTCAGCTCGGGGCCAACACTCAGGTCATACCAAACCGGCAACACATGGCATTGCCCGCTGCCCTTGGGCTCTGGCTGCAATTCTTCAAGCGCCTGATCGATCAACACCCTGGCCTGGCCCGGGTCCAGCGCCAACAGGTCGTAGTGCACCATCAGGGTCGTGTAGGACGGCACCAGGTCCACCAGCGCCGGGCCAAACCCTTCCCTCAGCCGCCGTGTGGCGGCGAGCATCCAGGGCATGTTGTCTTCGGCGATCACATCAAACAGGCGCACCATCAGGCAGTCGATGGCCACTACTTCAATCCGCGGCTTCATGCTGGGGTCAGCGCCGCGCGGATGCGCTGCACGGCGGCCACCGAGCTGGCGTTATCGCCATGCACACACAAGGTATTGGCCTGCAGATGTAACGGGCTGCCGTCGCTGGCGACCAGGTGCTCACCGCGAGCGATGATCAAGGCCTGCTGGATGATCTTTTCCGGATCGTGGTGCACCGCGCCCGGCAACTGGCGGGAGACCAGATGGCCGGCGCTGTCGTAGGCCCGGTCAGCGAACGCTTCGAACCACAGGGTCACGCCATATTCGTCACCCAGGGCCTGGGCGGCACTGTTGTCGCGGGTGGCCATCAGCATCAGGGGCAGGCTGGCGTCGTAGGCCGCCACGGCCTGGATCACTGCGCGCAATTGGGCCGGCTTGGCCATCATGTCGTTGTACATCGCGCCATGGGGTTTGACGTAGCTGACACGCCCGCCCTGGGCCCGGCAAATGCCGTCGAGGGCGCCGATCTGGTAGTGCAACAGGTCCTGGATTTCCTGCGGGGTGTAGGCCATCGAGCGGCGGCCGAAACCCTGCAAATCCTGGTACGCCGGGTGCGCACCCACTTGCACGCCATGCTGGAAGGCCAGGCTGACGGTCTTGCGCATGATGCTCGGGTCGCCGGCGTGGAAACCGCAGGCAACGTTGGCGCAATCAATGAACGGCATGACCTCGGCGTCCAGACCCAAGGTCCAGTTGCCAAAGCTTTCGCCGATGTCGCAGTTCAATAGCAGGCGGCTCACGGTGAGGGCTCCTGTAGTCTTTATATTTTTCTAGTGTGGGACCTTTCTTCAAGATCCCGCAACGCTCAGGTTACTGTGCTTCAAGCTGCTTGCCACGGGTTTCCGGCAGGCTCAGCGCCGCCAGGATCACCACGCCGTAGGACACCGCCGCAAACCCGCCAATGCCCATGCTCAGGGGCACCTTCTGGCTCAACAGGCCAATCAGCAGCGGGAAGAACGCCGCGAGTGCCCGGCCGATGTTGTAGCAAAAACCCTGGCCAGAACCACGAATCCGTGTGGGAAACAGCTCGGTGAGAAACGCGCCCATGCCGCTGAAAATCCCCGAGGCAAAGAAGCCCAGGGGGAAACCCAGCCACAGCATGACCTGGTTGCTGACCTGCAATTGGGTGTAGAGCACGACGATGATGAAGGAGCCCACGGCGAACAAAATAAAGTTCTTTTTGCGCCCGAGCAGGTCCGTCATGTAGGCACTGATCACATAGCCCACGTAGGAACCCACGATCACCATGGCCAGATATCCGCCGGTACCGAGGACACTTAAGCCCCGTTCGTTTTTCAGAAAGGTCGGCAGCCACGACGTGATGGCGTAATACCCACCCAGCGCGCCGGTGGTCAGCAGCGAAGCGCGAAGCGTGGTGCTGAGCATGCCGGGGGCGAAAATCTCGTAGAACTTCGCCGGGTTGCTCGGTGCTTCCTTCGCTTTGGCCTGGCGATAAATCTCCGGGTCCTTGACCAGGCGCCGCACAAAAATCACGAAGATCGCCGGCAGCAGGCCCAACATGAACAGCGCGCGCCAGGCGTCTTCCGGGGGCAACCAGGAGTACAACAGTGCGTAAAGAATCGCCGTGATGCCCCAGCCCAGTGCCCAGCCGGACTGCACCATGCCCACCGCCTTGCCGCGGTCCTTGGCGCGAATCACCTCGCCCATCAGCACGGCGCCGGCGGTCCATTCGCCGCCAAAACCAAAGCCCATCAAGGTACGCGCCACCAGCAACTGCTCGTAGCTTTGCGCCAGGCCACACAGGAAGGTGAACACCGCAAACCACAGCACCGTCAGTTGCAGGGTGAGCACCCGGCCAATGCGGTCCGACAGGATGCCAGCGATCCAGCCGCCCAGTGCCGAGGCGATCAGGGTGCTGGTGTGGATCAAGCCTGCCTGGCCGGTGGTAATGCCCCACATCGCAATCAGTGTCGGGACCACAAAGCTGAGCATCTGGGTGTCCATGCCGTCCAGGCCGTAACCGATCTTGCAGCTCCAGAACGTACGGCGCTCCTGCTGGTTGATATTGCGGTACCAGTCAAACGGTCCGGCGCGGCGTTCGGGCTTGGCCACCTCCAGGGTATCGGGCGCACTCATGGCGGATCTCCACGTGAATATTATTGGTATTGTTCTGGGCCCCTACGACGCTTATCGTGAGACGAGCCGATTTTTGGCGTGCGACCCCTGCTGCGTCCAACTAATAAAAACCGCCCCAATGCATAAGAAAAAGTTGATCCCATGAATTTGAAGTTCCTTGAAACCTTCGTCTGGGTGGCCAAGCTCAAGAGCTTTCGCCTCACCGCCGAAAAGCTCTTCACCACCCAGGCGTCGATTTCCAGCCGCATCGCGGTGCTGGAAAGTGAGCTGGGGGTGAAGCTGTTCCTGCGCGATTCCCGCGGCGTGAGCCTGACCCCGGAAGGGGTGAAGGTGCTGGATTACGCCGAGCAGATGATGGCCACCATGCAAGGGCTCAAGCAGTCGCTGGAAACCACCAGCAGCCAGGTTGGGCGGATCCGCATCGGGGTGATGGACACGGTGATCCACACCTGGCTCAGCCCGCTGGTGACCGAGTTGATGGAGCGCTTTCCGCGGGTGGAGATCGAACTGGTGGCCGACACCTCGTTCAACCTCATCGATCAACTGCAAAAAGGTTTTCTCGACTTGATCCTGCAAACCGACCTGCTGCGCCAGGAAACCCTGCGCAGCCTGGAACTGGCCAGCCACCCCATGGGCTGGATCGTCGCCAGCGACTCGATCCACAACCGCAACTACGCCTCCCTCGCCGAACTGGCCCAGGAACGCATCATCACCTACTCGAAAAACTCCTGCCCGCACCAGGACGTGCTCAGCCTGATGCAAGCCAACGGCGTGGCTGCGCCCAGGATGAACTGCGTGAATTCGGTGTCGGCGATTACCCGTTTGCTGCGCGACGGGTTCGGGATTGGCGCGTTGCCGCCGGTGCTGGTCAGGGAAGAGTTGGCGCGGGGCGAGATGACCCTGCTGGCCATGGCACAACGCCCGCCCAACCTGCAGGTGGTGGTGTCGTGGCGGGTCGGGGTGGAGTTGGTGGAGGAAATCGTGGCGCTGTGCCAGATCGTGGTGGGGCGGTATGCGCAGAAGGTCGGCGAGGGTTTGATGGTGCTGAGCAAACCCTCGGCCGGACCGTAACCGGTCCTACAACCCTTTCAGGTCCCGCTCTTCAATCGGCCGGCTCTGGCGCAGGCGCTTGCCGCCCAACACCACCCAGTCGATCAGGCGGAACAGGCATTCGATGCCAAACGACAACAGCATCGCGCCGCCCAGGCCCCAGCCCATGGCTTCCGGGGTCAGCAACAGCATGTAGCTGTAGCCATTCCAGGTTTCCTGGCGAATCGCCGGGTCGGCGGCCACGGCCACTTGCAGCGCGCGGATGTACCACGGGCCTTGCATCGCCTGGAATTGCTTATCCAGCGCTACCTGACGGTCGAGCAGGGTCCCCAGGCTGTTGGCATCGCTGCGAAACACCGGGTCGTCACTGGCACGGTAATGAGCCACCAGCGCCTGCAAGTCGCCGTTGAAGAACTGCTGCGCCGTGGCATCGAAGCCGCGCAGGCCGGTCTGGGCCTCGATCAAATGGGCTTCGACGCGCTTGGCGTAGTCGCTGATAAACCCCGGCACCTGCACACCCACCAGCAGGCCCACGGCAAACAGCACCAGTCGCAAATAGCTGAGCAACATATTCGGCGTCCTTACTCGGTTGTACCTTGGGAGACGCATTCACCGCGTCGCCACAGGCTCCACTGGCCCGGTTCGTAGCGGGTCCAGGTCTCGTTTTCGGTCAGGGGCTCGGTTGCGATCACCGTTACCACATCATTTGGCGTGGTTTCGGCCTGAAAATCGACGATCACGTCGACATCTTTCAAGCGCGCAGGGCCAAACGGCGCACGCCGGGTGATCTGCGCCAGTTTGGTCGAGCAATAGCAGAACAGCCAGTCACCGTCGCTCAGCAGGCAGTTGAACACGCCCTTGCTGCGGTATTCGCTGCAGGCGGCAATCAGGTCGGGCAGCACCTGTTCGATGTCCACCGGCTCCGGGAACGCTTCACGGACGCGGTTGAGCAAATCGCAGAACGCCGCTTCGCTGTCGGTATCGCCCACCGGGCGGTAGAACGTGGCGCGAGGATTGAAGTCCGCCAGTTGGCCGTTATGGGCGAAACACCAGTTGCGGCCCCACAGTTCACGCACGAACGGATGGGTATTGGACAGGCACACCTTGCCGACATTGGCCTGGCGGATATGGCCAATCACCACTTCACTCTTGATGGGATAACGCTGCACCAGCAGCGCGACTTCCGATTCGCTGCTGGCCGCCGGGTCCTGGAACAACCGCAGGCCGCGGCCCTCGTAGAAGGCGATGCCCCAACCGTCGCGGTGGGGGCCGGTACGTCCGCCGCGCTGCATCAGCCCGGTAAAGCTGAAGACGATATCGGTCGGTACGTTGGCACTCATGCCCAATAATTCACACATGCCAGGCTTCTCGATACAGGGCGTACAACGTTAAAGACGCGGTTCGACCCGCATACCGCTGACAGGGGCAGGACGACCGTAACGCTCATCGGCGAACGGCTCGTCGTCATCCGGCTCGGCGGCAGCGGCTGCCGCAGCGGCGGCCTTCTGCTCACGACGGGTCCTGGCGGCACGCTCGATGGGCCAGCGAATCAGCACAAAAACCAGGTACACGCCGAACGCGATCATGGAATACATGAACAGATCGGAGATCGCCCGCCAGGCGTTGTTGCCGACCTTCAGCACCAGGTCCAGGGCGGTAATGGCCACGGCCGGGGCGAACTGGGTCTTCACCGGGTCGACAATGGTCGGGCTGAACAGCAGCACCGCCACCAGCAACCGCAGCGGCTCGCGCAGCCAGCGCCACATCCAGCGGGTCATGGCAAACCACACCAACAGGCAACCCAGGGCTGCGAAGGCGTAGAGGCCCCAAGCGATCAGATAGTCGTTCTCGGTCATGGTGTCCATGGCAAGGTAGGCAAACAGGCCGCTATGATAACGGCTTTTCAGTGCCGAGGCTGCAATGCCGTCGGCCAACCGCCAGACAGAGAGTGATCCATGCCCCCAGCGACCCACATCACTGCCGCCCCGATCGCCCGCAAGGCCCCAGGCACCGACCCGTACGCCTGGCTGCAAGAGCGCGACAGCGCCGAGGTGCTCGATTACCTCAAGGCGGAAAATGCCTGGCAAGAAGCAGAATTGTCCGACCAGCAGGCCCTGCGCGAAACCCTGTTCGAAGAGATCAAGGGCCGCATCCTCGAAACCGACCTGTCCCTGCCCTCGCCCTGGGGCCCGTACCTGTATTACACCCGCACCACCGCCGGCGACGAATACGCCCGCCACTACCGGTGCCCGCGCCCGGCAGATGACAGCCAACAGGTCGACGAAAGCGCAGAAGAGTTGCTGCTGGACCCGAACGCATTGGCCAACGGCGGCTTTTTCTCCCTCGGCGCGTTCAGCATCAGCCCGGACCACCAGCGCCTGGCCTACAGCCTGGACACCAGCGGCGAAGAGATCTACACCCTCTACGTGAAGGAATTGTCCACCGGCAAGGTCAGCGAACTCGAGTTTGAAGACTGCGACGGCAGCATGACCTGGGCCAACGACAGCCTGACCCTGTTCTTCAGCGAACTGGACGATACCCACCGTCCCCACAAGCTGTACCGCTATCGCCTGGACGGCACTGCCGCCGAGGAAGTGTTCCACGAGCCTGACGGCCGTTTCTTCCTGCACTGCTATCGCTCAAGCTCCGAGCGCCAGTTGCTGCTGGCCCTGGGCAGCAAGACCACCAGCGAAATCTGGGCCCTGGATGCCGATCAGCCGCAGCAGGCGTTTACCTGCATGGCGCCACGGGTCGAAGGCCATGAATACGACGTCGACCACGGCAAGCTGGACGACCAGTGGACCTGGTTTATCCGCAGCAACCGCGACGGCATCAACTTCGCCCTGTTCCAGGCCGCCGATACTGGAAGCGTGCCGACCCAGGACGACTGGCAGAACCTGATCCCCCACGACGACGCGGTGATGCTCGATGGCGTGAGCCTTAATGCCCGGGCGATGACCCTGAGCCTGCGCATCGGCGGCCTGCCGATCATCGAAGTTCACCCACAAGGCCAAATCGCCTATCGGGTGGAATTACCGGACGCGGCCTACAGCCTCTACGTGCAAAACAGCCTGGAATTTGTCAGCGACAAGATCCGCCTGCGCTATGAAGCGCTGAACCGCCCGGCGCAGGTCCGTCAGCTGGAACTGGCCAGCGGCGCACAACAGGTGCTCAAGGAAACCCCGGTGCTGGGCGTGTTCAACGCCGACGACTACATCAGCCAGCGGCTGTGGGCGACCTCGGCCGATGGCACCCAGGTGCCCATCAGCCTTGTAGTGCGCCGCGACCAGTTGGGCAAGCCGACGCCGTTGTACCTGTACGGCTACGGCGCCTACGGCCACAGCCTCGACCCGTGGTTCTCCCACGCGCGTCTGAGCCTGCTGGACCGCGGCGTGGCCTTCGCCATCGCGCATGTACGTGGCGGCGGCGAGCTGGGCGAAGCCTGGTACCGCGCCGGCAAGCAGGAGCACAAGCAAAACACCTTCAGCGACTTTATCGCCTGTGCCGAACACCTGATCGCCCAGGGCCTGACCACCTCCAAGCAACTGGCCATCAGCGGCGGCAGCGCCGGCGGCCTGTTGATCGGCGCGGTGCTCAATCAGCGCCCGGAGCTGTTCCAGGCGGCGATTGCCGAAGTGCCGTTCGTCGACGTGCTCAACACCATGCTCGACCCGGAACTGCCGCTGACCATCACCGAGTACGACGAATGGGGCAACCCTGAGGAGCCCGAGGTGTATGCGCGAATCAAGGCCTACGCGCCGTACGAAAACGTCAGCGCCCAGGCCTACCCCGCCACACTGGTGATCGCCGGCTACAACGACAGCCGCGTGCAATATTGGGAAGCCGCCAAGTGGGTGGCCAGGCTGCGGGACACCAAGACCGACGACAACCTGCTGCTGCTCAAGACCGAGCTGGGCGCCGGCCATGGCGGCATGAGTGGTCGTTACCAGGGATTACGTGACGTAGCACTCGAATATGGATTTGTTTTCAAGGCCCTGGGGCTGATTTAAGGAACTCCGCTCGGCGGGCGGGTCTGAACACCTGACCGCCGGGCGCGCGCCCTGCACGATTTATGGACAAAGACTGTAAGCCTCATGCCAGAACCGACCTTACTCAATAACGAAATCCGCGACATGCTGATGGATTGCGGGCTCTTCGACCCGCTGCTACCGGAAGATTTCCATGTGGCGGCGGGCTATTTCAACATCAGCAGCATTGCCCGTGACGAGGTGATTTTCCTCGAGGGCGACGCCGGCACCTTCATGTGCATCATCCACTCAGGCCAGGTGGCCGTGCAGAAAACCAACCATGAAGGCCAGCGGCTGACCATCGCCACCTTGCGCAGCGGGCGGGCCTTTGGCGAGATGGCGGTGCTGGATGGCGAGCGCCGTTCCGCCAGCTGTGTGGCGGCCAGCGATTGCGTGCTGTTGAACCTGGGCAAGGATTCCCTGGAAAAAATGCTCAACGATGCACCGAAAATCGCGGCCAAGATCATTCGTGCGATTGCGATCGCCCTGTCCAAACGCCTGCGCATGGCGGACGGGCAATTGCTGTCCCAGCAATTTTAACCGCCCGGGGTCTTGGGCTTGATGTCGTTTTGCTGCAAGCCGGGGATCGTCTGGTCCTTCGGCGGCGTCGGCAACACGATCGGCGCCAGCATCGGTTCTCCACCGCCGGAAGCCTTTGGCGTCGCCGGCGGCGTGACTTGCGGATAAGGTGTGGGCGTTGCAGTACCCGGCGAACCCGCAGTGGGCGCGGGGGTGATCGGCACGGTTTGCGACTCCTGGGCCCCGGCCGCACCGCTAAGGGTGAGCGCGCCCCATACAATGACCGTTAGAATGCTGCACTTCATCGATGGCTCCATGGCCTGACCGTAAAGTCGTAAGGCTACTCCCAACCGCGCAAGAATGCCCTTCCCAATGAGATTTCCATGAAACGTTTCGTTCTGCTGGACACCACTCCGATCCCCGACAACGGCGGTGCCTTGTGCCTGTTCGAATACGGTGAGGATTTTGTCATCAAGATTCAGGGCGGTGACGGTGGCCAGTTGATGAACACGCGCATGCACGGCTCCGAGGATGCACTGGCGGAAATCCCCTGCCGCAAGGTCGCCGGCCGGCCCGGTTCCCGGGTGTTGATTGGCGGCCTGGGCATGGGCTTTACCCTGGCGGCGGCGCTCAAGCACTTGGGCAAGACCGCCGAAGTGGTGGTCGCCGAGCTGGTGCCCGGCGTGGTGGAGTGGAATCGCGGCCCGCTGGGTGAAAAGTCCGGCCGCCCGCTGCTGGACCCGCGCACCGTGATCCGCCTGGAAGACGTGGCCAAGGTGCTGCAGGCCGAGCCCCAGGGCTTTGACGCGATCATGCTGGACGTCGACAACGGCCCCGAAGGCCTGACGCAAAAAGCCAACAGTTGGCTGTATTCCGCCGGTGGCCTCAGCGCCTGCGCCAAGGCCCTGCGGCCCAAGGGCGTGCTGGCGGTGTGGTCGGCCAGCGCCGACAAGCAGTTCAGCGACAAACTGCGCAAGGCCGGCTTCAAGGCCGAAGAAGTGCAGGTGTTTGCCCATGGCAACAAAGGCACCCGGCATACCATCTGGATCGCCGAGAAGCTCAAGGGCTGAAGCAGCCGACTGAACAGAGGCGGCACAATGCCGCCCTTAACGGTTCGTCACTTACTTCTGCTGTCGATAACGTAGGGCACTTTCTTCTTGAACGTCTCGTTCAGTTCCTTGCGGTTAAGCGACGTGAAGCCACCCAACTGTTGAGCGCTGAAGCCGCTGTCCCCCACCGGCGCATCGGGCGCCAGGCTGACCATGCGCTTTGCCAGCGCCTCGATAGCGTCCTCATACCCGCCTTGCTTGTTCAGGTTGAACGCGCCGAGGTCAATCTGCGTGCGCAGCCAGCCGCCCCAATAGAATTCCAGGAACTCCGGCACCACCGCGCCGGAGTTCGGCTTGCCGTAGGAAGCCTTGCGGGAGAAGTACACCAGGCTGCGGAACCTATCGTCGCCGAGGTCCTTGAAACCCAAGTGTGCCGGTATCTGCTCAGGACTGATGATCTTGCCCTGGCCGTCCTTGAGCCAGACCTTGCGCCCCTGCTCCATCCGTTTCCAGAACGTCGCCAGGTCCGGGCTGTCGCTGAAGTTATCGGTGACCCGCACCCACATTTTCAGCGTGGCCCCCGCACCGGGCTGTTCCCATAAGGTACTGAAGCTGTGATGGCCATCAGTGAGGTACAGCTGGCCTGCGGGGCCGACCACCACGGTTTTCATGTCTGCCGGGTGAGTGCCCACCGGGTCCTTGCAGGTGAAACTGTCGGGCTTATGCAAATCGGCGCCTTTGGGCACTGTGTCTGCTCCGCCCCGGCCGTTGGTCTCACAGTATTCGTCGAACACCTTCTTGGGGGACTCGGCAAACACCCCCAGCTTGTAGTGGATCTGGTCAAAGCCGATGACCGCCTGGGTCGGGTGGAGTTGCTCCAGCGCCACCTCGATCACCTGGCCGGGCTGGGGCGTGGAAAGCGCCTGGACGTGAACGCTGACGGCGCATAACAGCAACGCCCACCACCATGAATGCATCCGCATGAGTACCGCTCCTTTGAATTCAGTTCGCCGATACTACAAACATTCCCTGGCACCTGCGTGTACTGCGACGGAAAAAGCCGGAGGTTTATTACCCCGCAAGCAGCTAGAATCAACGCTATCCGTGATCCACTAAAAGACAGGAGCCATGATGAGCTCGACCAACCCGCCCTCCCACACCGCCAAGCTGGACCGTATCCTCGCCGATGCCCAGCGCGACCGGGAAATGGGCTATCGCGACAAAGCCCTGAAGATGTACCCCCATGTGTGCGGCCGCTGCGCCCGTGAATTCGCCGGCAAGCGCCTGAGCGAACTGACCGTGCACCACCGCAACCATAATCATGACGACAACCCCCAGGACGGCTCCAACTGGGAGTTGCTGTGCCTGTATTGCCACGACAACGAACACTCGCGGTATACCGACCAGCAGTATTTCGGCGAAGGCTCCACCAGCAGCCCGACGATTGCCAAGGCGACGCACAACCCGTTTGCGGCACTGGCCGGGTTGATGAAGAAAGACGACTGAAGCGATGTGATGAACGACTTGCTGTGGGAGGAGGCTGGTGTGGGAGGAGGCTTGCTGTGGCGAGGGAGCTTGCTCCCGCTGGGCTGCGTAGCGGCCCCACGTTTTTTGGGAGCGCTTCGCACTCCAGCGGGAGCAAGCTCCCTCGCCACAGTGTTGCACCCCATGCCGTTCAAACCGACCGCCTTTCGAGCAATCCCCGTATAATCGCCGTTTTTCTCGAAGGCACCCTCTCCCGTGGGCAATAAACGCTACAGCTGCATCGGTCTGTATAACCCCAAATCCCCCGAAAACGTCGGTTCGGTGATGCGCGCCGCCGGCTGCTACGGCGTGGCCTCGGTGTTCTACACCGGCAAGCGTTACGAACGGGCCCGGGACTTTATTACCGACACCAAGAAGGTCCACCACGACATTCCACTGATCGGCATCGACGACCTGAAAAAGATCCTGCCCCTGGGCTGCATCCCGGTCGCCGTCGAGCTGGTGGAGGGCGCCCGCCCTCTCCCCGAGTACACCCACCCGGACCGCGCGCTGTATATCTTCGGGCCGGAAGACGGCTCCCTGGACAAAGAGATTCGCGACTGGTGTGAAGACGTGATCTACATCCCGACCACCGGCTGCATGAACCTCGCCGCCACCGTCAACGTGGTGCTTTACGACCGTCTGGCCAAGGGCAACAACACCCGTTCGGGTCCCAAGTACTGATTTTTTGGGAACGTCCGCGGCCTGTGTGCAGTCAGTTGCATATCAATAAGCCCTTGTTGGAGACAGATCATGAGCGACAGCAAAACCCTGCGACCCGTTATCCGGTCTACACCGTTGGAGCGCCAACCGACACAAAACGTCCAGGGCTGGGAACGCATCGGCTCCCTGGCGGGTGGCGTGGTGATGATGGGCAAAGGCCTGCGCCGTGGCGGCTTTTTCGGCTTGATTCAGGTGGCGATTGGTGGCGTTGCATTGGCGCGCGGCATCAGCGGGCACAGCTCGGCGAAAGAGTTGCTGGAGCGCAGTCGCCAGGAAATGAACACCGTGCGCACCAAGATTGAACGCGCCGGTGAGGAATTGAAAAACCTCAAGACCAAGGCTGAAGTGGCGGCTGAGAAAGCCAGTAAAACCACTGGCTGAAGCCGATCCCGATCCTGCAGGAGCCCGGCTTGCCGGCGATGGCGTCCTCAAGGGCCTAATCGCCGGCAAGCAGGGTTCCTACAGGCATCAGTGCAGCAGCTTGCTGTCGAGCACCACCGACGACTCGCCGAGAATGCTTTCCCCCAACTGCACGAATTCCTTTGTGCTGATGCTGTTCAGGCGCATCAACGCCTGAGTCAGATCGTCCAGCGAACGCTTGTTGTGGGTTTTCACACGAATCTCGCGGTCCAGCTCCTGCAATAACACCACCGCCCGCGCCACCGTCGCGCTGTTGGCGTGCTCGACCCGCAGGCTCGTCACGTCCTTGCCGTCCTTGGTCAGCCGGGCCTGTATAGCGGCGTAACGGTCGTCACTGATACCGCCAGCGCGGCGCATCAGTTCAATGGCGTAATACTGCGCCAAGCCTTCGCTGATCCAGTCGCTGCCCTCATGGTCATTGAACCGGCCGATGGCCTGCACCACTTCACGGATCAACGGGCTGCTGCCATTTTCGCTGACCAGCGGTGTGCGGCTGTTGAGGTAGATGGAATCCCGCGCCGCGAATGCACCGCGCCGCATGGGATCGCTGGCGCCCACCACCAGCAGTTTTGCCGGATGCCTCGGGAACGCTGCTTGCACCTGAGGCCAGACAAACGTCAGCATGGTCAGCACATCCATGCGGTGCATGCCCTGCCCTTTGGGCGAAGCCACCGTGATTTCGGTTTCGCCCAAGCGCATCCTGCGGCTGCCCAGGTTGCCGGCGAGCATCCAGCCGGTGGGCCGGTCAAACAGGCGGGAAACGTTGTCGATACGAAATTTGTTCTTACCGATGCGCGGCCATGACGTCTCGACGCTTTTCCAGCCGGCGGGCAGTTCAAACACCAGGCGCGACACCAGTTCAATGCCGTCCTGTTGATCCAGGCGTGCAGTGGGCACCAGGTCTTCACCCCGAAACAGCGCCCAGCTCGGCGTCATGCGTGCTTCGTAAATCCCCTTCTTGCGCGCATGGGTCAGGCGGACACGGTAGGTCAGGCTGGCCTTGTCGGCGCTGGGCTGCCATAGGCCTCGGCTGTCACCCGGCGTATTGCCCGGCAGCACTTGCCATTGGCCATCGGCCTTGAAGTCGCTGTAGTCGCCGTCGCGGCCCAGGTCGAAGTTGAGGCTGCGCACCGCCGAGCCCTGGGACAGGCTCAGGCGTACTTCAGCCTGATCACTTTGGGGCAGCAGCTTGACGTGATAGTCCAGGTCAACTTTCTTCGCCGCCCACGCCGACGCGCTCAATGCCAACAACAGCAGGCTTGCTGCCACCCTGGCTCCAACCGTCATACACACTCCTTTTCAACCGGCGCGAAAAATCAGGTAATCCTCCCAGTCATCCTCGGGCACGCTGCCTTCGCTGAGCATGCGCCCGGACTGGGAAATGCGTTCCTGGTGCACGGCGTCGCGGTCACCGCAGACCAGATGGTGCCAGAGCGGCAAGTCCTTGCGCTCGCTGACCAGCCGGTAACCGCAGGTGGGCGGCAGCCATTTGAACTGGTCGGCCTGGCCCGGGGTGAGCTGGATGCAATCGGGCACCGAGTCGCGACGGTTGGGGTAATCGGTGCACTGGCAGGTTTTCAGGTCCAGCAGTTTGCAGGCAATGCGCGTGTAATAGACGCTGTTGTCGTCTTCATCCTCGAGCTTTTGCAGGCAGCACAGGCCGCAGCCGTCGCACAACGACTCCCACTCATCCTGGTCGAGTTGTTCGAGGGTTTTGCGGATCCAGAAAGGTTCGACTTTGGCGGCCATGGCTCTACATCGGTATCGGTATGTTAAAAGGCCGCCAGTCTAGTGCCCATGGCCCCCGGGGCCAAGCGCTTACGACTGTCGGTAGAACAAGACTTGTCAGCCCGTCGGCGGCGAAGTAGTTTTGAACCCCGGTTTTTCATCAGGATCAGCCCAATGAGCAGCAACCCACGCGTCGCCGACTACCCGATCCACCCGCAATTCACCGACCGCTGGTCGCCGCGCGCCTTTACCGGCGAAAGCATCCCGGTAGACACCCTGCTGAGCTTCTTCGAAGCCGCCCGCTGGTCACCCTCGGCCTACAACTCGCAGCCGTGGCGCTTCCTCTACGCGCGTCGTGACACACCAAACTGGGAGCGTTTCCTCGGCCTGCTGAACGAATTCAACCGCGGCTGGGCGCAACATGCGTCGGCCCTGGTGATCGTGGCCTCGAAGACCGACTTCCAGGTACCCGGCGCCGCCGAGGAAACCCCGGCCCTGTGGCACACCTTTGACACCGGCTCCGCCTGGGGCCACCTGGCGCTGCAAGCCAGCCTCAGCGGCTGGCACACCCACGGCATGGCCGGTTTCGACCAGGAGCTGACCCGCAAGGAACTCAAGGTGCCAGAGGGCTATGCCTTGCACGCGGCCGTGGCGATTGGCAAACTGGGCGACAAATCGACCCTGGCCGATTACCTGCAAGCCCGGGAAACCCCGAGCCCGCGCAAGCCGTTGAGCGAGCTGGTGGCTGAAGGCGACTTCAGCCTGTAAGGCGAGCCCGGGAGTTACCGCGTTTTGGATAGAGGCGCGCTGCCTTTACCACTGCCGGTCACTCCCAAACGGCCCACTACCTGACAAGCGCATTAAAGTCCCTGAGCAATTCTTTCTTTCGACTGTTGTACACGTTCATCTCCCACTCATAGAGACCATCCCCGGGGACCATGTCTTCAAGGGACAACGACTGGATATCCACCGGGTACACTTTTTTATCCCTTGTGGAATATAGAAAGTTCTTAAGCTGCAAGTCCTGGTGATGTATTCCTTTTTCCTCCATTCCCTTCAAGGCATCCTCCAGCCACGTCCTGGCTTCCGGAGGCAGGCTACGCCGCTCGACTGCTGCAAGGTTGACCCCATCCAGCTTACCCATCTTGATGTAAGCCCGACCGTTCTCAACGACCGCCTTGGCAAAACCCGCTCCGTAATAGGTGTTCAGGCAGTCTGTTTCCTGGGTTACATAATCCGGAATACGCGTAGCATTTTTAGTGTTGAAGTCTTTATAAACGCTTTTGCCATCCAGGCTTTCGTAGACCACCCCTTCACCGCCCCGGCCAATTTCAGGCCCCAGGTCCGACGCAACCGACAGCGGGCTACCGCCCCTGGCGCCCAATCGCTGCCATTGATCACCCTGGATATGCTGGACCAGGAGTGGCGTTTGCCGATTATTGTGATAAATCCGTGCCTGGACGACACCCTCGGTGGTTCGGGTCGCTTCCCGCACCTCATAGACGGCAGTTTGGCCGGTACTGTCGGTGTGGCGTATGTGCGACAAGTGACCATCGGCTGCGACGTAGAGCCCCTGACTGTTGCGTGAGAGACCGGCAATGGTTGATTCCGGGACTTTGAACTCACTCAGTAAGCGGTTGCTCAGCACCTCACTCGCTACCGCGTCTGCACCGCCCCGGCGTATCAGCCGGGTGCCTCCCAGTACCAGGTCGTCCAGGCCATTGAGCGGATTGAATTCACGGATAAGGGTAGTACCGATGATTTTTGTCACCTTCATCGCCTTGACACCCGTGCTGGCAACCCGAGTTCCGGCCTTCGCCACCTTCCCGGCAACCCCGATCCCGGCAGTGAGGAAACCGAAGGCGTCCATGGCCAGATCCATCGCACCATCAACGTAGTTACCGTTCTGAAAGTTGACAACGGCTGAGCGTAGCGGAATCAGGTCCAGGAAGAAGTTCGTGACCGTCCACTCCTGCTCCATTTGCCGGTCCAGGGGCGTAGCTCCCTTGGCCTGCTTCACCACGTTCTGATTATCGATATCAAGGTGTTCGACGAATACATCGGCGATGGACTGGGTGCGAGCGGTAGTGAAACTCGAGGGTGGCAGTAAACCCTGAGGCTGTTTTTGGCCCAGGTCAGAAGTACCGGTTCCCGTCGGGGCAAACTTTTCAACCGTGTAGATTTTATTGGCGTCGCGCGGTAGCTGCTCAGTTAACACAGAGGCAGGCACAATAGTCACTTCAGCATTTTTCAGGTCGATCTTATAAACAACCCCTGCGGCCTTCACCAAAAGACTTTCATCGGTGTGATGGAGTGTCCTGGATGTAAAGTCGGTCCCCAGGGCGTAGGTCTTGGTTTGAAAGAACTCAAGCGAGGCCTGTTCAAGGTTTTGCCTGTCGGCCAATGGAAGTCTGGCGACCATGTGCTTGATGACGGTGCCAATCCCCTGCTTGCGCGACTCGATTGCCTGGCTGAACTGCTGATCAAAGGCCTTGTTGACCTCCAGTTTGAGCGGGGCGTTTATCGCGCTGATGGGGATGCGCCGGTCGGTGGTTTTCCACCGGTAGCCATTCAACTCCATCATGGCGATATCCAGCATCGAGTACAGGCCGACGGGCGCCCGATTGGGATTGTAAAGCGGCTCGATGCCCGGTTGGCGCGAGTCGTCGACCCTCAGCAGCTTCTCCTCAAAAAACACCTGCTCGCCAAACCGCTGTTTGAGCTTGGCCAGCGCTATTTCCTTGCGGCTCGGGATTTCGGCTTCCAATAACCCCGAGGCGGCGATCCTCTCCTGCTGTTGCTGATTGAACGCAGTCCTGACCCGCTCCATTTCGCCAGGGCTGTAACCGTCATCGACGTTTACCGGGACAATCCCGTTGACCACACCCCAGTCAATCAGCGCCGTCCTCTGCGCCTGTTCGGTCACGGCCCGATCAACCAGGCCGGCACTTTCAGCCGCCGACATGACCTGGGTAAACGTCATGTTCGCCACCTTCCCCGGCGCCTGGGCTTCGATGGTCGCCGCTGCAATGGCCAGGCTGACCCAGGCGGCGCTGCCATAAGTCACGTTGTCGGGAATGCCCTTGATCAGAAACTCCGGGGCCTTCCTGGCCAGCAACAGGTGAGCGCCGGCCCGGGCCATGTCCGGGCTGGTCTTGCCGTTGACGCTCAGGTGCTCCCTCAACCCCTCAAGCACCGCTGCCGCCGGCTTTCCCCAGTGGTCCGGGTGGGCCAGGTTAAAGCCCGCAACCCGGTTGCGCAGGGGCCGGGCAATAGACTCAGGATCCAGCATGAGGTTGATGGCGGCCAGGGTGTATTCGTTCACGCTGGTACCGGTGGCAATGCCATTCAGTTGAGTCTGAATCACTTGCCCCAACGCCTGCCCACGCTCGGAATTGACGATGGCTTCCAGCGTCCTGGCCGCGTCATCGAGTGCCGGTTGATTGGTGTTCAAATACTCCAGTATCCCAAGGCTCACGCCGACGTGTGGCGGGTTCGGGTGCTCGCTGCCGTGGCGGATGGCTGCAGCACGCGCGAGACGCTGATCACTGACCGTCATGGGCACGGGCCAGGATAAACCACCGCCAAAATTCCCGAGAGGATGTTCCAGGGCCTTGTCACTCAGTGCACGGGCATGGCCGGTGAGTTGAAAGTGGTTGGTGGGCAAACCCAGGCCAATACGCTTGAGGACAGTCGCCAGGGTCGCCGTATCACCCGCCTCCAGCGGGTGGGATGAGTCAGGATGCACCTCCATCGGCGTCGCTTCCAGCGCGGCCAGCACCGCGTGAGGCGTGGCGTTTATGCCCAGGTTCGTCGCTATTTCGTTGAGCTTTTGCGCCAGTACCTGCAAGTTCCGTCTGTCGCCCAATGCCGCCTTGAGTCCGTCTTTTCGGGGGACCGCAGGATGGGTGTCGCCAACTGTCGGGCTCGACGCGATGGCCTGATCGGCCAAGGCCGTGGGCTGTAACGGGATAACACGGGCAGGTGCAGGGGAAGTCTGAAGATTCAACATCGGGCAAGTTCCATTTGAAGAATGGCCCGAGCGTCACATAGGGATTGCGAAGGTAAAACTGAAGGAGTGTTTACAGAGATTTGTCAGGACGTGCCATCACGCCTTGCCGAGCGGCTACGGAGAATCCGGAGCCGCTCGGCAAGGCCAGTGTTTTCAGTATCCGCGCTCGAAACTCACTTCCCCGCGCAATGCTTCCTGCGCCTGATACGCCCGCAAATTCTCGACAAACAACTGCACCATCATCCCCGGTGAGGTCGGCGCAGAACTGTGCCCGGTCAGCAGCAAGCCCCAGGCGGTCCAGAACGGATGACGCTGTGGCAATGGCTCCTGACGGCACACGTCGATCACCGCGCCCGCCAGATGCCCTTCCTTCAAGGCCTCCACCAGGTCCGCATCGACCACCGCCACACCGCGCCCGACGTTGATAAACAACCCGGTCGGCTTGAACTGCTTGAACAGCGCGGCATCGTACAAATCATGGGTGTTCGGGGTGTTGGGCAGCAGGTTGACCACGTAGTCCACCTCGCCCACCAGCCGTGGCAGCTCTTCAAGCGCGGCGACTTCGATAAACGGCGCCTGCTCACGGGCTTCGCTGGCGATGCCGTACAACTCCACGCCAAACGGCAACAGGAACTGCGCAACGCTGCGGCCGATATCGCCGGTGCCGACGATCAGCACCTTGCGCCCCGCCAGGCTCTGGCCCATGCGGTTGTCCCATTTGCGCTCGACCTGGCTGACCAGCCGCGCCAGCACTTCACGCTCGTGGCCGAGCATGTAGGTGAGCACGTATTCGGCCATCACCTGGCCAAAAATGCCCACGGCGCGGGTCAGGCGGTAATCCCGCGGCAGGCCTTCAGCCAACAGTGGGGTGATGCCCGCCCAGGTCGATTGCAACCATTGAGGCTGATGGCCCTGGCGCAGCAAGGTCGCCAACAGGTCCGGCTGGCCCAGCCACACCGGGCAATCCGCCGCCAGGCGCGACAGTTCAGCGGAATCGCCGCTGGTCATGACCTCAAGGTCCGGCGCCGCTTCGCGCAGCAGCCGGGCGTACAGCGGGTGATCGTGTTCAGCAATCAGAACGCGCATGGTTCAAACCTTTCAAAAACACTGCAGGCGGCCGCCGGTCCAGTTCACTGTCCGTTGCTGCCACCGCCAAAAATTGAATTCCATTGATGAATGTGCCCCGGACGGGGCACTGACCGATCACATCGGGTCATTACGTCGCAGCAGCTCTTCGGGCAAGTGTTCGATGTACTCGTCCTCGGCCGGCGGCATTTGCAGGTGGTAGCCCTGCTTTTCGAGGTTTTCCAGGACCACGGTGATGTCCTCGCGGGACAGCTTGCGCTCCGGGCTCAGCACCAAGTCAAAGGCGTGGTGCGGCTTGCCGAAGGCGGCCAGCAGACTTTCCGGCACGCGCTCCAGTGCATCGCTTTTCAGCACGTAGAGGTACATCTCGTTTCGTTTGAGGCTGCGATAGATGGAGCAAATACGTTTCAAGGCTGTTCTCCGGCAGTGGCCAGGCTGTCCAGCAGCGCCTGGCCCATCAATTCGCGGCGCCAGCCACGCAGCGAATCTGGCAATTGGTAAGGCCCCTCGGGATAGCCACTCTTGACCAGGGCTTCGAGGGTTTTCTTGCGCAGCATCAGTTCCGGCGCCATGTCCAGGCGTTCAGCCTCGGCCTGGCCCAGGGCGCGCAGTTGCTTGATCAGCGTGGCGGCGTCCACCGGCAACGGCTCGGCAACCGCCGGCGGCCATTGGTCCATCGGGACGCTGCCGGCACGCTTGATCAGGCCCAGCAGGAACTCGCCGTCCTGGCGCACGGTGCGCGGGTGCATGTCTTCGATCTTGCCCAGCGCGGCGAGGTTATCCGGCTGGGATTTGGCCAGGGGCCATAACGAGTGTTCACGAATGATCCGGTTGCGCGGCAGGTCACGGGCACGGGCTTGCTGCTCGCGCCAGGCGCACAGTTCGCGCAATACGGCGAGCTGGGCACGGGACAGTTTCCAGGCCAGCTTGGCGTCGCGGTAGACCTCGTACGGGTCGACTTCGCGGCGCAGGTTGGCCACGAGCTCGGCGCCGTCTTCCAGGACCCAGGCGTACTTATCGTCGGAAAGTTTCGGGCGCAGGCGTGTGTAGACTTCCGCCAAGTGCACCGCGTCTTCGGCGGCGTAGCTGATTTGCGTCTCGGACAATGGCCGCTGCAGCCAGTCCGAGCGGGTCTCGCCCTTGGGCAACTCGATATCGAGGACGGCTTGCACCAACCGCGAATAGCCCATGGAGAAACCGAGGTTCAGGTACGCAGCCGCCAGTTGGGTGTCGAACAGTGGCACCGGCAGGCTGCCGGTCAGGCGCAGCAACACTTCCAGGTCTTCGCTGCAGGCGTGCACCACCTTGATCACCGCCGGGTTTTCCAGCAAGGCGGCCAAGGGTTGCCAGTTGTCGATGGTCAGGGGATCGATCAGGTAAGCGCGAACGCCATCACCAATCTGGATCAGCCCGGCAATGGGATAAAAGGTGTCGACCCGCATGAATTCGGTGTCGAGGGCGACGAATGGCAACTGCTGCCATTCGGCGCAGTGCTGGCCGAGGCTATCGTTGTCGCAGATCCAGTGAATATCGATGGCCACACGGCTCTCCCTTGAAGAATGGCGCGCAGTATATATCGCGAAAGGGAGTTGCGAGCATTCGCAGCACAGCATCCGCCATGAAAACTCCTATAGGATCTGAAGAATAGTCCGACAGGCGGGACTTATCCTCTCTTACGCAGGACGTAAACCCGCCACATGGCCGAGCCGGGCATGAATTCCTGTTGGTTGAGGACCTTGAAACCGGCCTGGCGAAACTCCGCTTCCACCTGCGTCCGGTGGCTGGCAACCGCCGACAGGGCGGGCTGCATCGCCCGGTAACCGCTGTCGCTGTTGACCGAGACAATCACCGTGTCGCGGCTCACCCGATGAAATTCACCGAGCAGGGCCAGGCGCCCTTCTGCCGTCGGCACATGGCGAAACAACTCCAGGCAGAAAATGCAGTCCACCGCGTTGGCCGACAGGCCGATGGAAAAGGCCGAGCCCTGGAAGGTCTTGATCCGCTTGAGCAAGCCCGGCGCATGGTGGGTACGGGCGTGGTCGAGCATGTCCTGGGAGTTATCCGACGCGAGGATCACCCGGTTGCTGTGCTCGGCCAGCACCGGCCAGAAGCGCCCCGAGCCGCAGGCCAGGTCGAGGATCAGCCCCGGTTCGCCGGCGATTTTCAGCGCCCGGCGTACCAGTCGTTCATCGCGCCACAGCGCCAGGCGCCGCAGCAACTTGGGCGGGCGCGTGTCAGCGCAGACCCGGGCATGCTCCTGGCCTGCACGTTCGGCAAATTCAATCTCGATGGAAGACGGCAGTTGCGACGGCATCACACGACTCAGTTAATGGATCAGACATTCGCAGCTTAACCACCGTCTCGTGAAAAAAAGGTCGAAGGATTGTTTACCGCGCATGCAGGGCCAGTATCCGGCGCCCAGCCTGTCTGTTAACTGTCTGTGATCAAGGCTTCATCTTCAGGCCGGGTGCAAATACCAGCGCCAGTCCTGCTCCCCCACTTCGCCCATGAACTGGCGATACTCGGCCCGTTTGACCGCCAGGTACACACCGAGGAATTCACCACCAAAGGCTTCCCGGGCCCAGGACGAGCCTTCAAGGGCGCGCAAGGTGGTCAGCCAATCGGTGGGCAGTAATTCCTTGGCCTGGGCGTAACCGTTGCCCTCCACCGGCGCGCCGGGATCGCGCTGTTCGCGGATGCCCCGGTGAATACCCGCCAGGATCGCCGCCGCCGCAAGGTAGGGGTTGGCGTCGGCGCCGCAGATTCGGTGTTCGATATGCCGGGAAAACGCCGGCCCGCCCGGTACGCGCAGGGTCACCGTGCGGTTGTCCACGCCCCAGGTGGCGGCCAGCGGCGCGTAGCTGTTGGTCTGGAAGCGCCGGTAGGAGTTGGCGTTCGGGCAGAACATCAGCAATGAGTCGAGCAAGGTGCTGAGCATGCCCCCCACCGCCTGGCGCAACAGCGGCGTGCCGTCGGGTGCTTCGCTGGCAAACAGGTTATTGCCGTCGCGGTCTGCGAGGCTGACGTGCATGTGCATGCCGGTGCCGGCCAGGTCGTCGAAAGGCTTGGCCATGAAACACGCGGTCATCCCGTGCTTGTGGGCCACGCCCTTGACCAGGCGCTTGTAACGCACCGCCTCGTCCATGGCTTGCAGGGCGTCGCTGCGGTGCTCCAGGGTGATTTCCACCTGGCCCGGGGCGTATTCGGAAATCGCCGTGCGCGCCGGAATGCCCTGGAGTTTGCAGGCGCTGTAGAGGTCGGCAAGGAACGGTTCGATCTGCTCCAGTTCCCGCAGGCCGTAGACCTGGGTCGAGCGTGGGCGCCCCCCATCGACATCCCGTGCCGGTTGCGGGCGGCCGTTGCTGTCGGGCTTCTGGTCGAGCAAATAAAACTCCAGCTCCGCCGCCATCACCGGGTAATAGCCGTCGGCCTTGAGGTCGTCGATCACCTTGGCCAGCAAGTGCCGCGGGTCGGCCACGGTGGCGGGCATGCCTTCGGTGGGGTGCATGCTGACTTGCACCGCCGCCGTCGGGATCAGGCGCCACGGCATGCGCTGCAAACTGCCGCTGACCGGGTAGGCGCGGCAGTCGATATCGCCCACTTCCCAGACCAGCCCGGAGTTCTCCACATCGTCGCCATTGATGGTCAGGCCCAGGATCGTACTCGGCAGCGGCCGGCCACTTTCATAGACCGCCAGCAACTCATCGCGGTGCAGCAGCTTGCCCCGGGGCACTCCGTTGTTGTCGAGGATGAACAGCTCGAACATCTCGATATCCGGGTTCTGGTCCAGAAAGGATTGGGCTTCGTGCAGGGTGGCAAAGGGCGTGCTCATGGGCATTCTCATACGTTCGCGTCAGGCAGGCGCGCAGGCGCTGCCGGGCAGATGCGCGGGGCATCCGGTTGGGCAAATCAACGGGTGAGAAAGGTGTCCGGTGGGCGCGCGTGGCGGCAGTGCCAGAGTGCCCAGAAGGCGAGTTCGGAAGGGAGTGCATCAGCGGTGATTCGACGACGGTCCGGACGGCTGGACGCGGTGGCGCCTGGCGATGTCTCAGGGTGTGTGTCGGGGGAACCGTCCATGCGGGAGTCACAGTAAAGAGATGCCGAACAGCCTCACACGCGAGGTTAAGCCGTTAAATCCAGTCTTGACGGAGTTTGGTTGTGCCGTGGCTAAACATTTGCAAATAATGGCGACCCTGCTCATGCCCAAGGACCCGACCGCATGAAAGCTTTGCTGACCCTTTCCCTGCTGGCCGGCCTGTCCGCCCAGGCCCTGGCCGACAGCCCCGCATCGCGCCTGGATGAAGTGCTCCAGCGCGGTGAAATGACCGTCTGCACCACCGGTGACTACAAGCCCTACAGCTATTTGCGCCCGGACGGCAGCTACGAAGGCATCGACATCGCCATGGCCCAGTCGCTGGCCAAAAGCCTTGGGGTGCAAGTGAAATGGGTGCCCACCACCTGGAAAACCCTGATGCCGGACTTCCTGGCCCAGCGCTGTGATATTGCCCTCGGCGGTATTTCGGTGTCGCTGGAGCGGCAGAAGAAGGCGTTTTTCAGCCAGCCCCTGGGCGTCGACGGCAAGATCCCGCTCGTGCGCTGCGCCGATGTGCAGCGCTATCAGACCGTGGAGCAAATCAATCAGCCGCAGGTGCGGGTGATCGAGCCTTCAGGCGGTACCAATGAAGTGTTTGCGCGGGCACATCTGGGCAAGGCGCAACTGACACTGTTCCCGGACAACGTGACGATTTTTGAAAAGCTGTTGGCCAACAAGGCCGACGTGATGATCACCGACGCCAGCGAGGCCCGGTATCAGCAAAAGCTCAAGCCGGGGCTGTGTGCGGTAAACCCCGAGCGCTACATGCAGTACAGCGAGAAGGCGTTCCTGCTGCCTCGGGATGATGTGGCGTGGAAGAGCTACGTGGACCAGTGGCTGCACTTGAGTACGGTGACGGGCGTGTATGACGGCATCATCAACCAGTGGCTGGCTGCGCCCTGACCAGTTCGACAAACGCCCGGCACGCCGCGCTGCGATAGCCTCCCTTGCGACTGAGCAGCGCCGCCGTGCGTTGCGGCAACGCCGGGCTTAACGGCACCGCCTGCAAGCCCGCCTGCACCTGGGCAATCGCGCTGGGCAGGATGGTCGCCAACTGAGTGCTCCGTACGATTTCAATAATCGCACTGATGGAATTGGCCTCCATGGCGATCAGGGGTTTTACCGCCTGGCTGCGAAAATACTCATCGATATAGCGGCGCGTGGCGAACCCTGAGTTCAGCAGCACCCACGGTTGCTGAAGCCACTGCTGGCGGTTCAACTCCGGATGGCCGGCACTCACCACCACGCTCAACGCCTCGACAAACACCCCTTCACACTCGATATCCGGCAAATGCTCGCCGGTAAAACCAATGCCGATATCCAGCAAGTCCTCCGTGAGCGCCGCCTCCATGCGGTCTTGCGTCAGTTCCTCGACGCTGACCGTTATCCCCGGGTACAGACGGTTGAACCGCGCCAGCAGCGGCCCGATCAGGTACGCGGTAAACGTCGGCGTCATTGCCAGGCGCAGGCTGCCGCGGCTCAGGTCCTGCACGTCGTGCATGGCACGGGTGCCGGCCTGCAGATCCTGCAAGGCCAGGCGCGCAAAACGCACATAGGCCTCGCCCGCATCGGTCAGGCTGACGCTCCGGCCGGAGCGATCCAGCAGTGGCGCACCGAGGGTGTCTTCCAGTTGCCTGATCTGCTGCGACAAGGTCGGCTGCGACACATGCAGCGCCTCCGCCGCTCGGGTGAAATTACGGTGCTCGGCAACGGCCAGCAGGTAGCGGATATGACGCAGCAACATGAAGGGCGCTCCAACTATAGGCATGACTTATAGGAACCATAATAAGCCGGTCTTGGACGCTATAGCTGAAAACTTCCATCCTTGCCCCATCAGCGACGCAAGGAGAACCACCATGCAAGACCTCATCGACGGTTTCCGTAAGTTCCAGGGTGAAGCCTTCACCCAACGCAGCGACCTGTTCAAACACCTGGCCACCACGCAAAACCCCGGCACGCTGTTTGTGTCCTGTTCCGACAGCCGTGTAGTCCCGGAACTGCTGACCCAGCAGGAACCCGGCGACCTGTTTGTGATCCGTAATGCAGGCAACATCGTGCCGTCCTACGGGCCAGAGCCCGGCGGTGTGTCGGCCACGGTCGAATACGCGGTAGCCGTTCTCGGCGTCAGCGACATCGTGATCTGTGGCCACTCCGACTGCGGCGCCATGACCGCCATTTCCACCTGCAAATGCCTCGATCACTTACCGGCCGTGGCCAACTGGCTGCGCCATGCCGAGTCGGCCAAGGTGATCAACGCCGCCCGTACCCACGCCTCAGACGCCGACCGGCTCAACTCGCTGGTACGGGAAAACGTGGTCGCCCAACTGGCTAATCTCAAGACTCACCCTTGCGTGGCCCTGGCCCTGGAACAAGGCCGACTGAGCCTGCACGGCTGGGTCTACGACATCGAAAGCGGCGGCATCGACGCCCTGGATGGCCGCAGCGGGCGCTTTGTGTCCCTGCTGGATAACCCGAGCACCCGCGCCCACGCGGCCTGAACCCTATTAAAAACCAAGAGGACATCACCATGCTGCAATCCCAATTCGCCCAATCCCCACGCCTGGCCCTGGCCGACACCGTTATCGACATCAAGGCGCGCAAGAACCTGTCGTGGCAGGACCTCACCGACGGCACCGGCCTGAGCCTGGCGTTCGTCACCGCCGCCCTGCTCGGCCAGCACCCGTTGCCCAAGGACGCTGCCGATGTGGTGTGCGACAAACTCGGCCTCGACGAGGACGCCAGCCGCCTGCTGCAAACGGTGCCCCTGCGCGGCAGCTTCCCCGGCGGCGTGCCGACGGACCCGACCATGTACCGTTTCTATGAAATGCTGCAGGTCTACGGTTCGACCCTCAAGGCCCTGGTACACGAGCAGTTTGGCGACGGCATCATCAGCGCGATCAACTTCAAGCTGGACATAAAAAAAGTCGAAGACCCGGACGGCGGTTCCCGCGCGGTGATCACCCTGGACGGTAAATACCTGCCGACCAAACCGTTCTGATAAGTCGGCAAACCGTCTACGCTCTTGGCACACCAACAAGAACGAGGGACGGGTAATGAAGGCAATGCTCCGAGCCACCTGGCTGCTGCTGTTGTGCGTTGGCCAGGTGCACGCCGCCACCGCTGAGGATGCGGACGCCCAAGCCGCCAAGGCCCTGCTGGAAAAGGCCTTGGGGTATTACCAGACGAATGGCGACAAAGCCTTTGCGGCGTTCAGCCGCCAGGGTGAATTCGTCGACCAGGACCGCTATGTGTTCGTGGTCGACACCAAGGGCGTGCTGCTGGCGAGTGGCGGGCCCTCTTCTGCGTTGATCGGGCGCAACGTTTCCGAGGTGCTTGGGCCGGATCTGAACAAGTCATTCAAGGATGCGTTGGCGGTGCCGGAAGGCAGTGGCATCCAGCAGGCCGATTACCGGTGGCAGAACTGGAATGACGGCAAGGTCGAGCGCAAGCATGTGTATTACCAGCGCGTTGGGCAGCGGATTCTGGCCGTGGGTTATTACTTGCCGCGGGCGACCCCGGAGCATGCCAGGGCGCTGCGCAATAAAGCGGTCAAGGCGCTGGAGAAGGACCCGGTCGGGACACTCAAGGCGATCAACGACATGCAGGGTGGTTTTCTGCAGGACGACCTGTATGTGTTTGTGGTTGACCTCGACACCCACCGCTATGTGGCCCATGGCACAACTCCGCGATTGGTGAATACGGATTTCAGCAAGATCAAGGATCCCGACGGGAAGCCGGTGGGTGAGCCGATCCTGGCAGTGATGGCGGAGCAGGATCAGGGGGAATACAAGTACCGCTGGAAAAACCCGGTGACCGGAAAGGTCGAGAACAAGCATGCGTATTTGCGCAAGGCCGGGCATTTTATGGTGGCGGTGGGGTATTACAGCCCGTGAGGCCATCACCTGTTCAAAAGCTGGAATGCAATCACAATGTGGGAGCTGGCTTGCCTGCTCCCACATTTGATCTTCATTGTTCCAACTATTTCGCCTTGTCTTCCCGCCCCCGCAGCACGCGGTTAGGCATCGCAATCGCCGCCGCCAAGCCCAGCAACGACACCCCGGCACTGACCATCAGCAAATGCCTGAAGGTAATCAGCAGCTCCCCCCGCAAGGCATCCTGCGCCGGCCCCGGCGCCGCATTCAAACCGTCCAGCAACACATTGCCGGAACTGCCTTCCGCCACCAGTGCCCCACTGGCCAGGTGCGCAAAACTGGAGTCCTGCAACAACGCGAGCAACAGCGCCGACATGCACGCCACCCCGACCGCCCCACCCAGGGAACGGAACAGGTTCGTGGTGCTGGTCGCCACGCCGATGTCCCGCTGTTCCACCGAGTTTTGCGTCCCCACCAGAGAGGTCGGAAACTGCATCCCGGCGGCAATCCCGCAAAGCAACATAAACAGGCTGGTCACCGCCACGGCCTGGGGTGCACTGAGGGCCATGCCGAGGATCGCGATCGGACTCAGCAAGGCGCCAATCAGGATCATCGGTTTATAGCGGCCCGTCACCGAGGTCATGCGCCCGGCAAAATACGCGCCCATCGGCAAGCCCATCGCCAGCGGCAGCAAGTGCAACGCGGCGCTGTCGGCACCGGAACCGGTGACGGTCTGGTAGCGCAGCGGCATCAATACCGTGAGGGAAATCGCCTGGAAGCTGGTAAAGAAAATCGTGCACCAGCACAGCACCGCGCTGCGGTTGGCGAACAGGTGCATTGGCAACAACGGCTCCCGCGCCCGGCGCTCGTGCCACACAAACACCGTCAACGCCACCAGCGCGCAGGCCAACAGCCCCAGCACTTCATCGTCACGCCAGTGATGGCCCTGGCCGATTTCGGTGATGCCCAGCAACAACGCGGTCAAGCCGACGATCATCAGCACGGTACCGAGGTAGTCGATGACCGGCTTGCGCTGCGGCACCGGCAGCCCCACCAGCGTGCGATGGGCCACCCACCAGGCGCCGGCGCCCAAAGGCAGGTTGATCAGGAACACCCAGCGCCACGACAGGTACTCGGTCATGTAGCCACCCAACACCGGCCCGGCCACGCTGGCCACCGCGTACATGCTGCTGAAATAGCCCTGGTAACGCCCGCGCTCACGGGGCGGAATGATGTCGCCGATAATCGCCTGGCTGACCGAAATCATCCCGCCGGCACCGATGCCCTGGAGGATCCGCGCCAGCACCAGTTGCTCCATGCTCTGGGCCATGCCGCAGAACAGCGATGCAACGGTAAACAGGCCCATGCCGATCAGCATCATCGGCCGGCGCCCGTACAGGTCGCCGAGTTTGCCGTAGATCGGCACCGCAACGGTCATGGCCACCATGTAGCCGGAGATCACCCAGGCCAGCAGGTTGACGTCGTGGAACTGCGCGGAAATGGCCGGCATGGACACGGCGACGATGGTCTGGTCCAACGCCCCGAGAAAGATCGCCATCATCAAGGCGACGAGAACACTGCGAACGGCGGGTGTGGCGGGCTGATTGAGGTTGGTCACGGCAGAACCTGCGAGCAAGGGCCCACGGGAAAAGGAGGCCCGCGGGAATGCTCGTCAGTGTACTAGATAGCTGGCTACTCGATAGCCTCGTAAGGAAGTCCGACGTAATTTTCTGCAATGGTTTTACGTCCGGCCTCGGAGTCGACGAAATATTCCAGCTCGCTCTGGGCGATGCGCTGGCTGAAGCCATCAGCCTCCGGGAATTGGTGCAGCATCGAAGTCATCCACCAGGAAAACCGCTCGGCCTTCCAGATCCGCCGCAGGCAAATCTGCGAGTATTTCTCCAGCAACTCCACCCGGCCCTCGCGGTACACCTTGAACAGTGTATTGAACAAGGTGCTGACGTCGCTGGCCGCCAGGTTCAAGCCCTTGGCGCCGGTGGGTGGCACGATGTGGGCGGCGTCGCCGAGCAGGAACAGCCGGCCGTACTGCATCGGTTCCACCACGAAACTGCGCAACGGGGCGATGCTCTTTTCGATGGACGGGCCGGTCACCAGTTGCGCGGTCAGCGACGCGGGCAAGCGGGTTTTCAGTTCGTCCCAGAAGCGTTCATCGGACCAATCTTCAACCGCTTCATCCGCCGGCACTTGCAGGTAATAACGGCTGCGGGTCGGTGAACGCATGCTGCACAGGGCAAAGCCGCGCGCGTGCTTGGCGTACACCAGTTCATCGTGGATCGGCGGGGTGTCGGCCAGAATGCCCAGCCAGCCAAACGGGTACACCCGCTCGAAGACCTTCAATGCCTCGGCGGGAATCGACTGGCGCGCCACACCGTGGAAACCGTCGCAGCCGGCGATGTAGTCGCAGTCCAGCCGATACTGCTCGCCTTCGTGCTCGAAACTCAGCCAGGGCTCTGCGCTTTTCAGATCATGGGGCTGCACATTGCGCGCTTCGTACAAAGTGACAGCACCGCTGGCCTGGCGCGCGGCCATCAGGTCGCGGGTAACTTCGGTCTGGCCGTAGATCATCACCGTCTTGCCGCCGGTTAGCGTCTTGAGGTCGATGTGGGTCAATTGCCCGTTCAGCGCCAGTTCAAAGCCCTCGTGCACCAGGCCTTCGGCATCCATCCGCGCACTGACCCCGGCCTGGCGCAACAGGTCGACCATGCCTTGTTCCAGCACCCCGGCACGGATGCGGCCTTGTACGTAATCCGGCGTCTGGCGCTCAAGAATCAGGGTTTCAATCCCGGCCTCGTGCAACAGTTGGCCGAGCAGCAGTCCCGAGGGACCGGCGCCAATAATGGCGACTTGGGTTTTCAGCGTTTTCATTATTTTTATGGCCCGCAAGCTTCACCCGAACGTATTCGGTGAAAGAGTTGTCATTGAAGGTGTTGCTGGCATTTTTCACTTGAGTGCCCGGCATAAGAAGGTGAAAACTGAGCCCAAAGCTGCGCTTTTCGCCAATTGGGGCGATTACCGCACAACTCTCCCGAAGTATCGGATGAAGCCATGACCAAAACTGCCAGTGCCGCGATTCCAGTGTTCAAACTCTACGGTGAGAGCCAGCAATGGCCGACCCCTGATTTGCTGCACTGTGAAACCATCTCCCGGCGCAGCCGTGAGTACCAGTGGGAAATCCAGCCCCACCGGCACGCGGACCTGTGCCAGTTGCTGTACGTGCACAAGGGCCAGGCGCAACTGGAGATCGAAGGCCAGCGCAGCACGCTGAGCGAATCGACGCTGCAGGTGCTGCCGCCGTTATGCGTGCATGGTTTCCGGTTTTCCGAAGACGTCGAAGGGTTCGTGGTCACCCTGGCCGCGCCGCTGATGGCGCATTTGCAGGGGCAACTGGGCGCGGCACTGGACGGTCTGAACGCACTGGGCAGCTACCCGGCCGGCAACGACAGTGACTACCTCAACAGTTTGTTTGCCCGGCTGCAGGATGAGTACGCCAGCGATCAACCGGCGCGGGACATGATGATGCACGCGCTGGTCAGCGTGCTGCTGGTGTGGATCAGCCGCCAGGCCATCCAGCGCCGCCATCCACGGGCACCGCGAGGCCGCGAATACTTCCGCCGGTTCACCCAATTGGTGGAGCAGCATTACCGCGAACACCCGAAAATCGAAGACCTGGCCCACAAGCTCGGGATCTCGGTTTCACACCTGAACGGTACGTGTCGGGAATTGGGCGGCCAGCCCGCGTTGCAGATCATGCACGACCGCCAATTGCTGGAAGCCAAGCGCCTGCTGACTTACACCAGCATGACCATCAATGAGATGTCGGACGTGTTGGGCTTTTCCGACCCGACCAACTTCTCACGGCTGTTTCGCCGGCGCGTCGGGTTCTCCCCGAAAGCGTTTCGGGAGCAGTTGAAAGCCGACCAGGACGCTAGCGCAGCGAGCTGAATGCGGCCATGTGGCCAACGCATTGCCCGTGATTGCAGCTGGAGGCGAAGCTCGGCTGCATGCGGGTCTGTTCGACGCGGTAGGCGGCAGTGCCGTAAAGCGCTGTGGCGGCGGCGCACAGGGTGAAAATCATCAGGTACTTTCTTGTTTTGATCGACATGATGCTGACCTCTGATCGGATCAAGAAGGTGCTTGTATAAGCATAGTTCAGAAGCATGGCTCAGATGCAGCAAGTCGCTTATCCGGCGACATTCAACCTGTTTATGTCGGCTCAGAGACCGACGTCCCACTCAGGTTCCTCCGGAAACCTCAGCACCAGGAAATCCAGCAGGCTGCGCAACGCCGACGGCATGTGCTTGCGCGAGGCGTACACCGCGTAGATGTTCATTTGCTGCGGCTCGGCCTCGGGCAACAGACGGATCAGCTCGCCACTGCGGATGTAGTCGCCCGCCTGATAGCTCGGCAGCCGCGACACCCCTGCCCCCGCCAGCGTGACCCGCAATAAAGTGCTGGCCTCGTTGGCGCTGATATTGCCCTGCACCGGCACCGACACCGGCTCGCCGTTTTCCACGAAGTGCCACAGGCTTTTGCCGAAGTAGGAATGGGTCAGGCAGTTGTGCCGGGCCAGGTCCTGCACGCGCCGGGGCTGCGGATGCTCCAGCAGATAAGCGGGCGACGCGCAGATCACCGAGCGGCACAGCGTAAGCCGGCGGGCGATGAGGTTGGGGTCCAGTTCAAAGCTGGTGCGGATCGCCAGGTCGATGCGCTCATCCACCAGGTTCACCGTGCGATCCAGCATCTGCATGTCGATGCTGACCAGCGGGTAGTGCCTGACGTATTCGGCGATGGCATCGGCCAACTGTGCCTGGCCGAACGAGGTGCTGACGCTCAGGCGCAACAGGCCCCGGGGCGCTTCGTCCGGCTCGCTGACGGCGGCCTGCATGTCGCTGCACAACTCCAGCATCTGCCGGCAACGGGGCAAGGTTTCGCTGCCGGCGGCGGTCAGGCTGAGCTTGCGGGTGGTGCGGTGCATCAGGCGCGCGCCGACCCAGTCTTCCAGCTCCGCCAGGTAGCGCGACACCACCGGCCGGGACAGGTCCAGGTGGTCGGCCGCCGCCGATTGGCTGCCCAGGTCCACCACGGCTACAAACACCCGCATTGCTTGAAGACGATCCATGATTTGCCCGCTTTTAGAAACAAACTATGTCCAAGCATCGCATTTTTTGTAGCGTTTGGTGCAACTAAGCTCTGTCCACACCTCACCGATGACTGGAGCTGCACATGTTTGGATTCTCCCCGCTCAAGCGCGTGGCCCTGGCCGCTGCCACCCTGGCCTTCGCCGCCCACGCCGCGGCTGCCGACCTGACCCTGGACGCCTACAACCCGGGCGAAACCGCGATGATGCCGGTCACCTCGGTACTGGTCAGCGGCGACAAAGACGCGATCCTCGTGGATGCCCAATTCGGCAAAACCCAGGCCGAGCAACTGGTGCAAAAAATCCGCGCCAGCGGCAAGCGCCTGACCACCATCTACATCAGCCACGGCGACCCGGACTACTACTTCGGCCTCGACACCCTGGCGGCCGCGTTCCCCCAGGCCAACATCGTCGCGCCGCAGCCGGTGGTGGACCATATCAAGGCCACCGTTGAACACAAACTGGCGTTCTGGGGCCCGAAACTGGGGACCGACAAACCTGCCAAAGCCGTCATCCCCCAGGTACTCAAGGGCCACAGCCTGACCCTCGAAGGCAAGCAGCTGGAAGTGATTGGCCTTGATGGCCCGCAACCGGACCGCACCTTTGTGTGGATTCCGTCGATCAAGGCGGTCGTCGGTGGCGTGGTCGTCTCGGAAAACATTCATGTGTGGATGGCCGATACCCAAACCGCGAAATCCCACACCGACTGGCTGGCGACCCTGCAACGTATCCAGGATCTGAAACCGCGCACCGTGATTCCGGGTCACTACCTGGGCACACCGTCGCTGAAATCCGTGGCGTTCACCGCCGACTACATCAAGGCCTTTGACGAAGAAACCGCCAAGGCCAAGGACTCTGCCGCACTGATCAGCGCAATGAAAAAACGTTACCCGAACCTGGGCGACGAAAGCACCCTGGAACTGGGCGCCAAAGTCGCCAAGGGCGAAATGCAGTGGTGAGTTGATTCAACCCTTAACCGTACTGGAGAACGTCATGAGCAAGATCGCAATCATTGGTGCCACCGGTCGTGCCGGTAGCCAACTGCTGGAAGAAGCCTTGCGTCGCGGGCATACCGTGACCGCCATCGCGCGCAGTACCGACAAGATCGGCGTGCGCCCTGGCGTCACTGCCAGGCAAGTGGACGCGCTGGATGCCGAGGCGCTGGAACAGGCCATCCGTGGCAACGACGTGGTGATCAGCGCGGCACACTTCGCCAGCCTGCCGGCGGAAGCGGTGATCAACCCGGTGAAAAAAGCCGGCGTGAAACGTCTGCTGGTGGTCGGCGGTGCCGGCTCGCTGCTGCTGTCGGGCGGCAGCCGGGTGATCGACAGCCCTGGTTTCCCCGAGGAATACAAAACCGAAGCCAGCGCCGGCAGTGTGTTCCTCGACACCTTGCGTCAGGAAAAAGACCTGGACTGGACCTTCCTGTCGCCCTCGGCGGAGTTCACCGAGACCGCGCGCACCGGCAAATTCCGCCTGGGCCAGGATGAGTTGCTGGTGAGCAATGAAGGCCGCAGCTGGATCAGCTTTGCCGACTTTGCGATTGCGCTGATTGATGAGGTGGAAACGCCGAAGCATTCGCGCCAGCGGTTTACCGTCGGTTATTAAGCGCGTGCCTGGCTCACCAGCCAGTCCATAAGCTGCTCCAACCCCGCCGAGGGCTTCGTCCCCGGCGGGTACACCAGGTAATACCCCATCCCCGTCGGCACCCGCAGTTCAAACGGCGTCGCCAACCGCCCGGCCTTGAGGTCCTCGCCAATCAGCGCGCTGTCGCCGATTGCCACGCCGGAACCCTGGGACGCCACCGTCATCGCCAGGTCCAGCGTTTCAAAATGATGCCCCTGGGCCAGATTGCTCAAACGCGTATCCGCCGCCTTCAGCCACAACGCCCAATCCCGTTCATCCCGCGTGGGGTGCAGCAGCACCTGTTGCTGCAAGTCTGCCGGCGTGTGCAAACCACCGAGCAACGCTGGCGCGCACACCGGTGTCAGGCGCTCATCAAACAGGTGCCGGGCCTGGGTTGACTGCTCGGCAATCGGCGCGTAGATCACCGCCGCATCGAACTGCTCCCGGCGAAAGTCCACGGTGTAGGCCACGGTGGTGGTCAGTTCCACCGGCACGTCCGGGCGTTCCTGCTGCCACTGCATCAGGCGCGGCAACAGCCAGCGCATCACGCAGGTGGAGGCCTTGAGCTGCAGGGTTTCGCGGCGAGTGCCGATCTGTTCCACCGCCTCGCCAATCAGGCCGAACACCTGCTGCGCCCGCAACGACCATTCACGGCCCTCCTCCGTCAGGCTCAAGCCCCGGGCCTGGCGCTGGAACAGCGCATAACCCAGGTGGCTTTCCAGCCCGGCAATCTGCCGGCTCACCGCACCCTGAGTGATGTGCAATTGCTCGGCGGCACGGGTGAAGTTGCAGCACTGGGCCGTGACCCAAAAGGTGTGCAGGGCCGGCAACGGTGGAAGGCGTTTCATAGGGGCGCAGCCATGACGTGAGGACATGGCTAGTATGACTTTTTATCGATTGTTGCCGCTACGGGCCAGCCGTTCCAATACGGGCCTTTATCAACAATAAGAGCGACGACAATGGCGACCTGCGGCGAAGTATTGGTCAACCTGCTGGAAGGCTACGGTGTAGACCAGGTGTTTGGCATCCCCGGCGTGCACACCGTGGAACTCTACCGGGGCCTGGCGCGTTCCAGCATCCGCCACGTCACCCCGCGCCACGAACAGGGCGCCGGCTTCATGGCCGATGGCTATGCACGCACCAGCGGCAAGCCCGGCGTGTGCTTCATCATCACCGGCCCCGGCATGACCAATATCACCACCGCCATGGGCCAGGCCTACGCCGACTCGATCCCGATGCTGGTGATTTCCAGCGTGCAGTCCCGCAGCCAGTTGGGCGGCGGACGCGGCAAGCTGCACGAGCTGCCGAACCAGGGCGCGATGATCGCGGGCGTGGCGGCGTTCTCCCATACCTTGATGTCGGCGGCCGAATTGCCCGGTGTATTGGCCCGGGCGTTTGCGCTGTTCCAGGCCGGGCGACCGCGCCCGGTGCATATCGAAATCCCGCTGGATGTGCTGGTGGAAAACGCCGACGCGTTGCTCGGCAGCGAGCCGGTCAGCGTTTCCCGCGCGGGCGCGGCGCCGTCGGCGGTCAAGCAAATGAGCCAGTGGCTGGCGGCCGCCAAACGCCCGCTGATTCTCGCCGGTGGCGGCGCCATCGACGCCGCGCCCGAGCTGACGCAATTGGCCGAGACCCTCGGTGCGCCGGTGGCGCTGACCATCAACGCCAAGGGCATGCTGGCGTCCCACCACCCGCTGCTGATCGGCTCGACCCAAACCCTGGTCGCCACACGTGCGCTGGTGGCCGAGGCCGACGTGGTGCTGGCGATCGGCACCGAGCTGGCAGAGACCGACTACGACGTGACCTTCGCCGGCGGCTTCGACATTCCCGGCGCCCTGCTGCGCATCGACATCGATTCCGACCAGACCGTACGCAATTACCCACCGCACGTGGCACTGGTGGCTGACGCGCAAATCGCTGCCCAGGCGTTGCTCGCCGAACTGCGCGACACGCCCTTGGCCGCCCGCGACAACCACTGGGGCGCCCACCGCGTTGCCCGCCTGTGGAGCGAACTGGAACCCACCTGGGACGCCGCGACCCGCGCGCAAACCCTGTTCCTCAACACCGTGCTGGATGAACTGCCCGACGCCGTACTGGTGGGCGACTCCACCCAGCCGGTGTACACCGGCAACCTGACCCTGAACCTCGACCACCCGCGCCGCTGGTTCAACTCTTCCACCGGCTACGGCACCCTCGGCTACGCCTTGCCGGCCGCTATCGGTGCATGGCTGGGACGCGGCAACGGTGCGCCGGTGGTGTGCCTGATCGGCGACGGCGGGCTGCAATTCACCCTGCCGGAACTGGCCAGCGCCGTGGAGGCGCGCACCCCGGTGATCGTGCTGCTGTGGAATAACCAGGGTTATGAAGAGATCAAGAAATACATGGTCAACCGCGCCATCGAGCCGGTGGGCGTCGACATCTACACGCCGGACTTTATCGGCGTGGCCCAGGCCCTCGGCGCGGCTGCCCAGCGCATCCAGGGTGTTGAAGAACTGCGCAGCGCATTGCGTGCCGCCACGGATCGCCAGGGGCCGACGCTGATTGAAATCGACCAGGGGCTTTGGATGAAGGAGGTGGCGGTATGAGCGCGGCAGTGAACGGGCTGTATATCAATGGCGTGTGGCGTGCGGGCCATGACGTACTGGACGTGATCAACCCGGCCACCGAGGCCACCTTGGCTCACGTCAGCGTGGGTGATGCTGGCGCGGTGACGGAGGCCGTGAGTGCCGCCAGCGCGGCCTTCCCGGACTGGTCAAAAAGCACCGGCCGCGATCGCGCTGCGCTGCTGCGCAAAATCGCCGAGGGCGTCAGCGCCCAACGCGAACACCTGATGCACCTGCAATCGAGCAACAACGGCAAGCCGCTGTTCGAGGCGGGCATTGATGTGGACGACGTGATCGCCACCTTCACCTACTACGCCGGTTTGGCCGACGACATGGACGCCAGCCAGGATCGCTCGGTGGCACTGCCCACCGAGGATTTCAGCGCACGCGTTCGCCGTGAACCCTGCGGCGTGGTGGGCCTGATCGTGCCGTGGAATTTCCCGATGGTGACCACCGCCTGGAAACTCGCCCCGGCGCTGGCTGCCGGTTGCTGCGTGGTGCTCAAGCCTTCGGAGGTGACGCCGCTGGCGGAGCTGGAACTGGCCAGGATCATCGCCTCGGTGGGTTTGCCTGCCGGAGTCGTCAACGTGGTCTGCGGCACAGGCCTGGCGGTGGGCGCCCCGTTGGCGGCGGACCCGCGGGTCGCGAAAATCTCGTTCACCGGCAGCAATGCCGTGGGCGTGCAGGTGATGCAGCGCGCTGCCGAAACGGTCAAGGGCGTGAGCCTGGAACTGGGCGGCAAATCGTCGTTGCTGGTGCTGGCCGACGCCGACCTCGACCTGGCGGTGGAACTGGCTTGCGGTGGTGGTTTCTTCAACGCCGGGCAGATGTGTTCTGCCACCAGCCGCGTGTTGGTGGCGGATGAATTGGCGGATGAGTTTCTGATTCGCTTGCAGGCCAGGGCCGAGGGTATTCGCGTGGCAGACCCATTTGCCGAAGACGTGGAAATGGGCGCACTGGTCAACCGCGCGCAGTACCAGCGGGTGCTGGGGCATATCGAACGGGGCGTGCAAGCGGGCGCGAAGTTGCTGTGTGGCGGCGGGCGTCCGGCGGATTTGCCTCAGGGTTACTTCATCCGCCCGACGGTGTTTACCGAAGTGCCGCTGGACAGCGCGTTGTGGAACGAAGAAATCTTCGGCCCGGTGCTGTGCGTGCGCAGCGTTGCCAGTGAAGCCGAAGCAGTGGCACTGGCCAATGACAGCGAGTTCGGCCTGGTGGCCAGTGTATTGAGCCGCGACCTGGAAGCGGCCGAGCGGGTGGCGAATGCCTTGCAGGTGGGCCTGGTGTGGATCAACGCACCGCAGGTGATCTTCCCGCAAACGGCGTGGGGTGGTTACAAGCAGAGCAGCATCGGCCGGGAACTGGGACCGTGGGGGTTGCAGGCGTTTCAGGAGATCAAGCATGTGATTCGGGCGATCTGAAACCACCCGACAGCACTGTGGCGAGGGAGCTTGCTCCCGCTGGAGTGCGAAGCGCTCCCAAAAATCCTGGGGCCGCTACGCAGCCCAACGGGAGCAAGCTCCCTCGCCACAACAGGCTTCCTCCCCCCCAACAAACTCCCTTGCCACAAAAGCCCGCACGCATTTTTTCAATAGTCCCAACAACTTTCTCATTTGCCTGCCTCCCCCACGCCCGGCCTAATACTGCCCTTGTCAGTTCAAGGCTCGCCCATGGAAAACGTCCGCGCAAAACCCGCCACCGCCGTTTGGCTGATGATCAGCGTGGTGCTGGTCGCCCTCAACCTGCGCCCGTCAATGGCCGCCGTCGGCCCGTTGTTGTCGTCGATTCGCGGGGACGTGGCCCTGAGTTTCAGTACCGCCTCCCTACTGACCATGCTGCCAGTCATGGCCATGGGCCTGGCGATGTTTTTCGGCATGGGCGTGGCCAAGCGCTTCGGCGAACATCGCAGCATTGTGCTGTCGCTGGTGGTGATCGGCCTGGCCACGGTGTCACGGCTGTTTCTCGATTCGGCGGTTGAGCTGATCCTCAGCGCCATCGCCGCCGGCCTAGGGATCGCGATGATCCAGGCGCTGATGCCCGCGCTGATCAAATCCCGCTTCAGCGATAACGTTTCACTGTTTATGGGCCTGTACGTCACCGCGATCATGGGCGGTGCAGCCCTGGCCGCTTCGTTCTCGCCGTTTATCCAGGTGCGCACCGGCAGTTGGCGCATCGGCCTGGCAATCTGGGCGGTGCTGGCGGTATTGGCGCTGGTGTTCTGGTACGCCCAACGCTCGGTGTTGCCGCCGCTGCCCCAAGCCGGCGCGGGCCCGCAGGCGTCATTTTTCGGCAATCGCCGGGCCTGGTTGCTGGCAATCTTTTTCGGCCTCGGCACCGCGTCCTACACCTGCGTGCTGGCCTGGCTGGCGCCGTACTACGTGGAGCTGGGCTGGAGTGAACAGAATGCCGGCCTGTTGCTGGGTTTTTTGACCGCCATGGAAGTGGTCTCCGGGCTGGTCACCCCGGCCATCGCCAACCGCCGCCAGGACAAGCGCGGTGTGGTCGCGGTGTTGCTGGTGCTGATCATCGCCGGCTTCTGCGGCCTGATCCTCAGCCCGCAACACCTGAGCCTGCTGTGGCCCTGCCTGCTGGGCCTGGGCATTGGCGGGTTGTTTCCGATGAGCCTGATCCTGTCCCTGGACCATCTGGACAACCCGCGCCGCGCCGGCGGCCTGACCGCCTTTGTGCAGGGCATCGGTTACCTGATCGCCGGTTTGTCGCCGCTGATCGCCGGGATGATCCGCGACCACCTGGGCAGCTTCGAATGGGCCTGGTGGTCACTGACGGCCGTGGTGGTGGTGATGCTGCTGATCGTGTTGCGCTTCGACCCCCGGCATTACGCGCGGCATATTCGCTGAGGTCGTGTTGTAAACATTATTTGTCCCACCTCAAACATAGAAAGGTCCGACAGCGCTTTCTATTGGCACGAACGTTCCGTTAACATTTTGTATTGTCTTGTACCGAACTCGGTACAAACGATTTGCGGACGGAACGGATGCTAAACAGCAACTTGCTTAGAAAGCTCGATATGCAGGACCTGATGGTGTTTATCGCTGTTTATGACCAAAGCAGCGTCACCGAGGTCTCCGAAACCCTGTTCGTCAGCCAGTCCACCGTCAGCTACAGCCTCAAGAAGCTGCGTACCAGCTTCGAAGATGAGCTGTTTATCAACACCCGGGCGGGCATGCGTCCTACGTACAAAGCCACCACCATGTACGACCACGTGCAGAAAATCCTCGAAAGCATCAACCTCTGCCACGCCGGCAGCCACGCCTTCGACCCCACCCGTAAGGCCGTGACCTTCAATATCTGCGCCCCGGAATACTTCGAACAGCTGGTCCTGCCGCGCCTGCTGAAAACCTTCGACCACGCCGACCTGCCGGTGATCGTCAATGTGCAGAAGCTGGAAACCGAGATCCCGGCCGACGCCTTGCGCGACGGTCGCCTGGACCTGGTGATCTGCTTCGGCCCGCACTTTCATCGCGAGCACAAAGACATCAAGACCCAGATGCTGCTGGAGGACGACCTGGTGTGCGTCTTCGACAAACAGTCGGCACCCCGGGAACCGGCGTTCAGCCTGCAATCCTTCGTCGCCCGGCGTCATGTGTTTCCGACGCCCTGGAGTTCCGACACCAACATGATCGACGGCTGGCTGGCGCGCCAGTCCCAAAAGCGCCAGGTGATCGCCCGGGCCAACAGCTACAGCGCGGCGCTGAAGATGATCACCGGCACCGACTTTATCGTCACCCTGCCCCGTCGGGTGCACAAGCAACTGGCGGACAACAGCGTGTTCGGCCATTGCGAAGCACCAAACGGTTTGCCGGGGTTTACCCTGGACATGCAGTGGAATGAACACAGCGAGCAGGACAGCGCCAACACGTGGTTCCGGGAGCAGGTGGTGAAGGTGTGTGCGGATCAGGGGTTGCTGTAACCCCTGCCCATCAGCCGATGGTGACTTTGCTGTAGGACTCGCGGTCCATGTCTACCAGCAAAACACTGAGTTGAACCTGCAAATCCGCAGGCCAATCGCCCAAATCCTGCAACGCCGCCAACAGGCTTTCCGACAATTGCTTCTTGACCTGCGGCGATCGCCCGCTGAGCAGCGACAGCTTCACGGCGATAAACGCACGCGGGCTCAGGGACGTGCCGACCTGGAACGTCTCCACCTTGACCGCGCGACTCTTGATATCAAACTCGGAACCGAACTGCCCGGACGCCATCAGCACGTTGTTGAGCCGCAACAGGGTTTTCTCAACCGCCAGCTCAGTCAGGTTGGCGGTGTATTCCAGATGCAGATGCGGCATGAAAAGCTCCGAGTTGTTGTAGGAAAAGAGTCATACATATAGCACGGTGCCGGGCGAAATCAGACCGCTTTCAATGTGAAACTTCGGTCAGGCCACGCAGCGAGCGATTTTCCCAAATCGCCACCACCACCAACACGGCTGACGTCAGCGCTCCCAGCACCAGCGCCGAAAACACCTGCTGCAATCCCAGCGGCAACAACACCAGCAACAGCAGCAACCCACCCAGGTGCGAAAACGGCGGCAAGGGCCGGTCGCTCATCACCCATTTGAACAACGCACTGCCCAGCAGGAACAACCACGGGCCGGCAATGATCGCCACCACGCCGGCCTGGCTGGCGTGCCCCGGGTGCACCAGCACCAGTTCATCGGCCACGGCACTGACAATGATCCCGGCCACGATCAACACGTGCAGGTAGGTGTAGGCAATGCGCGCCTGACGTCCCGGGTCGGCGGAGCTGGCAATGCGGTGGTGGGCGCGCTCGGCGCCGCTGTCGAAATAGATCCACCACAGGGCGATGCTGCCCACCACCGCCACCAGGAACGCCGCCAGCCCATCCATGCTCCAGGGCAGTTCGGCAAAGGTAGCGCCGGTCACCAGCAACGACTCGCCCAGGGCGATGATCACAAACAGGCCGCAGCGTTCGGCCATGTGGTTGCCTTCCACATTCCAGTCCGAAAGCGTTGAGGGCCCAAGCCCCGGTACCCAGAAATACACCGACGGGGAAATCAGCTCGATCAACAGCGCCAGGGCCCAGAAGGCCAAACGCTGCTCGCCCTCAAGCAGGGCGCCGGTGATCCAGAACACCCCGGAAAACAGCATCCACGCCAGGATGCGCTGGAAGTTTCGGGTCATGTTCAGCGACTCGCCGCGCACCGCCCACAAGGCAAACAGCGTGCGCCCCACTTGCATGAACACATAGGCGCCCGCGAACAGCAGGCCGCGATCGGTAAACGCCTTGGGGATCGAAGACGACAGCAGCAAGCCCGCCACCATCAAGCCGAACAGGCCGATGCGGATCGGGATTTTTTCCGGGTCCAGCCAGTTGGTGACCCACGAGGTGAAGATCCACACCCACCACACCGCCACCATCATCAGCGCCACCTGCACCGCACCGCCGATGGACAAGTGCGCGAGCAGCGAATGGGACAATTGGGTCACGGCAAACACGAACACCAGGTCGAAAAACAGCTCGACCATACCAACCTTGCCGCTGTCATGACTGCCGCGCCCACGTAGCAAGGAACGGGATGGGGTCATGGGTGGATCTCCCTGAAGGTGTTATCTCAAGATTTTGGCGCTACAACCGGCAGCATGTCCCGCTCGCTCATGAACGCCTCCAGCCGCGAGCGCATCCAGCGTTCCGCCGGGTCGGTGTCGACGTGGCTGAGCCAGACCATGGACAAATCCAGGGTCGGGGTTTCGAACGGAAACGGCTCACAGAACAGATTTCCCCCGGCGGCCATGGCCTGGGCAGTGTAGTCCGGCAGGCTGGCGATCATGTCGGTGCCGGCGAGCAACGCCGGCAGCGCGCTGTATTGCGGCACCGAGAGCACCACGTGACGCTTGCGGCCGATTTCCGCCAGCCATTCATCCGCAAACCCGGACACGTTGGCCGTGTGGGACACCAGCACATGGGGCCGTGCGCAATATTCGTCGAGGGTCAGGGGTTTGTCCGAGGCGTCCGCCCGCAACAGGCAAGGGCGGATATGCCGCAATAATTTGCGCTTGGCATTCGCCGGCAGGCCACGGGTCTGGGTGATGCCGACGGTGATATCGCCGGAGGCCAGCAGGTCCGGGATACGCCAGTAGTCCACGTGCTGAACCACGAACACCACCATCGGTGCTTCCTGGCGCAAGGCCCGCAGCAATGGCGGCAGCAGGCCGAACTCGACGTCATCGGACAGACCGATGCGGAAGGTCATGGTGCTGATGGACGGGTCGAAATCGTGGGTCAGGCTCAGGGCCGACGACAATGAATCGAGGGCCGGCGACAGGTGCTTGATGATCTCTTCGGCCCGCGCGGTCGGTTCCATGCGATGGCCGACGCGGATGAACAGCGGGTCATTGAACAACGTGCGCAGGCGGTTGAGGGCCGAACTGATGGTGGGTTGGCCGAGAAACAGCTTCTCGGCCACCCGGGTCACATTGCGTTCGAGCATCAAGGTTTCAAAGACCACCATCAGGTTGATGTCGGCCTTGCGTAATTCATTGCGATTCATCGGCGCTCGCCCCACTGCCCTGGATAGGGGGCAGTTTAGAAACACCCGGGGCCCTGCGTCTATGCGCACACTGTTCAACGCGGGCCTTTGAGACTATAAAACAGCTTCCGAGGCTTTCGAGAACACCATCGTGCTGGTCATTTCTGTCTTGAGCGTCCTGGTCGCCGGGATTTTGCTCTGGGCCATCAAATTCGTCGCTCATCCCACCGCCAGGACACTGTTGCGGGTATTTGTCGGTTTATGCCTGGCGGCAGTCGTGGCTTATCTGGTGCTGGCTTCGGGGTTTCCCACTTCATTGCTGGTGTGATCGGGCTCCTGCCCCTGGCGCAAACGCAAGGCGGCCAACGCGGCCACCACCAGCACCACCGCAATCACTTTCAAGCCGTTCATGGCATTGCCGGTGCTCATCTCGATTGCGCCCATCACCGACGGCCCGACAAACCCGCCGAGCAGCCCGCAGGCATTGACGAAGCCCAGCCCGCCCGCCAGCGCCACGCCCTTGAGGCGTGAAGCGGGGTACAGAAAGATGATCGACTGCACCACAAAGAACATCACCGCCGACACACAGAAGCCCAACAGGCTGAACACCGGCCCCGACACCGAGGCAATGCCCAACCCCGCCGCCATGGTCAGCAAACCAGTGATCAACAGCCGCCGGGCACGGGTGGGTGTGGTCGCAAAACGCGGCAGCAGCACGGCGCCGGCCGCTGCGGCAATCCATGGCAATGAGGTCAGCAGGCCGACGCTCATGGTGCTCAGTTCGCCATATTTGCTGATGATGCTCGGCAGGAAAAAGATCACGGTGTAGATGGTGATCTGATGGCAAAAATACACAAAGATCGCCAGCAGGATTTGCGGCGTCAGCCAGTTTTTCAGGGAATGCCCGCCCTCGCCTGCGCCCTCGTCAGTCTCCATCGCGATGCGCTGTTCAATCCCGCGCGCCTCTTCGGCCGAGAGCCAGGGTGCCTTGCTCGGACGGTCCGGCAACTTGCACCACACCACCCAGGCAAACGCGACCGCCGGCAAGCCTTCGAGCAGGAACATCCACTGCCAGCCGTGCCAGCCGAGGATCCCGTCCATGCGCATCAATGCCGCGCCCACCGGGCCGCCGATGATGTTGGCAAAACACACGCCGAGCAGAAAATACCCGGTGGCCCGCGCCCGTTGCTCGCGGTTGAACCAGTAGGTGAGGTACAGCATCACCCCGGGAAACAGGCCGGCTTCGGCAATGCCCAGCAGCAGGCGCAGAACATAGAACGAGGTCTCGCCCTGGACGAACGCCATGGCCGCCGAAATCAGGCCCCAGGTCACCATGATCCGGGCGATCCAGAACCGCGCGCCGACCTTGTGCATGATCAGGTTGCTGGGGATTTCCGACAGCGCATAGGTCAGGAAAAACAACCCGGCGCCCAGGCCGTACGCGGCGGCGGAAATTCCCAGGTCCACGTCCAGGTGATGCTTGGCCAGGGCAATGTTGGTGCGGTCCAGAAAGCTCAGCACGTAGGCGATGATCAGCAAGGGCATCAGCTTGACGAACATCAGTTTGTTCAACGCCCGTGGCTCACGGGCAGGGTTGGCAGTCTTCATCGGGCAAGTCCTCTTGGCGCCCCGCCAGCACCCTGGCTGGGGGACGCATCGGTGTTGTTCTAGGGTTCGAGTTGCGCAACCAGCGCCGGCGGGCGGTGGGAAAACAGTTGCAGCAGCGCCCCGCCCAGGGCACAGCCGGCCATCACGAAGAAGCACACCGTGTAGCCGTGCAAGGTGGTCCAGCCGCCGCCCATGGCAATCAGGCTGCCCATCAGCACCGGCGCCAGGCCGCCGCCGATGAACATCGCGGTGGTGATGATGCCGTTGGCGGTGGAGGTCGCCGACGGCTCGGCCGAGTCGCAGGCCACCGCGTAGTAGATCGGCCACACCGCGTTGGCCACCAGGCCGAACAGCAGTTGCACGACGATGATCAGGGTCAGGGTGTTGGCGAAGTAGAACGCCCCGACACTGGCGGCCATCCACACCCCGCAGATGATCAGGGTGACGCGCCGGCCAATGATGTCCGACAGCGACGGCCACACCAGTTGCCCGAGAATCCCGGTCAGGGTGAACACCACGCTCATGCCCGCCGACTCCGCCAGGGACAGCCCGGCGATGTTGTAGAGGTACGCCGGCAGCACGATGTTGACGCCCATGTACACGACTTGGGTCAGCATCGTATTACCCGCCGTGAGGGCGATATTGCGGTTGCGCAAGGTGGCGATAAAGGTGCGCCAGGCGTGGCCTTTTACCTGGCTGGCCGGTGCGTTGTCCGGCGGGGTCATGCCCTTGGCGGCGATGTCGACGTACAGCGCGGTTATACGTTCGGCGGTGGAATACCGCGCCCAGAAAATCATCAGCGGCAAGGCCACGACAAACGCGAAGAAGAACACGTAGCGCCAGTTGTCTTCACCAAAAGTGCTGATGACAAAACTGGCGACGATGCCACTGAGCATGGCGCCAATCGGGTAACCCGTATGGTGCGCGCCCAGGGCAAAACCACGACGCTCCACCGGCCACCATTCGGCGGTGTTGCTCACGCCCACCGGCTCACCCCAGCCTGCACCGAGGTTGACGCCCACCCGCAGCGCAATAAAGGTCGCGAGGTTGCCGCTCAGGGCCTTGAACCCGGAGAGAAACGAAATCGCCGTGTAGCCCAGCACCAGCGGCACCTGGAACCGCGCACGCTTCCAGCCTCCGCCGTAGCGGTCGCTCCACATGGAGCCAGGAATATCCAGCAGGGCCAGGGCGAGCATGATCACCGTGGCCATGGTGCCCCACTGATCAGCCGACAAATCGAAATGCTTGGAGATGGTCGGCCCCAGGCGCAGCACGATCTCACGGTCGTAGGCGTTGAGGATCCAGATCATCCAGCACACCAGCAACGACACCCAGGAGTGCCGGTGAATGCTGCGCAGCGAGGCTTTTTTTAAGGTTGCCATGGGTTTCTCCAGGCGCGCGAGGGCGCGCACTGACACAAGGTTGCGGAAGGAATATGCCTTGTTGAAAAAACGCGCTAGCTGGCGAACCGTCGCTCGGCTATTCCTTGCACGCCCAGCCCGGTGATCGCAAAAAGCGCCCCGCGCTGCTGACCGTCGGCCGGGAAACGCGGCAACGGCGGCTTGGCCATGGAGGTTACGAACAGGGTGTCCAGGTTCGGCCCGCCGAAAGTCAGGCTGGTGACTTTTTTCACCGGCATCTGGATGATCCGGTCGACCTGGCCATCCGGTGTGTAGCGCACCAGTTTTCCGGCGTAGACCAGCGCCTGCCACAGGCAGCCTTCGGCATCCACGGTGCAGCCGTCGGCGGCGCCACCACCGCTGGTGTCGACCTTGGCGAAGGTGCGTCGGTTGCTCACGGCGCCGCTGGCCAGGTCGTAGTCATAGGCCCAGATCTCGCCGGACCAGGTGTCGCAAAAGTAGAGCGTGTCGCCCGACGGGCTCCAGCACGGGCCGTTGGACACGATGATGCCTTCGTCCAGGGTGTGCAGGCTCAGGTCTGCGTCCAGGCGGTAGAGTTTGGCGCTGGCGCTGTCTTCCTGGGTGTCCATGGAGCCGAAGACAAAGCGTCCCTGGCGGTCGACCTTGCCGTCGTTGAGGCGGTTGTTGGGCAGCGCGGGTTCCGGGTCGATCACCAGCGCCAGTTCGCCGCTGTTGAGGTCAAGGATGTGCACGCCGTTTTGCAGAGCGACGATGGCCGCATCGCCGCTATGGCGCAGGGCCATGGAGCCGATCTTCTGGCCCACGTCCCAGGCACGCAGCTCGCGACCGTCATCGGTGCAGCGCAGGATCCGGCCGTCAGCGCTGTCGATCCAGTACAACCGTTGTTGCTCGACGTCCCACACCGGGCCTTCGCCCAGGGTGGTTTTCACGTCGACAAGCACTTCGATACGCATGGTGTTATCCCCTTTTTTGTTGTTGTGCGGGATGGGCATGGCCGCGCCGTGACGCGGCCGGTTTATCACTTAGAAGTTGACCTGGTCGCGCCCCTTCAGCCCAAGGATTTCCCGCGCTTCATCCGGTGTGGCAACCCGGTGCCCGAGGGCTTCGATCACCGTGCGAATGCGCCGCACCTGATCGGCGTTGGACGCGGCCAGTTTGCCCGGGCCATCCCACAGCGAATCCTCCAGGCCGACCCGTGCGTTGCTGCCCATGGACAGCCCCATCGTTGCCAACGGAATTTGCCCACGGCCGGCGCCGAGGATTGACCACACGTAGTCGTCACCAAACAGCCGGTCGGCGGTGCGACGCATGTGCGCCAGGTCTTCCGGGTGGCCGCCGATGCCGCCGCGCAAACCGAAAACCGACTGGATAAACAGCGGCGGCTTGAGCAGGCCGCGTTCCAGGAAATGAGCGGCGGTGTACAGGTGGCCGATGTCGTAGCACTCGATTTCGAAACGGGTGCGGTTCTCGGCGCAGGAATTGAGGATGTGGGTAATGTCGCGGAAGGTGTTGCGAAAGATCCGGTCGTCGCTTTCTTCCAGGTACGGACGCTCCCAGTCGTGCTTGAACTCGGTAAAGCGGTTAAGCATTTCGTACAGGCCGAAGTTCATCGAACCCATGTTCAACGAGGCCAGTTCCGGTTTGAACTGCATCACCGGTTGCAGGCGTTCTTCAACGCCCATGGTCGGTGCGCCACCGGTGGTGATGTTGATCACCACGTCGCTGGCAGCTTTGATTTGCGGCAGGAATTCGGCGAACAGCGCGGGGTCCTGGCTGGGGCGGCCATCGATGGGATCGCGGGCATGCAGGTGAACAATCGCGGCGCCGGCTTCGGCGGCACCGATGGCGGCGTCGGCAATTTCCTGCGCGGTGATCGGCAAATGCGGCGACATCGACGGCGTATGGATGGCACCGGTGACGGCGCAGGTGATGATGACAGGACGATTTTTGGACATGACGATTCTCCGACTTTTATTCTTATGAAAAAAATCCCGGGTGCTGCGTGTGTGTTCTTCCTTGGCTAACGCTGGCGCGGCCTACAGGTACTCGACGTTGCCGTCGACACTGATCGCCTGGCCGGTGACATTGCGGGCGGCGGGCGAGCAGAGAAACAAGGCCATGGCCGCGACGTCTTCGGCGGTGACCATGCGCTTGAGGGAGATCTTGTTGAGGTATTCCTGGCGCATCTCGGCTTCGGGCACGCCGACCTGTTCGGCACGGGCGCGAATCACGCCGTCCATGCGCGGGCCTTCGACGATGCCGGGCAGCAAGGCGTTGACGCGGATGTCGCTTTCGCCCAGCTCCGAGGCCAGGGATTTCATCAGGCCGACGATGGCCCACTTGGTCGCGGCATACGGCGTGCGCCAGGCGTAGCCGAGACGCCCGGCGACCGAGGCGATATGCAGCAGATGGCCGTGGGACGATTCCTTGAGCATCGGCACCGCGTGATGGGCAAAGCGGTATTGCGCCGTCAGGTTGATGTTGATCGTGGCTTGCCACTCGGCATCGCTGATGGCATCGATACCGCCGGTGGGCCCGGCAATCCCGGCGTTGTTGACCAGCACATCCAGCCCGCCGAACTGCTCGCGCTGCACCTGGAACACCGCCTCGATCTGCGCGGCATCACTCACGTCGGCACGGGTGGCCACGGTGCCCGGGTACTTGTCGCGAAACGCCGCCAGGGCCGGTTCGCTGACATCACACACATGCACCTTGGCGCCCGCCTCCAGATAAGCCGCGGCCAACACTTCACCGATGCCGGCAGCCCCGCCGGAAATCAATACACGTAACCCAGGATAGGGCTGCAGCCGTTGTAGGACACTCATGCACGTTTACCTCCTGAAACAGACGACCGCGAGCGGTCGTTCTTGACGAGCAGGCGCGCCAGGGAATCGGCGGCCTGCATGATGTCATCGGTCACGGCAGCGCGGGCGCCGGCGCCATCGCGGGCGGCCAGGGCTTCGACGATGCGCGTGTGCGCCTCCATCGAGCGCTGCAAGTGAGCTTTATCGGGAGCGACCAGGGCAAAACACGGGCCCATGTGCAGCCAGAAGTTTTCCACGGCAGCCATGGTCAATTCGGCCTGGGCGACGGCATAGATCCGACGGTGAAAGGCGAAGTTGGTCCACAGGTAGCGGGAAACGTCGACTTCGTCGGCGGCTTGTTGCATCTGTTGGCAGAGGTCGGAGATTTCGTCGAGGTCGGCTTTTTCCAGGAGCAGCACGGCCTTTTCCGCCAGCAAACCTTCCAGGGCGACCCGCGCGTCGCGAATCTCGCGCAGGCGTTCGACCGTCATCATGCGTACCCGCAGACGGGAAGTTTCGGTGACTTCAAAGGCGTTTTCGGCGCTCAGGCGCTGGAGCGCTTCGCGCACCGGCATGGGGCTGGAGCCGAGGGCTTCGGCAAGGCCGCGGATGGTGAGTTTCTGGCCGGGCTGGAAACGACCACTCATCAGGGCTTCGCGGATCTGGCGATAAACCTGGTCTTGCAAGGTATCGCGGGACACCTGGCGCAAGGTGGGAAGGAGAAGCGGGCCATCTGTCATGAGTCAAAACCTGTGTTGTCGTTCTTATGGCCCCAATATGTGATCACAAATCAAATATGTCAAATAGTTTCCCGTTGACCGTCCGTGCGACGCTGACTTTAATGACCCCTCTCTCAAGCAAGGACCGCTGAACCATGAAATTTGCCTACACCATCGTCTACGTCCCGGACGTGTCCGCATCCCTGCAATTCTTCGAAAAAGCCTTCGGCTTCAGTCGCCGTTTCCTGCATGAATCGGGGACGTATGGTGAGTTGGATACGGGCGGTACCACCCTCTCCTTCGCGGCGCATGAGTTGGGTGAGATGAACTTCAAGGGCGGGCACGTAGAAGCGCATGCTTCACGGCAGCCGCTGGGGATGGAGCTGGGGTTTGTGACTGAAGATGTGCCAAAGGCCCATGCCAGAGCGCTGGCGGAGGGCGCGACAGAACTGGCAGCGCCGAACACCAAGCCCTGGGGGCAGGTGGTGGCATATGTGCGGTGCCCGGACGGCACGCTGGTGGAGTTGTGTACGCCGATTCAGTGAATCGTACTGTGGCGAGGGAGCTTGCTCCCGCTGGAGTGCGAAGCGCTCCCAAAAATCTTGGGGCCGCTTCGCAGCCCAACGGGAGCAAGCTCCCTCGCCACAGCTTGCTCCCTCGCCACAGTGAAATGCACGCCTCAAGGCCTGAGCGGGCGCTCCTGATCGCGCTCCGACAGCTCCGTGCCATCGTCCGGATGCTTCCAGGTCTGCGGTTTTTCTTCCTCGCGAAGCTTCCTGGCCCGCTCCAGCTCCAACTCCTCGCGCTGCTTCTGCTCGTTACTCATACCCACCTCCCATCCGTAAGATTTGGACACACTGGGGAAGCATAGATGAGGGAGCGGTTTTGTGTGAGCCCGCCGATTGATAACTGCAGCGCATCAATGCATGTAAACAACTCACTTATCATTTCTAAATGTGTCAGCCACTATCCGCGGTCTTAAGCGAAACAAGCACTTTAAAAAGAACGCTGGAGACACAAAAAAATGCAAAACCCTTCACGGCCTGACTCTGCCCGCTCCAAAGTCGGCGCGGTCTTTCGCGTCACCTCCGGCAACTTTCTCGAACAGTTCGACTTCTTTCTGTTCGGCTTCTATGCCACCTATATCGCTGCCGCCTTCTTCCCTGCCGCCAATGAGTTTGCGTCATTAATGATGACCTTCGCCGTATTCGGCGCGGGCTTTCTGATGCGTCCACTGGGGGCCATCATCCTCGGTGCGTACATCGATGATGTGGGCCGTCGCAAAGGCTTGATCGTGACCCTGGCGATCATGGCCAGTGGCACCCTGCTGATCGTGCTGGTGCCGGGCTATCACACCATTGGTTTGTGGGCACCGCTGCTGGTGCTGATGGGCCGTCTGTTGCAAGGCTTCTCGGCCGGCGCAGAACTGGGCGGCGTGTCGGTGTACCTGGCCGAAATGGCCACCCCGGGCCGCAAGGGTTTCTACACCAGCTGGCAATCGGGCAGCCAGCAGATCTCCATCGTGGTCGCTGCCGCCCTGGGTTATGGCCTGAACCAATGGATGGAACCGGCCGTGGTTGCCGATTGGGGCTGGCGCATTCCGTTCGCCATCGGCTGCGTGATCATCCCGTTCATCTTCGTGCTGCGTCGTAACCTGCAGGAAACCGAAGAGTTCGCCAACCGCAAGCACCGCCCAACCATGCGCGAAGTGCTGGCCACGCTGGTGAAGAATTGGACCATCGTGATCGGCGGCATGATGATGGTGGCAATGACCACCACCGCGTTCTACCTGATCACCGTCTACGCGCCGACCTTCGGCAAAACCGTGCTCAACCTGACCACTTCCGACGCCCTGCTGGTGACCTTGCTGGTGGCCGTGTCGAACTTCATCTGGCTGCCCATCGGCGGCACCCTGAGTGACCGTTTTGGCCGCAAGCCCGTGCTGATCGCCATGACCACCCTGACCGTGCTTACCGCCTACCCGGCACTGTCCTACGTCGTAAATGCACCAAGCTTCGCCCACATGCTCGAAACCCTGCTGTGGTTCTCCTTCCTCTACGGCATGTACAACGGCGCCATGATCCCGGCCTTGACCGAAATCATGCCGGTGGAAGTGCGCGTGGCGGGCTTCTCCCTGGCCTACAGCCTGGCGACCGCGATCTTCGGTGGGTTCACCCCGGCGATTTCCACCTGGTTTATCCACGAGACGGGCGACAAGGCTTCGCCCGCCTACTGGCTGATGTTTGCCGCGCTGTGCGCCCTGTGCGCAACGTTCGCGCTGTATCGCCGTGCCAGTGCCCGCCTGCAAGTCGCCTGAGGAGCCACGCCGATGAAATCCCTGTTGAAAACACTGGTGGCACTGGCGATCGGTTCCGTGGCGATGGTTGCCCACGCTGAAGCGCTGAAAGTCATGACCTCAGGCGGCTTCACCGCTGCCTACAAGGTGCTGGGTGCGCAATACGCGACACAGAGCGGCGACACCCTCGACACCATCCTCGGCCCGTCGATGGGCAAGGCGCCGGAAGCGATTCCCAACCGCCTGGCCCGTGGCGAACACGCCGACGTGGTGATCATGGTCGGCTACGCGCTGGATGAGCTGATCAAGCAAGGCAAGGTCGACAAGGCGTCCCGCGTTGAGCTGGCGGATTCGCGCATCGGCCTGGTGGTCAAGGAAGGTGCGGCCAAGCCCTCGATTGCCACCGATGCCGAACTGAAGGCCGTACTGACCAACGCCAAATCCGTGGCGTATTCAGACAGTGCCAGCGGCGTCTACGTCGAAAAGGAACTGTTCAAGAAACTCGGCATGCCGTCCAAGGGCACCATGATCGAACGCATCCCGGTGGCCTCCCAGGTGGCCAAGGGTGATTACGAAGTGGGCTTGCAGCAGGTCTCTGAATTGCTGCCGATTCCGGGCGTGACCTACGTCGGAAAAATCCCTGAAGACGTGCAGTCCGTCACCCGGTTTGCCGCAGGCATTCCGGTGAACGCCGAGCACCCGGCGCAGGCGAAAAAGCTCCTGCAATTCCTCGCCTCGCCCCAGGCGCAACCGGTGGTGCAATCCACCGGCCTGGACTCGGTGTCACACTGACCGAAACGGCATCTCCCGCGTCAACCGCTCCAGTTCCAGTGCCGCCGGCGTCAACGTACGCCCGCGGCGCTTGATCAACCCCACATTACGCACCACCTCCGGCTCCACCAGCGGCACACTCATCAGAATCGGGTGCTCGCCCGCCGGCATCGCAATCGACGGCACCATCGCCACCCCAAGCCCCGCCTCCACCAGCCCGATCATCGTGGTCACGTGATGGGTTTCGCAGATGCTTTGCTTCTTCACCCGCACACCGCGCAGGGCCTGATCCAGGAGGAAGCGATTGCCTGAGGTCTTGTCCACGGTGATGTAGTCGTGCTCGTACGCCTCGGCCCACGTCACACTGGCCCGGTCCGCCAATGGATGTTCCCGGCGACAGGCCAGCACATAACGCTCCTGCAACAACAGCTCGAACTCCACCCCGTCGGCCAGGCTGCCACTGAAACTCACGCCGAAATCTGCCTCGCCACTTTCCACCGCCGCACACACCTCGCCCGCACTCGCGTCCAACACCCGCAGGCGAATCTTCGGATAGAGCTTGTGGAATTCGGAGATCACGTGGGGCATGAAGTAGTACGCGGTGGACGGCACACAGGCGATGGTGACGTTGCCCATGCGGGTTGAGGCCACGTTGCTGATGCCCATCAGGGCGATGTCCAGGTCATCGAGCATGCGCTCGACTTGGGGCAGGAACGCGCGACCGACCATGGTCAGGCTGACCCGGCGCGTAGTGCGTTCGAAGAGTTTGACGTCAAGGGCGGATTCGAGCTTCTCGATGCGCCGGCTGAGGGCCGGCTGGGAGATACGGATGGCTTCGGCCGCCGCACGGAAACTGCCCTTGTCTACGACGGCACGGAAGGCTTGGAGGTCGTTGAGGTCGAAGTTGATGATCACGAGGGCAGCCATTGGTTGATCAGATGTGGCGGGCATTATCGTATGGGGGCCGGCGGGATGCTATTGGCGCGATCCACCTACTCGGGATCAGCCAATAGCCCTGCAGAAAATATGCGGTCATACATATCAGACGGGAATTAGCGCTGGTGAGAAACGGAGGCCCTGAAAAGCGTCAATACTGACAACCTCAAATTTCGTTCTTACTCCTTAGGCCCGTTATGGAAAAGTCTTTGACGATGGATTACCCCACCAATATCTGCACGAAACAGGCGGCACGCTGCTTAGTCCAGGAGATACCAACGGCTCACACTGGTCAGTTATCGCTTGCAACACGCCCATCGTTGGGTAGGATTAAATCCTACCCAGCAAAAGCGGACGCCACCATGCGCTCAACCCAGCAAATGAGCATCACCTTGCCGATTGAGATGGCCGCACTCGTCAAAGCCAAAGTGAGCACCGGCGAATACGCCAGTGAAAGTGAAGTCATACGCGATGGGCTACGCGCCCTGCTGGCACGTGATCGCGCAATGGAGGACTGGCTTCGGGATCAGGTGATTCCGGCAGCCGCCGCTCTCAAAGCGGATCCCGGTAGCGCGTTGTCTGCCGCCCAGGTCCGCGAACAGATGGCAGCCAAACGCAAACAGAAAGGCACTCGCAAGCCGTGAGCTACACAGTAGCTTTTTCACCCAAGGTAGTAGCGCAACTCGAAGAACTTGAAGACTACATCACCCAGGCCGGCTCACCCATCGTCGCTGCGCGCTATGTAGATGCCATCATCACTTATTGCGAAAACCTGTCCCTTTTTCCCCAGCGTGGGACCAGCCGTGAGGATTTGTCACCCACTCTGCGTACAACTCACTATCGGCACGCCACGATCATCGCTTTTACAGTGGATGCCGACACGGAAACGGTATCGATTCTAGGGGTGTTTTACGGAGGGCAAGACCATGCGGCCCTCTTGCAGGATAACGATTAACTTCAGCTCCACTCTTTTCCATTCCCCCATACCTACCGGCAACGCAATCAATGGATAAAACAATAAAAAGGACTTCAAGCCCGGCCTCTCTCTATCGCACGCTTCGACCAGGGTTGTGGCTACTGGGTTCGCTCTGCTTTGCCGCTTTGGGCTTCTTCGCCTGGCAAAGTTTCTACCCGGTCAGCGCTGCCGATGACTGGAGTGTTCAAGTAGTCCACCGCGACGTGGAAAAGGCCGCATCACTGATGCCGATGCCCGACGGCTCACTGATGGTCAGCCAGGAGTTGAGCGACGGGCTTGGCAGTATCGTGCGCATTCTGCCGGACGGAAAACGTGAGCTGGTGGTAGGCAATCTATCCAAGCCCGATGGCATGGTCGCCACTCAGGGCGGTTGGGTGTTCAGCCAGGAAGTGGATGGAGCACCGGTCAGCTTTCTCAAGGACGGCGTGGTCACCGAGCTGTTCAAGGGAGAAAGCGTGCAAGGGCTGTGGGACGACGGCGAGTACCTCTACGCCATCGAAGACCGCAAGGTCGGGGCCCGGATCCTGCGCTATCACTGGCGCGACAAGACATTGAGCGTCGTGCGTGACCAACTCAGCGAAGGCGAGTCGATCGTTCGCTGCACGGATGGGCGCATGCTCTACACGGAAAAGAAGAAAGGCGTGGTGCGGGAACTGACCGACGACGGCAGCGATCCGGTGGTACTGAGCCAGCTGAACAAACCCACCTTCCTGATGTGCGATGAACGCGGGTTATGGATCAACGAGGATTCCACACACCGCGCGCGTTTACTGTTGATCGACAAGCAAGGGCGCCAGCAGACGATTCTGTCTTTCCTGAAGGCCCCGCAGTCGATTGTGCGTACGACGAAGGGAACCTACCTGGTGGCCGAAGGTGGCCGTAACCGTGTCCTGGAATTGGTGCCGTCCCTGGCACGGGTAAACCCCGTTACAGCTGAAACCGCGCCACCGCCTCATTGAGCGACACGGCCAAACGCGCCAGCTCATGGCTCGACCCGTTGATCTGCCCCGCTCCGGAGGACGATTGCGCGGACAGGTCACGAATATTGACGATATTACGGTCGACCTCTTTGGCCACTTGGGCCTGCTCCTCGGCAGCACTGGCGATGACCAGGTTGCGCTGGTGAATCTGATCGATGGAGTCGGTGATCTGGCTCAACGCGCCACCGGCCCCTTCGGCCAGGACCAAGGTTTCACTGGCGCGCTGGGTGCTCGACTGCATCGACGTCAATGCCTCGCTGGAACCCGTGCGCATCGCGCTGACCATCTGGTCGATCTCCAGGGTCGATTGCTGCGTACGATGGGCCAACGCACGCACTTCGTCGGCCACCACTGCAAAGCCACGCCCGGACTCACCGGCACGCGCGGCCTCGATGGCGGCGTTCAGGGCCAACAGGTTGGTCTGCTCGGCGATGGAGCGAATCACGTCCAGCACCTTGCCGATATCCCGCGACTGATCGGCGAGGTTTTGCACCAGGCTTGAGGTTTCACCGATGTTGGTACTCAGCGCCTGAATCGCGCTGACCGTTTCGCCGACGCGCTGCTGGCCGTCGCGGGCCGTTTCATTGGAGAGCCGGGTGGATTCGGAAGTGGAGACAGCATTACGCGCCACCTCATCGGCCGCCGAGGTCATCTCGTTGACGGCGGTGGCGGCTTGCTCGATTTCCGCGGTCTGCTTTTGCAGGCTGCGGCTGCTCTGGTCGGTAATGCCGTTGAGGTCGGTGGCAGATGCCGCCATCTGCCCGGCCGACTGGCGAATCAGTTGCAGGGTACTGCGCAGGCTGCCCTGCATGGTCTGGAGTGCCACGAGCAGGCGCGTCACTTCGTCGTCGCCGGTGACTTCAACGGTCTGGGTCAGGTCGCCTTGGGCGACGTTTTCTGCGGCGCGCACCGCGTGGTTCAGCGGGCCGACAATGCTGCGCGTCAGCAACCAGGCCAGGGCCACGGTGCTCAACGCCGCCAGCAGCACGAAACCGAAGACCATCGTGCGCGAGCGGCTGTACTGAGATTCGGCCGTCTGGCCCTGCAGGTTTATCTGGGCGTTGTAGTAGTCGGCCAGGGCATTGAGCTGATTGCCGGAACCGTCGACCACGGTTTTCATGTCCACCAGCAGCAACTTGTTCAGCTCGGCGGTCTGTTGCTTGTCAGCGAGGATGAACGACTGCGTGAGACCTTGCTGATATTGACGCAGGGAAACCTGGAACTGATCGTAGAGATTGCGTACCTCAGGGGTATCAATCACCGCATTGAGGTCGGCCAGTTTCTTAGCCAAGTCCTGGCTACGGGTGTCCATCTGGCTGCGGTATTGCGCGATGCTCGCCGGATTGGAATCAAGGGCCATGCGCAGGGAAATGGTGCGGATGCGCAGCATGATTTCGCGAATATCCGAGACCAGGCGCATTTTCGGCACCAGGCCGCTTTCAACCTGCACGGCGCTTTCGCGGATGCTCGCCATGTTCGAGAGCGCAAAGAACCCCAGTAACGCCACGAGCAAGGCAATCAAGGCAAAACCGAGACCCGCACGGCGGGCGATGGACAGATTGCGGAGCGACATGGCGATTGTTCTCATTATTGGCATACGACATCGTATGACAGAGTTTCGGCCAGGCGGGGCGGGACTTGAGGGGGGTCGACCAGAAGTTAACAGATAAAAATTATCGACCTAAAAGGCCCACGGGGCGGACGCGCCTTGAATGTATTTTCAAGGCAGTCCGGGACCCTTTATTCAGCAGCTTATTTCGACCATGCCCGCGCACTTTCAAAAAACGCCTGCGCATTACTGTCCAGTGTCTCCAGGTGATACCCGCCCTCCTGCACGATCACACACGGCAGCCCCAACCCACGAATACACTCACCCAGCCGCACAAATCCTTCCCGCGTCACCGCCACTTTGCTTTGCGGGTCCAGTTCGTAGATATCGAACCCCAGCGACAACACCAGCACGTCCGCCGAGAACTCCTTCACCGCCTTCAACGCCAGCTCCAGCTTGTCAAAGAAGACCGCCTCGCTGGCACCATGCGCCATTGGCAGGTTGAGGTTGAAGCCTTCACCCGCATCAGTGCCGCGTTCTTCGGCAAAGCCTGCGACGCCGGGATAGAAATTGGTCGGGTCGCCGTGAATTGACACGTACAGCACGTCATCACGGTCGTAGAAAATCTCCTGGATGCCCTGCCCGTGGTGCATGTCGGTATCGAGCACGGCGACGCGCTCGAATCCATCGCGCAACGCCTGCGCCGCAACCGCGGCGTTGTTGATGTAGCAGAACCCACCGGCCGCGTCGAAGCGGGCGTGATGACCCGGCGGGCGGCACAGCGCATAGGCTGCCGGCGCGCCGTCGAGGATGTCTTTAGCCGCAGCCACTGCGCTTTGGGCCGACCAGTAGGCCGAACGCCAGGTGAGTTCGCCAATCGGGCAACTGCCGTCGGCGAGGTAGCGCGCCGCCTGGGCGAGAATGCCGCGCAGGGCGTTGGGTTCACGCACGAAGATGTTGGACATGACTTCGTCGCCCCAGTCTTCGGGGATCTCCTTCCAGCGCTGGTGGGCTTCCTGGAGGAAGGTCAGGTAGGCGGCACCGTGCACGGCCAGCAGAGGATCGAGGCCGTGGTCGTGCGGTTGGTGGATGTCGAAGCCCAGGGTTTGTGCGGCCAGCAGCAGATTGCGGGCGCGCTCGGGGACTTCCTGCGGGGTGCGCATCTGGCCGCGGGAGTAGTAACTGCGGGGATGGTGCAGGAGTTGTTCGGGATGGAAAAAAGTACGCATGGAATTTCTCCTTACTGAGCCTGGCCGGCGCGTTTCAACACGGCATTGAGCAGTACATCGGTGCCCTGGCGAACATCCTCGGGCAGCACGTCTTCCGCTTCGTTATGACTCAAGCCACCCACGCACGGGATGAACACCATCGCCGTCGGGCAGAAGCGCGCCAGGTGGATGGCGTCGTGGCCGGCACCGCTGACGATGGATTGCTGGGCATAACCCAATGCATCCACCGCCGACTGCACGCACGCCACACACTCGGCATCAAACGGCGTCGCCGGGCTGATCCAGTGCGGGCTGACGGTGACGCTCAGGCCTCGCTGGGCGGCGATGTCCTGCAGGCGGGTACGCACGTGTTGCTCCATGGCGTCGATGTCGGCGTCACGGTGGTGGCGCAGGTCGACGGTGAAATTCAGCAGGCCGGGAATGGTGTTGCGCGACGATTTGGCGATGCTCAATTCACCCACCGTCGTCAGGCCTTCCGGCGCAAAATCGGCCGCCATGTTTTCCAGTGACTGGATCATCTGTGCGGCGCCGTACAGGGCGTCTTTGCGCAGCGGCATGGGCGTGGTCCCGGCATGGGCGGCCATGCCTTCCACACGCACGTCGAGCCAGCGGATCGCCTGGCCGCCGGTGACCACGCCAATGCTCTTGGCGTTGTCTTCCAGAATAGGACCTTGCTCGATGTGCGCTTCAAAATACGCATCCACCGCACCGCCCAACGGGCGTTCGCCGTGATAGCCGGTGCTGCGCAACGCCTGCGCCACGCTGACACCGTCGACATCCCGGGTGGCCAGCGCCTTATCCAACGCCAAGGTGCCGGTGAACACCGCCGAGCCGAGCATGGCCGGGGTAAAACGGGCGCCCTCCTCGTTGGTCCACACCGCGATTTCCAGCGGCTTGCGGGTCTGGATGCCGTGGTCGTCGAGGCTGCGGATCACTTCCAGTCCGGCCAACACACCATAGACGCCATCAAAGCGCCCGCCTTCGGGCTGGGTGTCGAGGTGGCTGCCCATCATCACCGGCGCAGCGCCGGTGTCGGTTCCCTCCCGGCGGGCGAACAGGTTGCCGATGGCATCGACGCTCAAGGTCAGCCCGGCGTCTTCACACCAGCGGCTGAACAGCGCGCGGCCTGCCTGGTCTTCGGCGCTCAACGCCAGGCGGCAACTGCCACCGCGCGCCGTGGCGCCGATCTCGGCCATGGCCATCAGGCTGGCCCACAGGCGCTCGCCGTTAATCTTCAACATACACATTCTCCGATCAAACTCATCAAGCCATTTCAAGACGGTGCGCGGTGGCGTGGCGGCGGGACAACGCGAGTACGCACACCAGCGAAATCGCAGCAATCGCGCTGTAGAACACAGCCATCGGCCACCACTGGCCCTGGTATTCATGGGCCAGCCAGGTGCCGATCAACGGCGTGAGGCCACCGGCCAGCGCGCCACACACTTGGTAGGCCAGGGAGATGGCGGTATAGCGCACACGGGTTTCGAACAGGCCGCTGACGAAGCCGGCGATCACCGCATAAAACGAGGCCATGCACACCACAGCCAGGGCGATACCGAGGATGATCAACGGCGCCTGGCCGCTGCTGACCAGCACGAACATCGGGTATGGCGACGCCATTGCCAGCAGCGTCATGGCACACAGAAAGCGCGTCGCACCGACCTTCTCCGCCACCCAGGCCGCCAGCGGCTGAACACAGAACTGGATGATGGCCACCACAAACAGGCACTCCAGAATCAACGAGCGCGGCAGGTTAAGTTGCTGGGTGCTGTAGGCAATCATGAAGGTGTTGGTGAAATACACGCCGGCAATGCCCAGCGTGTTAGCGCCGATGCACAGTAACAATGGGCGCCAGGAAGTCCTCAGCACCTCGATCACCGGGGCCTGATCCTGGGTGATGGCCCGGGCTTTTTCCGCCCTGGCTTTGTCTTCCAGGAACTCGGGGGATTCGTTGACACCCAGGCGGATCGCCAGCCCGACGATCAACAACAGCGCGCTGGCCAGGAACGGCACGCGCCAGCCCCAACTGAGCAGGTCGGCTTCCGGCAAACGGGTCACGGCACTGAACGCCAGCAACGACAGAATCAAACCCGCCGGGCTGCCCAACTGCGCAAAGGAGGCAAAGAAGTTGCGACGACCTTTGGGCGCATGTTCGCCGGCCATCAGCACTGCCCCACCCCACTCGCCACCTACGGCAATGCCCTGCACCACCCGCAGCAGCACCAGCAATACCGGTGCCGCGACGCCGATCTGCGCGTAGGTCGGCAACAGCCCGATACACACCGTCACCACGCCCATCATCACCAGGGTAATCACCAGGGATTTCTTGCGACCGATACGGTCACCGATATGCCCAAACACAATGCCGCCCAACGGCCGGGCGAAGAAGCCCACGGCAAAGGTGCCGAAGGCGGCCATGGTGCTGAACAGCTTATCGTCGGAAGGGAAAAACAGCTGGCCAAACACCAGCGCAGCGGCGGTGGCGTAGATGTAAAAGTCGTACCACTCAATCATGGTGCCGATGAAGGCGGCGGCCGCGGCACGGCGAGGCTGCGGCGAAGCGGATGGCTTCATGGGGTTGGCTCCTTTGGTTATTTTTTTGGCAGGAGAAAGGTCTGGCGCATGCGCTCTGATGGCGCTAAGTGAGGGTGATTTTTCGTCTCGGCGCTATGATTAGTCAATTTTCTATTTATTATTCCAATTATAAATCTTGCTTATTATCGAGCTGTCGCCATGTCTGAAAACCGCCGCGATGTTCACCCGCTGCTCAACGACCGCCTGGACTGGAACCTGCTGCGCACCTTCCGGGTGATCGGCCAGGAGTTGAGCATCAGCCGCGCCGCCGCGCGCCTGCACCTGACCCAACCGGCCATCAGCCAGGCGCTCAAGCGCCTGGAAGAACAGCTCGACTGCCAGCTGATTGCCCGTCGCGGCCCACGCTTTGTGCTGACCGAGGCCGGCGAGCAGATATTCGCGATTGCCGGCGAGATGTACGGCCAGGTCTCGCAGATGAGCAACGCCCTGCAAAAACCCGGCGACGAGGTGCTCGGCAAGGTGCGATTGCTGATGATCAGTCGGATCAATTCCGACACCTTTGATGACTTTCTCGCCGACTTCCATCGCCAGCATCCCAGGGTCGACCTGGACGTGGAGGTGATGCGCAGCTCTGACATCGTCGCCGCATTGCTGGAGAAAACCGCAACCCTGGGCCTGAGCCTCAATCGCCGGCCACAACCCCGCCTCGAGCAGCACCTGTTTCTACGCCAGCGGTATGCATTCTTTTGCGGGCGGCATCACCCGTTGTTCGGCCGCACCGGCTTGGCGGAAGGCGATTTGCAGTCGGAAAATTTCGTGAGTTTTACCAGCGACCAGATCGGCGGGATGCTCTCGCCGTTGACGATTTTCCGCGACCAGCAAGGCTTCAGCGGGCGCATCGTGGCGTCGTCCTCCAGCCTGGAAGAAGTGCGGCGGTTGGTGATCGCCGGGTTTGGCCTGGGCTGCCTGCCAATTCATGTGGTGGCCGAGGACGTGAAGAACGGGTTGTTATGGCGTTTGCCGCCGGACGAGGGCATTACCGACGTGGATATCCACCTGCTGTGGAACCGCGAGCAGAAGATGAGCCGGGCAGAGACGGTGTTTATCGAGAGCCTCTCGGCGCGACTCGCCGCGGAATAAATGGCGTAATTTGCAAGTCACTTGGCGCCCTCTTGCTAGTGTATGAAAACGGCCCGTCCACCATCATTCGTTCACAGGTTGCTCCCGTTGTCTCAAACGAAGAGGTGTTCGAATGTCCAAAATCTGGTTTATCACCGGCAGTTCCCGTGGCCTTGGCCGCTCGATTACCGTGGCCGCACTGCGCGCCGGTGATCGTGTAGTCGCCACCGCGCGCAATCCCAAGCAGTTGGATGACCTGGTGGCCGAATATGGTGATGCGGTTTATCCCGTCGCGCTGGATGTCACCCACAACCAGCAGGTGCTGGAAGCGGTAGACGCTGCGGTGAAACATTTTGGCCGCCTGGATGTGGTGGTCAATAACGCTGGCTACGGTGATCTGGCTTCGGTGGAAGACGTAACCCTGGAGGATTTTTCGGCGCAGATCGACACCAACTTCTACGGTGTGGTGCACGTCAGCAAGGCGGTGGTGCCGGTGCTGCGCGCCCAGGGCAATGGGCATATCTTTCAGGTGTCGTCGCTGGGTGGACGTATCGGCATGGCAGGCCTGGCCGCATACCAAAGCGCAAAATGGGCCGTCGGTGGTTTTTCCACGGTGCTGGCACAGGAAGTCACGCCCCTGGGCATCCAGGTAACCGTGCTGGAGCCGGGCGGCATGCGCACGGACTGGTCGGGCACCTCGATGACGATTCCCGCCATCAGTGAGCCCTACCAGCAAACCGTCGGTGCCCTGGTGGAATTGCTCAACTCACCCGGCATCCTGCCGACCGGCCCGGACCGGGTTGCCGAAATCGTGCTGGAGCTGGCACTGAACAAAGACGCCCCGCTACGCTTGTTGATCGGCAGCGATGCCGTGCAATACGCGGCCCGGGCAGCGGCAGACTTGGCCGAGTCGGATAAAAAGTGGCATGACCTCAGTGTGTCGGCCTCGGATTAATCTCACGATTTAAAAGAAGGTGCTGCATGCCTGACGCGACACAACCCCGTTTCAACATACCGGACGTGTTTTGGCTGGCCCTGAAAAGCGTCGGGCTGGAGCCATCGGTGGTGTTGCGTCAGGCGCGCTTGCCCATGACCCTGCATATCCGCGAGCGGCGCGACCGGCGGCAGGTGACGACGCTGGAGTTCTTTCGCCTGTGGGAGGCGGTGCGGGCGCTCAACCCTGATCCGGCCGTCGGAATCCTGCTGATGACCCGCCTTGAGGTCACCGCGCTTCCACCGTCCAGCTTTGCCGCCTTTATCGCCCGGGATTATCGGGATGGCCTGCACCGCCTCGCCCGCTTCAAGCAACTGTGCACGCCTGAGCGCCTGCTGGTTTGCGAGGATGGCCGCAGGTGCACGGTGACCATCGAATGGCTGCACACGCCTGAGCCGCCACCACCGCTGTTGGTGGACGCGGCGTTTGCCACGTTTGTGGAGTTGGGCCGGCGGGGTTCACGGGCGCAGATCACTCCTCTGAACGTTGAACTGGCTCGCCCGGACGACGGCAGCACCGTACTGGCGGAGTTTTTCGGCTGCCCCGTGCGCTTTGGTGCCGAGCGCAATGCGCTGGTGCTGGATGCCGCGGATCTGGATCGCCCCTTTCCTGGATACAATCCGCAAATGCTGGACATGCTGAACCCGGGCCTGGTGGCGGCGCTGGCCGAAGCATCGGCACCGGCCAGCATCTGCCATCAAGTCAAGATCACCCTCAAACGCATTCTGGCCAGTGGCCGCCCCGAGATGATCGAAGTCGCGCGGGAATTGGGCATGAGCGAACGCACATTGCAGCGGCGCATTACCGAGGCCGGCAGCAGTTTTCGGCAACTGATGCTGGAGACCCGCCAGGAAGTGGTGCGCCATTTGCTCACCGAGCCGTCTATCGAAATAGACGAGATCGCCTGCCTGGTCGGCTATGAAGACACCAACTCGTTTTATCGGGCGTTTCGCTCCTGGGAAGGCACGACGCCGGCTCGGTGGCGGGCGCAGCAACCTCCTACGTATTGATAAACGCCGGCTGCTTGCACAGGGTCAGGTTGTTGAGGTGCTCGTTGATGTCGAGCTTTGACGAGCCAATATCGAATTGGTAGTAGACCTTCCACGACATCGCCGCCCGGTTGCCCGTGGTGCAGAACTTCATCAGCTTGGCCTTGCAGGTGGCCTCGTAGAACGTGCCCGCCAACATGCGCGCCGGGCTGGCGCCGGGGTCCTTCGACTGGCAGGGACAGTGGGACAGGAATACCTCGGCTTTGGCCGGCGGCCGGCCGCGCAGGCTGACGAAGTTTTGCACGCACTCGTCGAAATGCTCGATCAACAACTCTTCTGCGTGGCGGCTTTCGACGTCTACGCCGCGCTGCGCCACCAAGGCTTGGGCGACCGGCAACATCGACCGATACGAATCCTGGTGCTCAGACGCGGTCAGCGTCCTGTTTAATAGCTGCGCATGCAGTTTCAATTTGTTGCCCACGGCACTGTTGGCGACTTGCTCGCGCGATTGCCGGCTAATGAACACGTAGTACCGCGCGCCCTCCAGGCTCAGTACCAAGCCAATCGCACTTGGGCGCTCACGAAGCGGAAGCGCTTCTTTGAGTGTGTCTCGGTAAACCAGCATGGGCCTCTCCCTCACCAATCGATAAACCCGAATCAACAGGACGCAAGATTCGGACAGGTACGTTGGTAAACAGTCAGGGGGCCGGGTTTATTCCACCCCGGTGACTATACGGCCAGGGTCTTTTCAGCACTGCGCGCCATGATCTGCAAATCTTCAAACGGGTTTCTGCCAATCAACATGAACGCATGGGTTGGGCTGGACCAAAACACCACGTTCATGCCACGGCGCTGCTCAGTGGCCATGGGCGCGGCGCCCTTTTTCGCCGCCGTGATGCACAGCGCCAAAGGACCGTGGCGCGGGTCGAGGTAGGTCAATTGGCCGATCAGTACACCGTCATAATCGAGGATTTGTGCGCGCCTGAACTCGGCGCCCGGCAGGCTGATTGCCTCAGGGCTCAGCGGCAGGCCGAGTTGGCGCCCTACCGAATTCAGTTGAGCGAGATGGGAGCCAGGGTCGGCGCTGAGGTTCTCCAGGGTCCGGGGCGTATACAGCGCCATGTATTCGGCGACCGAGGTGCGCCAGCCCGAACCAGGCTCAGGCCGGGACCATGCCATGAACAGTCGATCAGCGACCACGCCGGCCACCGCAAAGCTTGCCGCTACCGCGAGAAACCTGCGTCGACTCAGGGCCGGTGTGTGTGCCGGCGGCAAGGCGTCGAGCATCGCCTGCAAACGCTCTGCAGGGGCTTGGTCGAGAACCGAATCGAACGCTGATTTGAACGACAACTGCCCGCGCTTGAGCTGCTCGACGCGGGCCGTCACGGCGGGATCGATCCCCAGCAGGTTATCGATAAGCTGGCACCGCTCGGGGTCCAGCTCACCGTCGAGATAAGCCACCAGCAGTTCATCCGACGGTAGGGTCTGTTGAGTCATCGTCGTTCTCCGCTCGATTTATCCAGCAGGCCGCTTGAGTGCGCCGTTTCAGCCAGCCTCAAGCGCGCAGCAGCCAGCCGGCTCATCACCGTTCCCACGGGGATGTGCAGGACCTCGGCAATTTCCTTGTATGAAAGCCCTTCGACATAGGCCAGAAACACCGTCTCCCGCTGGGCTTCGGGTAGCGCATTGACGCGTTTGATGACCTGCGCGGCCAGCACCTGGTCCTGAGCCTGGGTTTCGCCGTCGAACGACAACTCCTCCTCCGCGTCGACAAATCCCTGGCCCTGTCGTACGCGCTGCGAGCGCAGTTCGTTAAGCCAGATCGTATGCATGATCGTCAGCAACCAGCGGTCGAGCCGCGTGCCGGCCACAAACTGGCCCGCACGCTCCAGCGCACGCACGCAGGTGGCCTGCACCAAGTCATCCGCCACATGCTTTTGTCGCGACAGCACCAAGCCGTATCGCCATAAACGCGGCAACAGCAGGCTCAACTCACGGCGTAACTCAGCGTCTTGGGTGATGGCGGTCTCCCGATCTTTCGCTCACGCGTCAAGCCTGAGGTGCGGCGGCGATGGCTTCGGCCAGGTCTTCGTACTCTTCGCAAGTGGTGCTGCACAAGGCTTTGATTTTCACCAGTTGCTCCTGGGCCAGGTCTACACGGCCCTTGATCACATAGGCTTCGCCGAGGTATTCGCGCACCTGGGCGTAGTTGGGGTCCAGCGCCACGGATTTGAGGTAGTAGCTGATGCCTTCATCGGTGCGACCCAGCTTGCGGGTGGCGTAGCCGCGGTAGTTCAAGGCCTTGGCCGTGTTCGGGTTTTGCAGGGTGTCGAGCAGTGACAGGGCTTCTTCGTAGCGCCCGTCTTTGGCCAGGCGATAGGCGTAATCGGTGCGGTCGGCGTCCGAGGTGGCCTTGCTTGTCTGCAATACGCACTTGCCGGTCTTGGTATCCCAGACCTGGCCTTTGGGGCAGTTGGGCTTGGGCGGCGCCGATTCGTCACCGGAAGCGTGGACCTGGCCGGCCAGTAGCGCGGCGGCCATACAGGCTCCGAAGAACAAGGCAGTGCGATAACCAACGGCGTGTTCGTGGCGACTCTTCATGGCGTTCATGCTCCGTAACAATAGGGAAAGTACCGCAGCAAACTCAGTGTTGAAGATCGCCCCGAGGGCCGGGCAGCATGCGGCGCAGCGTGCTGTCGCGCTGGATGTAGTGATGCCACAGCGCGGCACAGGCATGCAGCCCCGCGAGCACGATGATCGCCCAGGCGACGTTGTTGTGCAGGCCACCCAGGGTGCCCCGCAATTCGTGATCTATCACAAACGGCGCAGGCACCGGGAACAGTCCAAAAAAGTTGAAGGGCTCGCCCTGGGCCCAGCGGAACAGGAAGCCGAGGATGACTTGCGTGAGTAATAACAGGTATAGACAGCCGTGGGCGATTTTGGCGGCCACGTTCAGCGCCGGGTGCGTATCGGCCTTTGGATGATTGCCGCCGAACAGGCGCCAGAGGATACGTGCAGCAATCAGCACCGCCATCGCGATACCCAGGGAGATATGCACGGATTGCAGGCCTTTGCGCAGTGGCGTGCCTTTTTCCAGGTTTTCCCAGATGTGGGCGCTGGCGAACATGAAGATCACCAGGGCAGCGGTCAGCCAGTGGAAGGTGCGAGTCAGGCGGTCGTAGCGGTCGGTGGGGATGTTCATGGGCGCTTCCTGGGTGGTCTGTGTGGTGAACACCGCAGTGGCGGGAGTTATTCGGTCGTGAGTGAAAGTTTATGTGAGAGCGACCGAATACAACGCTTCTTGGGCTGGGAGGAAAACACCCAGAAACCAAATCACTCGCCTGCCACTTCGCGTTTTATGGGACTTACGGCTTATCTGAACATCACCCATCGGATGAAACGCACTTGAACAAGTCCCATGCTGGGACTAGGATCTTTAATGAGAATTGTCGCTGTCAGCCAACTAAAGACCTTTTGGCAAAAACGCCCGGATGCAGAGCAATCATTCCTCGCCTGGATTGATGAGGTCAAAAAATCAGACTGGAAGACCCCGGCTGATATCAAGGCTCAGTTTCGTCACGCCAGTGTTCTAAAAAGCCGCAGGGTCGTGTTCAACATCAGAGGTAACGACTATCGGCTCGTGGCTGCCGTGGCTTATCGCTACGGCGCCCTCTATATCAAATTCGTCGGTACGCATAAGCAGTACGACGTCATTGATGCTGATACCGTTGAAATGGAGTAAGCCATGAATATTCGCCCTATCCACACCGAGCAAGACTACCGGGACGCGCTGAAGGCTGTATCGCCCTTGTTCGACAATGAGCCTGAACCCGGCACACCTGAAGGCGACTATCTTGATGTGATGATTACGCTAATTGAAGTCTACGAAGCGAAGCACTTCCCGGTGGATTTGCCCAACCCGGTGGATGCCATCCGTTTCAGAATGGAGCAGTCGGGGCTATCGGCAGCTGACCTGGTACCTGCTATTGGCCGACAGAATCGGGTTTATGAGGTACTGAACGGAAAGCGGGCTCTTACGCTGCCGATGATTTGGAAGTTGCATGAGATGTTTGGGATTCCGGCAGAAAGCCTGATAAAGCCAGTAAAGATTGCTTGAGATCAGAAACGAAAAAGCCCCGTAGTTTATTCAACTACGGGGCTTTTTCTATGTAATGGCGGAGAGATAGGGATTCGAACCCTAGGTACCGGTGAAGGTACAACGGATTTCGAATCCGTCCCATTCGGCCACTCTGGCATCTCTCCAACGGCGCGCATCATAACAGCCTGTTTCGTGGAAGCAAAGCGCCTAAGCGATTTTTTTCCGTGCTATCAGATGCTTGCGTCGATTACAGCGGTACGCCAAGACGGTTGGCGACTTCTTCGTAGGCTTCGATGACGTCACCGAGGCCCTGGCGGAAGCGGTCTTTGTCCATCTTCTTGCGGGTGTCTTTGTCCCACAGGCGGCAGCCGTCCGGGCTGAATTCGTCGCCCAGGACGATGGAGCCGTCGTGGAACACACCGAATTCCAGTTTGAAGTCCACCAGCAGCAGGCCGGCGTCGTCGAACAGTTTGCTCAGGACGTCGTTGACCTTCAGCGACAGTTCTTTCATGCGAGCCAGTTGCTCAGCGGTGCCCCAACCGAATGCCACCACGTGGGATTCGTTGATGAACGGGTCGCCCTTGGCGTCGTCCTTCAGGAACAGTTCGAAGGTGTAAGGATTGAGCTTGAGGCCCTCCTCCACGCCCAGACGCTTCACCAGGCTGCCGGCGGCGTAGTTACGTACGACGCACTCGACCGGGATCATGTCGAGCTTTTTCACCAGGCATTCGTTGTCGCCCAGCAGTTTGTCGAATTGGGTCGGAATGCCGGCCGCCTCGAGTTTCTGCATGATGAAGGCGTTGAACTTGTTGTTCACCATGCCTTTGCGGTCGAGCTGTTCGATGCGCTTGCCGTCGAACGCCGAGGTGTCGTTGCGAAACAGCAGGATCAAGCGGTTGGCGTCGTCGGTCTTGTAAACCGATTTGGCTTTGCCGCGGTAGAGTTCTTCACGTTTTTCCATGATGGGCTCCGCTTGCTAAGTAGGTGGGCTAGGCGATGTGTCGCCAGTCGAGCCCTGAATCTTGATCGGCCAGTTGCAGCCAGTCCGGGTCGCACCCAAGGGTGTCGACAAAACATTGCCGGGCCAGCTGCGGCAGGTTGTTCTTGCTGCTCAGGTGGGCCAGGACCAGGTGTTGCAGGTCTTGCCAGCCCAACTCATACACCAGGTACGCCGCCTGGTGGTTGTTCAAATGTCCAAACTGCCCGCCGACCCGCCGCTTGAGAAAGGCCGGGTAGTGACCCCGCGCAAGCAGGTCACGGCAGTGGTTGGACTCGATCATCAATGCATCGAGGTCGCGGTAACCGTCCAGCACCTTGGCGCAGTAGGAACCCAGGTCGGTGAGCAGGCCGAAGCGCCGTTCACCGTCACTGAATACGTATTGCGTCGGTTCCTGGGCATCGTGGGCCACGGCAACTACATCGATGCTCAAGGCACCGACCTGCAATTGCTCGCCACCAGCCAGCAAACCCGCGGGTTCAATCGGTTTGCGCATCCCGCGCAAGGTACCGCGGCTCAGGTACACCGGAAGATTGTAGCGCCGAGACAGCAAACCCACGCCATGCACGTGGTCGGCATGTTCGTGGGTCACCAGAATCGCACTCAGCTGCGAGGGGTGAACCCCCAGGCGCAGCAGGCGCCGCTCGGTTTCCCGCAGGGAGAAACCACAATCCACCAGGACGTACGTGTCGTCGTGGGCTACTAGCGTGCCGTTCCCTTGGCTACCGCTGCCGAGAACGGCAAAACGCATCGGATCAGCCCAGGTTGTCCTGAATCACGCCCAACACTTTGCGCGCCACATCAGCCGGCGCCACAGTATTGATGTTTTTCTCGACGGTCACTTGCACGCTGTCGCCAACCTTGCTCAAACGAACCTGGTAACGCTCGGCGCGGGTCTCGATCTCTTCCTTGGTCGGCTTGCTGCCGAACAACTTGCTGAAGAAACCTGGCTCGTCGTCTTTCTTCTCGGCTTTTTCGGCCAGGTTGATGTAGTACAGGCCCAGGCTGCGGTTGATGTCTTCAACGCGCCATTCGCCGTGTTCCAGCGCGCGGCCGACACTCGACCAGGCACGGTCCAGGTCTTCACCCAGGTTGAGCACGACGTTGCCGCTGCCGTCTTCGCTGAGGCTGACTCGGCTTGGTGTGTCAAAGCTGCCGGCGGCGAGCAGGGAGACGGAACCGCCCTTCTCGGAGATACGGCTCATGCTGGCGAGCATTTCGTCGACCAGGGCAGCGTCCACGCCGGTGTTGACCGAGCGCGGGGTGAAGTCGACGTTGGCGGTGCTGCCGGCAGGACGCTCGGCGCTGACCACGTAGACTTCACTGGTGTTGCGTTGCACGCCTGGCTCGATACGCACGCGGATGCGGGCTTCGCTGTCATTGGCTACGCCGCCGGCTTGCAGGCGCTTGGCCATGGAGGCCGACAGTTCGCTGGTGTGCTGCCACGCGGTGGTGAATTCACCGGTCTGCGGGCGTTGTTCGTCAATGCGGAAACCGTTGTCCTGGAAGAACTGCACGGCCACCGGCCAGACTTCGGCAGGTGGGCGCTGGGCCATGACCCAACGGGTGTCGCCGCTCTTCTGCAGGCTGTAGTCGCTGGCATCGGCCACGGCCGACAGCGGCTGTGGACGCGGCACTTCGTATTCACCCTTGAAGGTGTCGTCGGCTACGTTGCGCGGGATCGGCAGCAACGGGTCAAGGCGCTTGGCGACATTGACGTCCGACGGCAATTTCATCGGGGCGGTTTGTTGGGCTTCCAGGTAATCGCTACCGCGGTCGCGGAAGTAGCCTTCCGGGCCCCAGATCCAACCGCAGCCACTGGTGCTGGAGATAATCAAGGCAAGTGCGGAAAGTCCGGCCAATCGCTTCATGCGTAGTGCTTCCTCAATTAAACCAGGACGCCGGACTGGCGCAGGGCCTGTCGCAGCGGTTCGTGACAGGCTTCGCTGAGCCAGGTGAGCGGCAGACGGATACCGTCCGGCATCAGGCCCATCTCATGCAGCGCCCATTTCACGGGGATAGGGTTGGATTCGATAAACAGGGTTTTGTTGAGCGGTGCCAATTGCTCATGGATCGCCCGGGCCTTGACCGCATCACCGGCAATGGCAGCGGCACACAGCTCGCTCATGGCGCGCGGTGCGACGTTGGCAGTCACCGAGATGTTGCCTTTGCCGCCCAGCAGGATCAGTTCGACAGCAGTGGCGTCGTCACCGGAATACACCAGGAAGTCGCTGCTGACGCCGGCCAGGATGTCCTTGGCGCGTTGCAGGTCACCGGTGGCTTCCTTGATACCAATGATGTTCGGTACGGTGGACAGGCGGATCACGGTCTCGGCTTTCATGTCGCAGGCGGTGCGACCGGGTACGTTGTAGAGGATCTGCGGGATGTCGACCGCTTCGGCAATGGCGCGGAAGTGCAGGTACAGGCCTTCCTGAGTCGGCTTGTTGTAGTACGGCGTCACCAGCAGGCAGGCGTCGGCGCCGGCTTTCTTGGCGTTGCGGGTCAATTCGATCGCTTCGCGGGTCGAATTGGCGCCCGTGCCGGCGATCACAGCGATACGCCCTGCAACGCGCTTGACCACGAACTCGATCACTTCGATGTGTTCTTCCACATCAAGCGTGGCCGATTCACCTGTGGTGCCGACCGCCACGATGGCGTTGGTGCCCTCTTGCAGGTGGAAGTCCACCAGTTTGCCCAGGCTGTCCCAGTCGAGATTACCTTGTGCATCCATGGGTGTGACCAGTGCCACCATACTGCCCGCAATCATGCAACCGCTCCTGCCGGAAAAAGAGAGCGGTAATGGTACTGGCGCCAAGATGCTTGTACAAGCGAAGTACCGTCTGAGGATGCGTTCTGGATCAACTTAGTTCGCAGCAACGCCATCATTGGGCCAAAGCGGGGTTTGATGAAGCTGATTACGTAATGAAAACGCCACCTCCTAGCCCTTGGCGATGGTTTTCGCTACCCTTCATCCTTTGATTGATACCGCTTTCATCGTATCGACCGCTCATCGCTTTAGGAAGGCTGCATGTCCACCCCCACAGTCCGCGAACAATTCCTTGTCATCAGTGCCCTTGGCGCCAACCCCATGGAGCTGACTAACGTCCTGTGCCGCGCCAGCCATGAAAACCGCTGCGCCGTCGTGACCTCCCGCCTGACCCGCCATGGCGAGTGCAGCGCGCTGGTCCTGCAGATTTCCGGAACCTGGGATGCCCTGGCCCGCCTCGAGACCGGCTTGCCGGGCTTGGCCAAGAAGCATGACTTCACGGTCAACGTGGTGCGCAGTGCGGCCCTGGAGAACCGTCCTCAGGCCCTGCCCTACGTTGCCTATGTCAGCTCGGCCTACCGCTCGGACATCGTCAACGAGCTGTGCCAGTTCTTTATCGATCACAACGTCGAGCTGGAAAACCTGACCTGCGACACCTATCAGGCCCCGCAGACCGGCGGCACCATGCTCAACGCCACCTTTACCGTGACCTTGCCGGCCGGCGTGCAGATCAGTTGGCTGCGCGACCAGTTCCTGGATTTCGCCGATGCCCTGAACCTCGACGCACTGATCGAGCCATGGCGCCCACAGAACCCAATGTAAGGAAGTTTTCATGGCAGTAGTCATCGACAAACCGGTAGCCGACTTCGAAGCCCAGGCCACCAGCGGGCAGACCTTCAGCCTCGCCGGGCTCAAGGGCAAGCAAGTGGTGATCTACTTCTACCCGAAAGACAGCACCCCGGGCTGCACCACCGAAGGCCAGGGCTTTCGTGACCAGCACGCAGCGTTCGAGGCCGCCAACACCGTGGTGTTTGGCGTGTCCCGGGACAGCGTGAAGTCCCACGAGAACTTCAAGGCCAAGCAGGCATTCCCCTTTGAGCTGATCAGCGACAAGGACGAAGCGGTTTGCCAGCTGTTTGATGTGATCAAGCTGAAGAAGCTGTATGGCAAGGAATACCTGGGCGTTGATCGCAGCACCTTCCTGATCGACAAGGATGGCGTGCTGCGCCAGGAATGGCGTGGTGTGAAAGTGCCCGGCCATGTGGACGCTGTATTAGCAGCGGCGCAAGCGCTGAACAAGGCTTGATTCACTTGCTGGCGTTGGAATAGCTATCGCAGGCAAGACAGCTCCCACATGTGATCGTCGTTCGACATCACAACTCAGTCAATGTGGGAGCCGAGCTTGCCCGCGATGAGGCCTGCACCGGCACCACAACTATCAGAGTAATGGCGCTACAACGGGCTCCTGCCGCGGCCAGGCATCCAGCACTGCCTTGAACAGCGTCGCCAGGGGAATCGCAAAGAATACCCCCCAGAAGCCCCACAACCCGCCAAACAACAACACCGCACAGATGATCGCCACCGGATGCAGGTTCACCGCCTCGGAGAACAGCAATGGCACCAGCACGTTGCCATCCAGCACCTGGATAATACCGTACACCGCCATGAGGTAGATGAACTGATCACTCCAGCCCCACTGGAACAGCGCGATCAGCATCACCGGCACCGTCACCACCACCGCGCCAACATAGGGCACCACCACTGAAACGCCGACCAGCAGCGCCAGCAGTGCTGCATAGTTCAGCCCCAGTGCGACAAAGCCGATGTAGGTGACCCCACCGCAGATGAAGATCTCGATGACCTTGCCACGGATGTAGTTGGCAATCTGCCGGTTCATTTCCTCGGCGACCCGGGTAATCAATGCCCGTTCACGCGGCAGGTAGCCGCGCACCCAACGACCGATCATCTCGCGGTCCTTGAGGAAGAAAAACACCAGGATCGGCACCAACACCAGGTAGATCATGATGTTGACCAACAGTGGCAAGCTCGAAAGGGAAAAGGTCAGCGCCCATTGTCCAAACTTTCCGATTTCGCCGCGCGCCACTTCAATCGCCTGCAATACCTGCTCGTCCGACACCAGGTGCGGATAGCGCTCGGGCAACAGCAAGAGCAGCGACTGCCACTTGGCGAGCATGCCCGGCAGCTCGTTGAACAAGGTGATCAACTGATGCCACAACAAAGGCACCACGATCACGATAAACACCAGTAACAGCCCCATGAACAAGGCAAACACCAGGCCCACCGCTGCCCCACCTGGCAAGCGCAGGCGCTCCAGAATGGAGACCAGGCCTTGCATCAGGTACGCCAGCACCATCCCCGCCAGTACTGGCGCCAACATGCCGCCCAAGGTGAGCACGGCCGTAAAGGCGAGAAACAGCAGGACGGCCAGCACCACGGCTTCTTCGTCGGAGAAGTAGCGCTGAATCCAGTCACGTAACACTTTGAACATCAATAAACCTCAGGCGATAAGGACAGCACGTTCAAGCGATTCAGGCCTTGCGCAACCAGTAACGATAGACGCCCGCTTCGTCTTCTTCATGCAACAGGGTGTGGCCGGCCAGCTTGGCAAATGTACGGAAATCCCGCTGGGAACCCGCGTCTGTGGCGATCACCTTGAGCACCGCGCCGCTGGCCAGCCGGTTGAGTTCCAGCTTGGCCTTGAGCAAGGGCAGCGGACAGTTAAGGCCACTGGCATCCAGTTCGGCATCGAAGGCTACAGCGTCGGTCATGGTTTTGCTCCGGGTGGGCGTCGGGGGCGCTTAGAATATCTGGTCCGAAGCTCAGTGTCCGGCTACAGTAAGCTCTTTGTCGAAAGGCTTTGTGCATGACTTTTTTGCGCCCTACCCTGCTGACGCTGGCTTGCCTGCTTGCCTCTCCAGGCTTCGCCGACGACCTGCCGTCACTTGGCGACGCCAGTTCTGCCATTGTCTCGCCAAAACAGGAATACGATTTGGGTCGGGCATGGCTCGCCTACCTGCGTGGCCAGGTCTCGCAACTCAACGACCCGCAACTCAAGGATTACGTCGAAACCAGCGTTTACAAACTGGTGGAGACCAGCCAGGTCAATGACCGGCGCCTGGAATTCATTCTGATCAACAGCCCGCAACTCAACGCGTTTGCCGCACCAGGCGGCATCGTCGGGGTCAACGGCGGCCTGTTTCTCAATGCCCAGACCGAAGGCGAATATGCCTCTGTGCTGGCTCACGAACTGGCTCACTTGTCCCAACGCCACTTCGCCCGGGGCGTGGAAGCGCAGCAACGCATGCAAATCCCGATGATGGCTGCGCTGCTCGGCGGCATCATTGCCGCTGCCGCGGGTGCAGGCGATGCGGGCATTGCCGCGATTGCCGGCAGCCAGGCCGCCGCCATCCAGGAACAACGTCGCTTTTCCCGGCAAAACGAGCAAGAGGCTGACCGTATCGGCATCCTCAACCTGGAGAAGGCCGGCTACGACCCGCGCTCCATGCCGACCATGTTTGAGCGCTTGATGCGCCAGTACCGCTTTGACGCCAAGCCGCCAGAATTCCTGCTGACTCACCCGGTCACCGAATCGCGGATCGCAGACACCCGCAACCGCGCGGAGCAAGCCAAGCCGGGCGGTATTGAGGACAGCCTGCGCTACCAACTGATCCGCGCTCGTGTGCAGTTGTATTACGAAGACACTCCGGGCCTGGCAGCCAAACGCTTCCAGGCTCAGCTGGATGAAAACCCGAAAAACGATGTGGCGCGTTATGGCCTCGCCATCGCCCAGATCAAAGGTGCGCAATTCAACCTGGCCCGGGAAAACCTGAAGCCGCTGCTGGCCAAGGCGCCCAACGACATCACCTACAACCTGGCGCAGATCGAGTTGGACATGAGCAACAATCGCCTGCCGGATGCCCAGCAGCGTACGGACCGGATGTTGACGCAATATCCAGGCAACTACCCGCTGAATCAGGTTCGGGTGGATCTGCTGCTCAAGCAAAGCCGCACCGCTGACGCGGAAAAAGCCCTCGAAGGCCTGCTTAAATCACGCACCGACGATCCGGACGTCTGGTATCAGGTCGCGGAAACCCGGGGGTTGTCGGGCAATATCATCGGCCTGCATCAGGCCCGCGCCGAGTACTTCGCGCTGGTAGGGGACTTCAAGCAGGCCATTCAACAACTGGACTTCGCCAAGCGTCGCGCCGGCAGCAACTTCCCGCTTTCGTCACGTATCGATGCACGCCAACGTGAACTGATCGATCAGGAACGCATGATCAAAGACATGATGGGCTAAACCTTACAGCCACAAAAAAGCCCCGCTCTCGTGCATCGAGAGCGGGGCTTTTTATTGGACTAGCGGATTACTCGGCCAGTTTGAAGGTAATGAAGCTGGCGCGCCCCTGACGCAGGACGCGCATCGACACCGAGCGGTTCTTCGGCAGCGCCTTGGCGATGTCGGTGAACTCTTTGGTGGAGTTGATAGCCTGGTTGTTCAGGTGAGTAATGACATCACCCGGCTGCAGGCCGATCAGGGAGGCAGGACCGTCCTGGACTTCCTTGATCACTACGCCACTCTTGAGGTCGAAGCTTTTCTTCTGCTCATCGGTCAACTCGACCACGGCGATGCCCAGGCGGTTGCTGCTGCGCTCTGCACCCGGCTTGCTGTTACCCAGCGCATCAAGCGCCGCGCCTTCTTCCGGGATCGCACCAACGGTCAGCTCAACGTTCTGGCGCTTGCCGTCGCGAATCACTTCCAGCTTGGCTTTGCTGCCGGCCTTGAGCGCGCCCACCAGGTGCGGCAAGTCTGCAGACATGACGATCGGCTGGCCGTTCATGCTCAGAATCACGTCACCGACTTGCAAGCCGCCTTTGGCAGCCGGGCCATCGTCCTGAATCTGTGCGACCAGGGCACCGGCCGGCTTGTCGAGACCGAAGGATTCAGCCAGGTCCTTGTTCACTTCCTGGATCACCACACCCAGCCAGCCGCGGCTGACTTTGCCACCGGTTTTCAGCTGGTTGGAAACGTCCATGGCCACGTCGATTGGGATCGCAAAGGACACGCCCATGAAACCACCGGAACGGGTGTAGATCTGCGAGTTGATGCCGACCACTTCGCCCGCCAGGTTGAACAGAGGGCCACCGGAGTTACCCGGGTTGATCGGCACGTCGGTCTGGATGAACGGCACGTAGTTTTCGTTTGGCAGGCTGCGACCGATGGCGCTGACGATGCCTTGGGTCACGGTATGGTCAAAACCAAACGGCGAACCGATGGCGACTACCCATTGCCCGGCTTTCAGGTCCTGGGATTTGCCCAGCTTGAGCACCGGCAGGTCCTTGCCTTCGATTTTCAGCAGGGCCACGTCAGAACGTGGGTCGGTGCCCACCAGCTTGGCTTTCAGCTCGCTGCGGTCAGCCAGGCGCACGAGAATCTCGTCAGCGTCGGCAATCACGTGGTTGTTGGTCAGGATGTAGCCGTCAGGCGAGATGATGAAACCCGAACCCAGGGACTGGGCCTCGCGCTGGCCACCACCACCGCCACGCGGCGTACGCGGCTGGGGCATGCCACGCTCGAAGAACTCCCGCAGCATCGGCGGCAGGCCTTCCAGGTCGGGCATCTGCTGGTTGGAAACTTTGCGATCCGGCAGCTTCTGCGTAGTACTGATGTTCACCACGGCAGGCGACGCCTGCTCCACCAGTTGGGTGAAATCAGGCAGCTCGGCCGCTTGCGCGGTAACGGCCTGACCCAGCACCAGCACCGTGGCAACTATGGATAGGTAAGACTTCAAACGTGGTATCGACATACAGCTCCCGTTACGACGAGCAGGGTTGAGCGACAGGGTTCAATAAACGCCGAAAAAACTGCGACCGACATTTTTGTTCCGCGAACAAAACAAGGCCAGGGCCGACAGGCACTGACCTATAAAAAACATAGGGGATTTTAGCAAGTGAAAAAAATGATCCAGACATTTCATGCTCTCGACAGAGGCAGGCATCGACCTTCTCCTGCGCAACATTGAAATATCAGGATGAACATAGGATTAACAACTCACGGCTTGGCGGGCGTGGTGCCGCTGCGTACAGACAGCGCAATCCGTTCGGCGGTGCCAATCGGGATTTCGCCGACGACCGTCACCATCACCTCGCCTTCCAGGGTATTGAGACGCCGTGATACAGCGACGGTCGGGCCCAGCTGGGTTCGAGTCTCGGTCACGGTCGCACCGTTGAGCGGCTCCAAAAACACTGAGAAACGTGCCAGGCCATCGTCATACATCAAACTGCTGACGACTACCTTGGTATGGGAATCTTTATGGGCGCTGCTGTTGACCAACTGGAAGCCTGGCGGCAGCCAATCGAGGCGCCAATCCTGAGGAACTTCGACCTCCGGGGCCTTGGCGCTGGTTACAGCCACAGGCGTACATTCGCCACTGGGCTGCAGGTCACGATCATCAGGCACCGACGTATTGAGCTGGGTGAACTGGAATCGCTCCAGCAACTGGCCCTGGTCGTTAAGCAATAACGACTTCAGTGGCAGCGCGGTTTCGCGGTCCAGGTGCAGCTCAAAGCCATAACGGTATTGATCCCGGGGAGTCACAGAGACGATCACCGCATTTCGACCCGCCACGCGCGATTTGCCGATAACGGCAAGCTCGTAGAAAGCTTTGAGTTTTTGCGGATCAAGGGTGCGTGAAGGAGAATCGGGGGAGCCCCCAAGCCCGGCAACCAGTGTGCCACTCACGCATTGGGTACGGCCATCGACGCGCAGGACTTCCTGGGCAGAACCATCGAGCTGCAAAAGCCGCTCACGGACCTGACCATTCTGGACGCGATGCCAGATGTCATGGGTAGAAAAACTACCGTTACGCTCGTAGATGAAGGTGCCCTGAAAGCTTTGTTGCTGCTCCGCCCGCCCAAGACGCGTAAGCCAGTCTTGGGCTTCGTCGGCATGGGCGGGGACTGCAAACCAGCCACTGAGCAACAACGCAAGGAGCGGTATGGCGCGCATAAAGCTCCTTGGCGGTCTAGCGGTTTTCCAGGCTTGCAGCGCGAGCGTATGGCAGAGCGCTTTCAGTGCCCTTCAAGGCAGATTCCTGTGCGTGTTGGCGCAGGTAGCCCGGAAGACGCTGGTCCTGCCAGCCGGATTGCCCTTGAAGTACACCGTTGGCCATAGGCCCGGTGGTATCAGAGCTTTCCTTGTAGCCGGCCAGTACGGCTGGACCCTTGACCTGCGGACCGGCCATGACCGGTTGCTGGGTTTGTTGGGCCAGTTCGGCACCGGCGATTTCGTCCTGGTTGTACAGGCGAACACCTGCCAACACAGCGACGGTCACCGAAGCAGCGACTGCCAAACGACCCAGGCTACGCCAAGGACCGCGAGCAGCTTTTGCCGGAACGGCTTCATCAGCCAGCGCAGCAGAAACGGCCGCAGCAATATCCAGACGAGGGATTAGAAGATCCTTGTGCATCACCGCCCGAGCGACTTGGTAACGAGACCAGGTATCACGGGTTTCGGCATCATCAAATGCATTAAGCACTCGACGAAGTTCCAGTTCATCCGCTTCGTTATCCATCACTGCGGACAGCGATTCCTGCAGGGCATCACGACTCATGGCGGTTCCTCTCTTGGCTGTCGCCGCTGTCTCAGTTTTCCTGCAACAACGGCTGCAGGGCTTTATCGATGGCTTCCCGAGCCCGGAAAATCCGGGAACGTACGGTACCCACCGGACATTGCATGACGGCCGCAATGTCCTCGTAACTCAGACCATCGAATTCACGTAAAGTTAACGCCGTACGTAAATCTTCTGGTAGTTGCTGAATTGTTCGATGGACGGTTCCCTCGATCTCGTCGCGCAGCAATGCACGCTCCGGCGACTCGAGATCCTTGAGGCCGTGATCACCATCATAAAATTCAGCATCTTCCGAACTAACATCACTATCCGGTGGGCGGCGACCGCGAGAAACCAGATAGTTCTTCGCCGTGTTGATGGCGATGCGGTAAAGCCACGTGTAAAACGCACTATCACCGCGGAAATTACCGAGTGCACGGTACGCCTTGATAAAGGCTTCCTGTGCAACGTCCTGCGCTTCATGGGTGTCGTGCACAAACCGCACGATCAACCCGAGAATTTTGTGCTGGTATTTCAGCACTAGCAGATCAAATGCCCGCTTGTCGCCGCGTTGAACGCGCTCGACCAGCTGCTGATCCTCTTCCTGGGTTAGCATGAACACTCCTCGTTGTACTTGAAGGAGGCTTGCATAACTAATCGATCAGGCTTGCAAACATAGACTCGGACTTTTCGCAAAAGTTCTCCCCCTCCAAGCAAGTTTCCGGTGCGCACTGATTTGGCACACACGAAAAACGCAGCGCGGGCAATGCCGGCTGCGCGAATAATCTGTCGCCAGTTTCCTGACGCGTCTGACAGAGACGCCGATCAGTAAATCCAGCGTGTTCCCAGCTTTCGGGCATCCTGCTATTGAGTCGGGGCTTATGCAAAAAGTTCCCACCCCAATAGCTGTCGCCCTCATGAAAGCCGTGCAGTTCGTTGACCGTAGTCTCACAATGCCACGAATGCCCGGCTATTGTGCCGCTCCCCCCCTCTATATACTAGTGGGCCGTGTGACCCTTTGATTCGCCGATCCAGGCGTCCTGTTTGCGCCCCCTTCGGATCGCTTTTTGCGGAATCCTTCAAATGAGCCAACAGTTTCAACACGATGTCCTGGTGATTGGCAGCGGCGCCGCAGGCTTGAGCCTTGCGCTGACCCTGCCGAGCAATCTGCGCATAGCCGTACTGAGCAAGGGCGACCTGGCCAATGGCTCGACATTCTGGGCCCAGGGCGGTGTCGCCGCGGTACTGGATGACACCGACACCGTACAATCCCACGTCGAAGACACCCTGAATGCGGGCGGCGGCCTGTGCAATGAAGAGGCGGTGCGCTTCACCGTCGAACACAGCCGCGAAGCCATCCAATGGCTGATCGACCAGGGCGTGCCGTTCACCCGCGATGAACATTCCGGCACCGACGACGGCGGCTTCGAGTTCCATCTGACCCGCGAAGGCGGCCATAGCCATCGGCGCATCATCCATGCCGCCGACGCCACCGGCGCCGCAATCTTCAAGACCTTGCTCGACCAGGCCCGGCAGCGCCCGAACATTGAACTGCTGGAACAACGGGTCGCCGTCGACCTGATCACCGAAAAACGCCTGGGCCTGTCGGGCGAACGCTGCCTCGGCGCCTACGTGCTCAACCGCGCCAGTGGTGAAGTCGACACCTACGGCGCACGCTTCACGATTCTCGCTTCGGGCGGCGCGGCGAAGGTCTACCTCTATACCAGCAACCCCGACGGCGCCTGCGGTGATGGTATCGCCATGGCCTGGCGCTCGGGCTGCCGGGTGGCGAACCTGGAGTTCAATCAGTTCCACCCCACGTGCCTTTATCACCCGCAAGCCAAGAGTTTCCTGATCACCGAGGCCCTGCGCGGCGAAGGTGCACACCTGAAGCTGCCCAACGGCGAACGCTTCATGCAGCGCTTCGACCCCAGGGCCGAACTGGCCCCGCGAGACATCGTCGCCCGGGCCATCGACCATGAAATGAAGCGCCTGGGCATCGACTGCGTCTACCTGGACATCAGCCACAAGCCCGAAGCCTTCATCAAGACCCACTTTCCGACGGTCTACGAGCGCTGCCTGGCGTTCAACATCGACATCACCAAAGGCCCGATCCCGGTCGTACCGGCGGCGCACTACACCTGCGGCGGCGTGATGGTCGACCAGCACGGCCGCACCGATGTGCCAGGCCTGTACGCCATCGGCGAAACCAGCTTCACCGGCCTGCACGGTGCCAACCGCATGGCCAGTAACTCGCTGCTGGAATGCTTCGTGTACGCCCGCTCCGCCGCCGCCGACATCCTTGAACAACTGCCGCGCATCCCGGTGCCGGCCGCCCTGCCCCGCTGGGACGCCAGCCAGGTGACCGACTCGGACGAAGACGTGATCATCGCCCACAACTGGGACGAGCTGCGGCGCTTCATGTGGGACTACGTGGGAATCGTGCGCACCAACAAGCGCCTGGCACGGGCGCAGCACCGGGTTCGACTGCTGCTGGATGAGATCGACGAGTTCTACAGCAACTATAAGGTCAGCCGCGACCTGATCGAGCTGCGCAACCTGGCCCAGGTGGCGGAACTGATGATCCGCTCGGCCATGGAGCGCAAAGAGAGCCGGGGCCTGCATTACACCCTCGACTACCCGCAAATGCTGCCCGAGGCGCGCGACACTATCCTGGTGCCAACCACCTACGGCGGCTGAACTTCAAGCGCACCCGCAGGCGCCGATGCACATCGGTGGCCTGCGAATCCCGCGGCACACAGATCGAACGCACACGCCAGTCACCCTGCACTCGAAAGCGCAGCACCACGATCAACGGCAACGCCAGGCTGTCGGGACGCAGTTGTACGCTGTGCCAGCCACGCGCGGCGCTCCACAACTGCCAGCCGTCCTCATCGCGGCGCAGGCCACGGATCGACGAACGGTGAGTCAACAGGATATGACGCGGCAGCACCCAACCGGCATGGGCCAGGCACAACAAGGCGCCGAACACGGCGAACCACGGGGACACATCGAGAAACCACAAAGCACCCAGTGCGAACGCCTGGGCGAAAAGATAAGCCGCCAGCAACTGCCCGGAGGCGTGCCAGCGGCATTCGAACGTATTACTTGGGCTGGACACGATCCAGAATCATCCGAACCATGCGTTGCAGCTCCGGGTCTTCCGATTCGGCACGTTCCATGAACCAGCCGAACATGTCCTGATCTTCGCATTCCAGCAGCTTGCGGTAGCAGTCGCGGTCGATGTCGTTGAGGTGCGGATAGACCTCCCTGACGAACGGTACCAGCAACACATCCAGCTCAAGCATGCCGCGGCGGCTGTGCCAGTAGAGGCGATTGAGTTCTACATCTTCGACCATGGAGCGCTCCTCAAATAGAGCGCAAGTATACAGGCCGAAGCTGCCTGGAACAGTCGGCTTTGGTCGGCCATACCGAAACTATCCATTTGCCGGGCGCCCCTCTATGATGCACCCATGACTTTTTAACCTGCGATGACCCATGGCTGACTCTGCTTTCTTCTGCCCCCTGTCCCACGAAGGCGTTCTCGCCGTCCGCGGTTCCGACGCTGCCAAGTTCCTCCAGGGACAACTGACCTGCAACCTCAACTACCTGAGTGACACCCAGGCCAGCCTCGGCGCGCGCTGCACCCAAAAAGGGCGCATGCAGTCGAGCTTCCGCATCCTGCTGCAAGGCGATGGCGTGCTGCTGGCCATGGCCTCCGAGTTGCTGGAGCCGCAACTGGCGGACTTGAAGAAGTACGCGGTGTTCTCCAAATCCAAACTCACCGACGAAAGTGCCGCCTGGGTACGTTTCGGGGTGTCGGATGCTGATCCACTATTGGCCAGCCTGGGCCTTGAGCTGCCCGCCGAGACCGACAGCGTGGCACGCAGCGACGAGTTGATCGCGATTCGCGTATCCCCGGGCCGCGCCGAACTCTGGGCCCCTGCCGCCCAGGCCGACACCCTGCGCAGCCAACTCGCCGCGCAATTGAACGAAGGTGAACTGAATCAATGGCTGCTGGGCCAGATACGTGCCGGCATCGGCCAGGTCATGCCCCAGACCCGCGAACTGTTCATTCCGCAGATGCTCAACCTGCAAGCCGTCGGCGGCGTCAGCTTCAAGAAAGGCTGCTACACCGGCCAGGAAATCGTCGCGCGCATGCAGTACCTGGGCAAACTCAAGCGTCGCCTGTATCGCTTGAGCCTGAATGCCAGTGAGTTGCCAGAGCCTGGCACCCCCCTGTTTTCCCCGACGCACAACAGCGCCATCGGCGAGGTGGTGATTGCCGCACGGGCCGGCGAGTCGATTGAACTTCTAGCGGTGCTGCAAGCCGAAGCAGCAGAGAGTGGCGATGTGCATGTAGGTACGCTGGAAGGCCCGGGCCTTCAGCTGCTCGACCTGCCTTACCAGCTGGACCGTGATCGCGAGATCCAGCGCTGATCGTCGTACCTTTTTGCAACACCCTAGAGATCATGAATGAACAAGCTGGCGGAAAGAGTCCAACAGGCTTTGGTTGTGGCCATCGATAATGATGACCTGGTCCTGCCAACGCTACCGGAAGTGGCCCTGAAGATTCGTCAGGCCGCCGAAGACCCGGACATCAGCATCAGCCATCTGAGCAAAGTGATCGGCCGCGACACCGCCCTGTCGGCGCGGCTGATCAAAGTGGTCAACAGCCCGCTGCTGCGCGCCACCCAGGAAGTCACCGACCTGCACACCGCCATCACCCGGCTGGGCACCAACTACAGCAGCAACCTGGCGATCGGCCTGGTGATGGAGCAGATCTTCCACGCCCGCTCCGAAGTGGTCGAACAGAAAATGCGCGATGTGTGGCGGCGCAGCCTGGAAGTGGCCGGCGTCAGCTATGCGCTGTGCCGCAACCACAGCCAGTTGAAGCCTGATCAGGCAGCCTTGGGTGGGCTGGTGCATCAGATTGGCGTATTGCCGATCCTGACCTACGCCGAAGATCACTATGAACTGCTGTCCGATCCGGTCAGCCTCAACCACGTGATTGAAAGCATTCACCCATTGCTGGGCGACAAACTGCTGCGACGCTGGGACTTCCCGGAAATGCTGGTGAACCTGCCGGCACAGTACATGGACCTGGAGCGCGACTCCGAGCGCCTGGACTATATCGACCTGGTGCAGGTCGCCGTGCTGTATTGCCACCGTAACACCGACCATCCGCTGGCCAGCGTGCCGGTGTCGACGCTGCCGGCGATCCAGAAACTGCGGATCGACCCCTACAACGACACCTTGCGTGCCGAGTTGGACGAAGCGCGGTCGATGTTTTACTGATTACCCCGCGATAAAACTGACCCGCACCTTCAACCCCGCCAACTCACCGTCATGCAAGCTGATCTGCGCCAGGTGCGCCCGGCAGATCTCGCCGACAATCGCCAACCCCAAGCCTGAACCCAAGCCCTGCTGGCTGCGCCGATAGAAGCGCTCGAACACCCGGTCCCGCTCATCCAGCGGGATGCCCGGGCCGTCGTCTTCCACTTCCAGTACCGCCGGCGCCGTGACCCGCAAAATCACGTTGCCGCCCGGCGGCGTGTGGGCCAGGGCGTTGTCCACCAGATTGCTCAGCAATTCGTTCAACAACGTTGGCTCGCCCCGCAACCACACCGGCTCGTCCGCCTCCAGCGCCAGGGCCACGCCTCGCGCATGGGCCAGCGGCGCCATGGCCATGCCCAGCTCGCGAGCCAACTGGCTCAGGTCCAGCAGTTGCGCACCGCCTTCGGCAATCGCCCGGGCGCCGTTTTCGATACGGGCCAACGAGAGCAATTGATTGGCCAGGTGCGTCAGGCGATCCGTGCCCTGGGCGGCGGTTTCCAGGGTGGTGCGCCAGGTGGCCGGGTCTTCGGCGCGCAGTCCCAGTTCCAAACGAGCCTTGAGCGCTGCCAACGGTGTGCGCAGCTCATGGGCGGCATCGGCAATAAACTGGGCCTGGCGCTCGAACTGCCCGCGCAGGCGTTCGGTGAAGTGGTTGAGCGCCCGCACCAGAGGGCCCAACTCATGCTGCACTTCCACCAGCGGCAACGGCCGCAGGTCATCCGGCTGGCGCTCTTCCACGGCCGTACGCAAGCGCTCCAATGGCCGCAGCGCCGCGCTCACCGCGAAAAACACCAACAACAATGCACCGACGGCCAGCATGCCCAGACGCAGCAAGGTATCGGCCATCAGGCTGCGGGCCATGGCGACTCGTGCCTCATCGGTTTCGGCCACACGGATTTCCGCCATGCCGTTCATGTTCGGCTCGGAGACCGCCTTGAGCAGGCTCACCACCCGCACGTTCTGGCCCTGATATTTAGCGTTGTAAAAACGCGCCAGCGCCGGATAGTCATCGGTGCGCGGCGTACCCGGCGGCGGGCCGGGCAGGTTTTCGTAGCCGGAAATCAGCTTCTGGTGAATATCGTTGACCTGGTAGTAAATCCGCCCGGCGCTGTCATAGGCGAACGTATCCAGGGCGACGTAGGGCACATCGGCGCTCAAGGTGCCGTCGCGATGAGACAGGCCCGCAGCAATGGTCCGCGCCGAGGCCAGCAGCGTTCGGTCGTAAGCCGTGTCTGCCGCCTCGCGCCCATTCCAATAAGCGCTCAAGCCACTGGCGATCATCAACACCACCAGCAGCAGCGCCAGGTTCCACAGCAGGCGCCAGCGCAGGCTGCTGGGCTTATGCATCGCGGGCTTCCAGCAGGTACCCCAAGCCACGGAACGTGACGATGGCCACAGGCTGGCCATCGAGCTTCTTGCGCAGACGGTGCACGTAGATTTCGATGGCGTCGGGGCTGGCCTCTTCATCCAGGCCGAACACTTGGGAGGCCAACTGCTCCTTGCTCATCACCCGGCCGGGACGTGCGATCAGCGCCTCAAGCACAGCCTGCTCGCGGGAGGTCAACGTCAGCAGCTCACCGCCCAGGGTGAAGCGTCGTGTGTCCAGATCGTAAATCAACACGCCACAGGCCTGCTGCCGCTCTCCGCCCAGCACGCTACGGCGCAGCAGGGCCTTGACCCGTGCTTCCAGCTCAGTCAGTTCAAACGGCTTGGCCAGGTAGTCATCCGCGCCGAGGTTGAGGCCATGCACGCGGTCTTTCACATCGCTGCGGGCGGTCAACATCAACACAGGCAGATTTTTCCCACGGGCCCGCAAGCGTGCCAGCACCTCGAAACCGTCCATGCGCGGCAGGCCCACATCAAGGATCGCCACCGCGTATTCCTCGCTGCTCAGGGCCAGGTCCGCCGCCACGCCATCGTGCAGCACATCGACGGTCAAACCCGTGCTCTTGAGCGCCTGGGCGACACTTTCGGCAAGCTGCAAATGGTCTTCGACCAGAAGGACACGCATGGGTTTATTACCTCGTTCAGGAGTGGTCGGCGCCACACTTTGCCGGGGAGTTTACAGGCGCCGCCTGCGCTGTGAAGCCCGAAAACATTGAAAGGCGACTGAAAGGTTAGTGAAAGCTTCGCCCTTTAGCATCCAGCCACGGTGGGTTTCGCCTGCCGAGCTATTTCACCCATAGCGCCCGAAAAACGCCTCGAAGCGTTTTCGCCAAAATAAGAACAATAACGGAGTACACCCACGATGCTGCGCACACAGCCGCCTGCTCGTTCTTCTCGTATCACCCAGACCGCCCTCGCCAGTGCCGCCGCCCTTGCCGGTTTTTCGCCTGCAGGCCAAGCCGCCTTTTTCGAGGACAGCACCGCCACTCTCGAAACCCGCAACATGTACTTCAACCGCGACTTTCGCGACGGTACCAGTGCACAACAATCCAAACGCGACGAGTGGGCCCAGGGCTTTATGCTCAACCTGCAGTCGGGCTACACCGACGGCACCGTCGGCTTTGGCGTGGATGCGCTGGGCATGCTGGGGGTCAAGCTCGACTCCAGCCCCGACCGCACCGGCACCGGCCTGCTGCCGACCCACGATGACGGCCGGGCCGCCAACGAATATTCCAAACTCGGCCTGACCGGCAAAGTGAAAATCTCCGCCACCGAACTGAAAATCGGCGCGCTGATCCCCGAGCTGCCGATCCTCAAGCCCAACGACGGGCGCATCCTGCCGCAGACGTTTGAAGGCGGCCTGTTGAGTTCCAAGGAATTCAAGAACCTGGTGTTCACCGGCGGGCGCCTGAACAAGGCCAAGGACCGCGACGACACCAACTACGAAGACATCGGCCTCAACAACAAGAACAGCCGCTTCCTGAGCGGCGCAACCGGCAAGCATTTCGACTTCGGTGGCGTGGACTACAAGTTCGCCGACAAGATCACCGGCAGCTACCACTTCGCCCAACTCGACGACGTGTACCGCCAGCACTTCCTTGGCCTCGTGGCGTCCCGCCCGATGGGCCCCGGCACCTTCGGCGCCGACCTGCGCCTGGCCGTCAGTGACGACACCGGCGCGGCCCGCGGCGGCAAGATCGACAACACGTCCCTCAACGGCCTCTTCAGCTATGCGCTCAATGGCCATAAGCTCAGCGCCGGCTACCAGCACATGTCGGGCGACAGCGCCTTTCCCTACGTGGATGGCAGCGACCCGTACCTGGTCAACTTCGTGCAGATCAACGACTTTGCCGGCGCCGAAGAGCGCTCCTGGCAGGCACGCTACGACTACGACTTCGCCAAGCTGGGGATCCCCGGCCTGAGCTTCATGAGCCGTTACCTGTCGGGTGACAACATCAAGCTCAAGAACGGCGAGACCGGCAAGGAATGGGAACGCAACAGCGAGATCCGCTACGTGGTGCAAAGCGGCACCTTCAAGGATGTGGCCGTGCGCCTGCGTAACGCCACCTACCGCTCCAACTATTCGGCCCGTGATGCGGATGAAGTGCGCCTGCTGGTGAGCTACAGCGTCGCACTGTGGTAACAGCAACCTCATAACAACAATGATGGAGATGAACATGACCCTTTCACTGCGTAAATTTGCCCTGACGGCCAGCTGCATGCTGTTCGCCAGCCAATTGATGGCCGCCGAACCCAAGCGCCCGGAATGCATCGCCCCGGCGTCACCGGGCGGTGGTTTTGACCTGACCTGCAAACTGGCGCAAAGCGCGCTGGTCAACGAGAAACTGCTGAGCAAGCCGATGCGCGTGACCTACATGCCCGGCGGCGTGGGCGCAGTGGCTTACAACGCCGTCGTGGCCCAGCGCCCGGCAGATGCCGGCACGCTGGTGGCGTGGTCCAGCGGTTCGCTGTTGAACCTGGCCCAGGGCAAATTTGGCCGCTTCGATGAAAGCGCCGTGCGCTGGCTCGCGGCCGTCGGCACCAGCTACGGTGCCATTGCGGTGAAAAGCGATTCGCCCTACAAAAACCTCGACGATCTGGTCAAGGCCCTGAAGAAAGATCCCGGCAGCGTGGTGATCGGCTCCGGCGGCACCGTCGGCAGCCAGGACTGGATGCAAACCGCCCTGATCGCCAAGGCCGCCGGGATCAACCCGCGCGACCTGCGTTACGTAGCGCTGGAAGGCGGCGGTGAAATCGCCACCGCCCTGCTCGGCGGGCACATCCAGGTGGGCAGTACCGACATCTCCGACTCCATGCCGCACATCCTCAGCGGCGACATGCGCCTGCTGGCGGTGTTCTCCGACGAACGCCTGGACGAGCCGGAAATGAAGAACATTCCGACCGCCAAGGAACAAGGCTACGACATCGTCTGGCCGGTGGTGCGTGGCTTTTACCTCGGGCCAAAAGTCAGCGACGAAGACTACGCCTGGTGGAAAGACGCCTTCGACAAACTGCTGGCCTCCGACGAGTTCGCCAAGCTGCGTGACCAGCGCGAGCTGTTCCCGTTCGCCATGACCGGCCCGGAGCTGGACACCTACGTGAAGAAACAGGTGGCTGACTACAAAGTGCTGGCCAAAGAGTTCGGCCTGATCCAGTAATCGCCCCTTGTTCGCGCGGCCACGCCCCTGCGCATCGGGGGTGTGGCCCAGGAGTTTTGCATGCTCTTACAACGCATTTTCGCCTCGTTCATGTTGCTGGTCTGCGCCGGCCTGGCGCTGATGGCCTGGCCGTATCAGGCATCGTTTTCCTACGAGCCGGTAGGACCTCGCGCCTACCCGCTGCTGATGCTCGGGCTGATGAGCCTGGGCCTGATCTACATGCTGTTTCGCCCGCAGCCCACCAAGCACACCGAGGAAGAACCGGCGCTGGACCGCGAAACCCTGGTCAAGATCGCGGTCTGCGTCACGCTATTGGTGATTTTCGCCGGCACGTTCGAACCCCTGGGTTTCATCCTCAGCAGCATGCTGATCGGCATTCCCATGGCGCGCCTGTATGGCGGCCGCTGGCTGCCCAGCGTGGTGATCGTGACCTTGATGAGCATCGGTCTTTATCTGCTGTTCGATAAGGCCATGGATGTACCGCTGCCGCTCGGCCTGCTTGAAGTTCTGGAGAACTGATATGGATACGTTCAGCTATTTGGGCCAGGGCTTCGGCGTTGCACTGACCCCTTACAACCTGATCACCGCGCTGTGCGGCACCTTGATCGGCACCGTGGTCGGCCTGTTGCCGGGCCTGGGCCCGATCAACGGCGTGGCGCTGTTGATCCCCATCGCGTTCGCCCTCGGGCTGCCGCCTGAGTCGGCGCTGATCCTGCTGGCCGCCGTGTACCTGGGCTGCGAATACGGCGGGCGCATCAGCTCGATCCTGCTGAACATTCCGGGTGAAGCCTCCACCGTGATGACCACCCTCGACGGTTACCCGATGGCCCGTAAAGGCCTGGCGGGCGTGGCGTTGTCGCTGTCGGCGTGGAGTTCGTTCATCGGCGCGTTTATCGCCACCTGCGGCATGGTGCTGTTCGCCCCGCTGCTGGCCAAGTGGGCGATTGCCTTCGGCCCGGCGGAATATTTCGTACTGATGGTGTTCGCCATTGTCTGCCTGGGCGGCATGGCGGGTGATAAACCGCTGAAGACTTTTGTCGCCGCGTTGATCGGCCTGTTTCTGTCAGCGGTGGGTATCGATGCCAACAGCGGCGTGTACCGTTTCACCGGCGATAACATCCACCTGACCGACGGCATTCAATTCGTGGTGTTGGTGTTGGGCCTGTTCTCCATCAGCGAGATCCTGTTGCTGCTGGAAAAAACCCACCGTGGCCAGGAAGCGGTAAAAGCCACCGGACGGATGATGTTCAACCTGAAGGAAGCTTCTGCGGTGTTCGTCGTGAATATTCGCTGCGGCCTGCTGGGTTTCATCATGGGTGTACTGCCGGGCGCGGGTGCAACACTGGCTTCCGCCGTGGCCTACATGACCGAGAAACGCCTGGCCGGTGCCAGCGGTAAATTCGGCCAGGGCGACATGCGCGGCCTGGCCGCTCCGGAAACCGCGATTGGCGCTTCCGCCTGCGGCGCCCTGGTGCCGATGCTGACCCTCGGCGTACCGGGTTCGGGCACCACAGCGGTGATGATCGGCGCCCTGTCGCTGTACAACATCACCCCTGGCCCGCTGCTGTTCCAACAGCAACCGGACATCGTCTGGGGCCTGATCGCCTCGTTGTTTATCGCCAACATCATGCTGGTGATCCTCAACATCCCGATGATCCGCATCTTCACCCGCATCCTCGCCGTGCCGAACTGGGCGCTGGTGCCGGTGATCGCCATCATCACCGCGATCGGTGTGTACGCGGTGCACGCCACCACCTTCGACCTGTTCCTGATGGTGGGCATCGGCATCTTCGGCTACATCCTGCGCAAGCTGGACTTCCCGCTGTCGCCGGTCCTGCTGGGCTTTATCCTGGGCGGCTTGATGGAGCAGAACCTGCGTCGTGCGCTGTCGATTTCCAACGGCGAATTGCAGATCCTCTGGTCCAGCCCGATCACCTTCGGTGTGTGGGTACTGACTGCCTTGATGTTGTTGTTCCCGCTGCTGCGCATCTGGCGCAAGCGTTCCCTGCAGCGTCGTGCCGTGGCCGATGTCTGAGGCCACGTTTAGAAACTGGTGGGCAACACCGCTGGTCGGTCTGCTGGGCGGGTACCTCGCCAGCCAGATCGGCTGGCCATTGCCGTACATGGTCGGCTCGTTGCTGGCGATCATCCTCGTGCGCTGCCTCACACCCTGGCAACTCGCAGAAATTCCCGGCGGCCGCAAATGCGGCCAATGGGTCGTGGGCATTGGTATCGGCCTGCACTTCACCCCGGTGGTGATGGAGCAGGTGATGAGCCACTTCGGCCTGATCTTCTTCGGCGCGCTGGTCACCAGCCTCTCCAGCATTGTGGGGGTGTGGTTGATGCGCCGCAGCGGTGAAGACCGCGCCACGGCGTTTTTCTCCAGCATGCCGGGCGGCTCGGGGGAGATGGTCAACCTCGGCGCACGCAATGGCGCGGTGCTCAGCCGTGTCGCGGCGGGCCAGAGTTTGCGGGTGTTGGTGGTGGTGCTATGTGTGCCGGCGGCGTTCAAGTATTTGCTCGGCGAAGGCGCTCCGCAGTTTCATCCGGCGACGGTGGATTGGACCTGGCTGGCGGTGCTCTTCCCCGTCGGCGCGTTGGTGGCCTGGGGTTGGCAGCGTTTGCGCCAGCCCAACCCTTGGCTGTTCGGGCCGCTGTTGGTGAGTGCTGCCGTCAGTATCACCTGGGACTTGCACATCGGCCTGCCAGACGGTGGCAGCCAGATCGGCCAGTGGCTGATCGGCAGCGGCCTGGGTTGCCACTTCAACCGGCAGTTCTTCCGGCGTGCGCCGTTGTTCATGGGGCGTACGTTGATCGGTACGGCGCTGACCATGTTGATCGCGACGCTGGCCGCCGTGGGCTTGAGTGCCCTGACCCATCTGGATCTGCGTTCATTGACGCTGGGCATGATGCCCGGCGGGATTGCGGAAATGAGCCTGACGGCAGAAACCCTGCAACTGTCGGTGCCGCTGGTGACGGCGATGCAGGTGATGCGCCTGTTGTTTGTGCTGTTTCTGGCGGAGCCGTTGTTCAGGCACTGGAACCGCCAGCCAGACAAGGTTTAAAGCCGGTAGTGAGGGGCGTTCCCCCTCACTCACCCACCTCTCACACCGGCGGCAATCGCCACTCGATCGGCGTCTCGCCGTTCTGCTCAAGAAACTTGTTGGTGCGGCTGAAGTGCCCGCAGCCAATAAACCCTCTATACGCCGACAACGGTGACGGGTGCACCGACGTCAGTACCAGGTGCTTGGTGGCGTCGATCAGCTTCTGCTTGCCCTGTGCGTGGGCGCCCCACAGCAGGAACACCAGGTGCGGCTGATGCTCGCTCACCAGCTCGATAATCCGATCGGTAAAAAACTGCCAGCCCTTGCCCGCGTGGGCGTTGGCATTCGCGCGCTCCACGGTCATGGTGGTGTTGATCATCAGCACGCCCTGGTCGGCCCAGCTTTGCAGGTAGCCATGGTTGGGGATGTCGATGTTCAGGTCGCGCTTGAGCTCTTTATAGATATTGACCAGCGACGGCGGCGCCGGCACGCCCGGCTGCACCGAGAAGCACAGGCCATGGGCCTGGCCAGGGCCGTGGTAGGGGTCCTGGCCGAGGATCACCACCTTGACCTTGTCCAAAGGCGTTGAGTTGAGCGCGTTGAAGATCATCGGCCCCGGCGGGTAGATCTCTTTGCCGGCGGCGTGCTCCTGGCGCAGGAATTCCCGCAACTGGGCCATGTACGGCTGGTCGAACTCGTCACGCAGGGCGTGTTTCCAGCTGGGTTCGAGTTTGATACGGTCGTCGGTGGTCATGGTTGTATCCAGAAAAAACAATGGTGCGAACCCTAGGAAAGCCCACCCTGCTTGTCAATTGATCTGACGCAGAACCGGCACTTTCCCACGAAGCGATCATACTGAACCTTCACTTTCTCGATTGAGGTCATGATGAACCTGCACTTCGAAGAGCTGATTGGCACGGGCGGCGCCCGCGTCGGTATCGCCAGCCTGGACGCTGAAAAATCACTCAACGCCCTGTCCCTGCCGATGATCCAGGCCCTGGGCGAACGCCTGGATACCTGGGCCAAAGACCCGCACATCGTCTGCGTGCTGCTGCGCGGCAATGGCCCCAAGGCCTTTTGCGCCGGCGGCGAAGTACGCAGCCTGGCCCAGGCCTGCCGTGAACATCCCGGCGAAGTGCCGGCGCTGGCCGCGCAGTTTTTCGCCGCGGAATACCGCCTCGACTACCGCCTGCACACCTACCCCAAACCGTTGATCTGCTGGGGCCACGGCTATGTGCTGGGCGGCGGCATGGGCTTGCTGCAAAGCGCGGCAGTGCGCATCGTCACGCCGAGCAGCCGCCTGGCCATGCCGGAAATCAGCATCGGCCTGTACCCGGATGTGGGCGCCAGCTGGTTCCTGTCCCGCCTGCCCGGCAAGTTGGGGTTGTTCCTCGGCCTGACCGGCGCCCACATGAATGGCCGCGACGCTTTGGACCTGGGCCTGGCCGACCGTTTCCTGCTGGATGAACAACAAGACGAACTGCTCGAAGGCCTGCTGCAATTGAACTGGCAGGAGCAGACCGACCTGCAACTCAACAGCCTGCTCAAGGCCCTGGCCCAGGAAGCCACCGGCCAGATGCCCGAGGCCCAGTGGCTGCCGCGCCGTGCGCAGATCGATGAATGGCTGGATGTAGGGGACGTACGCTGCGCGTGGCGCGCCTTGAGCCAACTGCGTGACCACGCCGACCCGCTCTTCAACCGCGCCGGCAAAACCCTGAGCGAAGGCTGCCCGCTGACCGCGCACCTGGTGTGGGAGCAGATCCAGCGGGCACGGCATTTGTCCCTGGCCCAGGTGTTCCAGATGGAATACACCTTGAGCCTGAACTGCTGCCGCCACCCGGAATTCAGCGAAGGGGTGCGGGCACGGTTGATCGACAAGGACCAACAGCCCCACTGGCATTGGCCGGATATCAACTTGATCCCCGAAGCGGTGGTTCAGGCGCACTTCCACAAGGTTTGGGAAGGGCGACATCCGCTGGCGGACTTGTCTGACTACTGAGCCCTCTTCAGCGTTTTGAGGGCTCGAAATTGAAGGCGCAATTATCGGGTTGCCGGTCGTCACACTGAAATATCGGCTGCCCGAAAACATCAGTGCCCGGTTGCCAGTGGGTGGTATCTGCCAGCGACATCGTGCCGCCGCTTCGGGCCGGGCCGTATCTCAAGGCGACCGTATTCTCCCTTAGCGTTTTATAAAGGCACTTTTCCAGATAGCCATTCTTGCGCTCACCCGGCTCCCTTGGAATAAAAATCGCCCCCACGAAGGTTTCCACGAAGTCCTGGCCGCCCATTGGCTGGCTTACCCATGGGGAGTCTTTGGCAGTTCCCTGAAAGTGCCCATCAACGTACCGGATGGCACTCGGATAAGGGCAGGCTTGCGCCGCGGCTAACGTGTTAATGCCGAAAAAACCAAAAAATAACAAATAGAGCGTGCTGGCTCTCATCCCATGGGCTCCGTCAATCGATGTTGAAAACGACACGCCAAATAGACGACCGCCTCCAACTAACAACAGCCGTTCCCCCTAGTCTAGCTGTCAAATATGACAGTACCGACCAACGGTATAAAAAAACGGCGCCTGAGCGCCGCTTTTCCAACAAATACGATCAGCGATGCCCGCCACGGCCTCCGCCCTGATTACCGCCGCCCTGGCCACGGCCACCGCCATTACCCCAGTGGCTGCCCCAACCCTGATTGGGGTACGGCCGGTAACCGGCTCTTGGCCCGGCTGGGTAGTAGCGAGGTGCCGGCTGGTAATACCGCGGCGACGGGTAGTAACGCTGCGGTGGCGGGTAGTAACCCTGGCGATAATGGTAGTAAGGGCCGCCACCGTAGTAATACGCCGGCGCAGGCGCCGTGTAGACCTCGGTACCGTAATAGGCCTGCCCGCCACCGTAATAGGGCGCGCACGCGGAAAGGGTCAAGCCGAGCAAAGCGATGAGAAGCAGTCGACGATACATGGCGGCCTCCTGGACCGCGGAAGAGCACACCCAGCGACGCTGGGGGGCGGCAAACAGCTTTCACTGCCTGACGAAATATCTGACATCAAAATCGGAATCTGGTGCGATTTCGACATAGATTGATACATCTGTTCGTCGCCTCATTGCAGTGCAACCCCGCACCAGCACAACGCACACTCTGCGCGCCCTGCGCCCTCCTCCTCGCGCCAACCCGCGCCGTTGCTGCGCCGGTGCCACTTGGCACGACTCTCGCTTTACCTCTCCCGTGCAGGAGTCATCACAGGTTCGCGGCACCACAATTTGCAATGGCTGACTAGGGTTCCGGCTCGCTAAGGCGAGTGGCTGGTCCGAGAGTCGGCGACCTCCAGTTGAGGTTACACGGCGGGATAAAAGCCCGGGAGACAAGCCACCGTTTACGGTGCCGCGTTGCTCCTGTCCGCCCTTGATCAACTGGAGAAGCATCCATGCCCTCGATACGTTTACCCGCCCTGCTCGCCGCCGCCTTCGCCGCCGTGGTGAGCCTTTCCGCCCAGGCCGCCCCCAAAGACCATTTCAGCGTGTGCTGGACGATTTATGCCGGCTGGATGCCATGGGAGTACGCCGGCAGCCAAGGCATCCTCGACAAGTGGGCCAAGAAGTACGGCATCAAGATCGACATGGTGCAGCTCAATGACTACGTCGAATCCATCAACCAGTACACCGCCGGCCAGTTCGACGGCTGCACCATGACCAACATGGACGCCCTGACCATCCCCGCCGCCGGTGGTGTGGACAGCACCGCGCTGGTGGTCAGCGACTTCTCCAACGGCAACGATGGCGTGGTCATCAAGGGCGAAGGCAAGACCGTCGCCGACCTCAAGGGCATGAACGTCAACCTGGTGGAACTCTCCGTGTCCCACTACCTGCTGGCCCGCGCGCTGGAGTCGGCCGACCTCACCGAAAAAGACCTGAAAGTGGTCAACACTTCCGACGCGGATATCGCCGCCGCCTTCAACACCGACCAGGTCAAGGCCGTCACCACCTGGAACCCGATGCTCTCGGAGATCAAGGCCAAGCCCGGCGTCACCGAAGTGTTCGACTCCAGCAAAGTGCCCGGCGAAATCATGGACATGATGGTGGTCAACACCCAGACCCTCAAAGACAACCCCAAGCTCGGCAAGGCACTGACCGGCGCCTGGTTTGAAGTGGTCGCGCTGATGAACGCGAAAAACGCCGCCAGCACCGACGCCCTGGAACACATGGCCAAGGCCTCCGGCACCGACCTCAAGGGCTTCCAGTCCCAACTGGACACCACCAAGTTGTTCGCCACGCCCAAGGAAGCCCTGGCCTTCGCCACCAGCGCGCAGTTGCCCGCCACCATGCGCAAGGTCGCCGAGTTCTCCTTCCAGCATGGCCTGCTGGGTGAAGGCGCCAAAGACACCAGCGCCGTGGGCATGAGCTTCGCCAACGGCGTGACCAGCGGCGACACCGCCAACCTCAAGCTGCATTTCGACCCCAGCTACGTGCAGATGGCCGCCGACGGCACGCTGTAAGAGGACCCGGCCATGCGCCTGATCAACCGTCACCCGGAACGCTCCAGTCGCCTGCTGTTGGTGCTGCTGCCCTTCGCCCTGCTGCTGTTCGCCTACTTCGTGGGCTCGGCCGAGCGCCTGGCAGACAACCCCAACGACAAGCTGCTGCCCAGCGCCGCACAAATGGGCGACGCGGTGAAACGCCTGGCCTTCAGCGCCGACAGCCGCACGGGTGAATACGTGCTGTGGCAAGACAGCGCCTCCAGCCTGCGCCGCCTGGCGATTGGCCTGGGCATCAGCGCCCTCGCCGGCCTGTGCCTGGGCATTGCTGCCGGCACCTTGCCGTTGTTCGGCGCGCCGTTGTCGCCATTGCTTACGGTGCTGTCGATGGTGCCGCCGCTGGCGATCCTGCCGATCCTGTTCATCGTGTTCGGGCTGGGGGAATTGTCGAAAGTGATGTTGATCGTGATCGGCATCACCCCGGCCCTGGCGCGGGACCTGGAGCAGCGCGCACGGGAAATTCCCGTGGAGTTGCTGGTGAAAGCCCAGACCCTCGGCGCCTCCACCTGGACCCTGATGCTGCGGGTGGTGCTGCCGCAATTGCTGCCGCGCTTGCTGATCTCCCTGCGCTTGATGCTCGGTTCGGCATGGCTGTTCCTGATCGCAGCCGAAGCCATCGCCTCCACCGACGGTTTGGGCTACCGGATCTTCCTGGTGCGCCGCTACCTGGCGATGGACGTGATCCTGCCCTACGTGGTGTGGATCACCCTGCTGGCCTGGCTGATGGACTGGGGCCTCAAGGCCCTGACCCGGCGTGCGTTCCCCTGGTACGAAGGAGCGCGGGCATGAGCTTTATCAGCGTCAACAATGTGTGGCAGCGCTATGGCGACCAGGTGGTGTTGGAGCGCCTGAACCTGCACGTGGCCGAAGGTGAGTTCTGCACCTTGGTCGGCACTTCCGGTTGCGGCAAATCGACCTTCCTGCGCCTGCTGCTGGGCCAGGAAACCGCCAGCCATGGCGAGATCCTGCTGGACGGTAAACCCCTGGCCGCCGAACCCGATGCCAGCCGTGGCGTGGTGTTCCAGCGCTACTCGGTGTTCCCGCACCTAACGGTGCTGAACAACGTTGCGCTGGGCCTCGAACTGCCGCGCTCACCGCTGCTCGGCCGCCTGTTCGGCAGCGCGAAAAAACAGGCACGGGAACAGGCCGCGGCCCTGCTGCACAAAGTCGGTTTGGGCCACGCCCTGGACAAGTACCCGGCACAGCTTTCCGGCGGCATGCAACAGCGGCTGGCCATCGCCCAGGCGCTGATCATGAAGCCCCGCGTGTTGCTGCTGGACGAACCCTTCGGCGCCCTCGACCCGGGCATTCGCAAAGACATGCACCTGCTGTTGCTGGAGCTGTGGCGCGAAACCAGGCTGACGGTGTTCATGGTCACCCACGACCTGAGCGAAGGCTTCAGCCTCGGCACCCGCTTGCTGGTGTTCGACAAGGTGCGCCTCGACCCGCACGCCCCCGGCGCTTACGGCGCCCGCATTACCTACGACATCCCTTTGAACAGCGAGCGCCGCAAGGCGATCGCCGCCGAACTTGGAGCCACGTCCAAATGACCGACTCAACTCAATTGCTCCCACCCTTCGCCGAGGAAATGCTCCCCGGCGGCGGCCACCGTTCCTTCGTGCTCAAGCGCGGCCAACTGCTGCGCCTCACCGACCTTCGCGGCGGCGCCAACGTCAGCCTGACCCTGCTCAACGCCAACGAAAAAACCGAGCGCCTGAACCTGCCCGACAGCCTCAAATGCCAACACACCGCCAAGCTCACCACCGGCCATTGCCTGTACTCGGACATGGGCCGCGTGCTGGCCGCCATCACCGCCGACACCTGCGGCTGGAGCGACAGCATCGGCGGCGTGCTATGCGCCGCCGAGGTCGCGGAAAAATACGGCAACGGCCGCTATCAAGAGCTGCGCAACGGCTTCTACCGCAACGGCACCGACAACCTGCTGGTGGAATTGGGCAAGTGGGGCCTGGGGCTTTCCGACCTGCTGATGACCCTCAACCTGTTCAGCAAAGTCACGGTGGACGCCGCCGGTGGCCTGCATTTTGTGGCCGGTCATTCCAAGGCCGGCGACTACATCGAACTCTACGCACCGATGGACACGCTGGTGGTGCTCACCGCCCTGCAGCATCCCATGGACCCGAACCCCGAATACGCGCCGCAGCCGCTGAAACTCAGCTGGATGAACGCCGACAAAAGCGTCGCCGAACACTGCCGCACCTCGCGCCCGGAAAACGAGCGCGGCTTTATCAACACCGACCGTCTGTTCGCCTGAGGATCTGCCATGTCTATCGCACTCGCCAAACAACCGGACGCGGCCGTGTACCGCGCGACCATTCCCGCCGGCGAACCCTGGCTGATGGAAGTGAAGGCCGGCCAGACCCTGCGCATCCTCGACCTTGAGGGCAACCAGGCGGTCGACACGCTGTTCTACAGCCTGAAAAACCCCAAGGAACGCTACGACGTACAGCGCACGTTGCGCCGGCAAAACCGCGTGTACCTGAGCACCGGCAGCGTGCTGTATTCCAACCTCGGCCAGCCGATGCTGACCCTCATCGACGACACCTGCGGGCGCCACGACACCCTCGGCGGCGCCTGCGCCCAAGAGAGCAACACCGTGCGCTACGCCCTGGAAAAACGCTACATGCACAGCTGCCGTGACAACTACCTGCGGGCCTGCGCCCACGATGGACGCCTGGGCAAAAGTGACATCGGGCCGAACATCAATTTCTTCATGAATGTGCCGGTGACGGCCGATGGCGGGCTGACGTTCGAGGACGGTATTTCCGCCCCCGGCAAGTACGTCGACCTGCGGGCCGAGATGGACGTGATCGTGCTGATCTCCAACTGCCCGCAACTGAACAACCCGTGCAACGGCTACAACCCTACCCCTGCGGAGTTACTGGTATGGAACTGAAAATGAAGCGGTTACGTCAGTGGTTGTTCGCCCTGTGCCAGGCCCGAGCCGGGCAGTGCCTCCAAAAACGCTGAAGATCAACTGTGGAAGATGACCTGTGGGAGCTGGCTTGCCTGCGATAGCGGTGGATCAGCCAACATATGGGGTGACTGACCCACCGCCATCGCGGGCAAGCCCGGCTCCCACAGTTGATCTCCATTGGTGTTGAAATTTGCGCTCCGGACGACCGCAGCGCCATCCACATTTGCGGGACGGCCCGCATCCCAGGACAAGGCCGAGCACTCATCGGCCTGCGGGGTTTTGCCATGTTCGAAAAACTGTTGATCGCCAATCGTGGCGCCATCGCCTGCCGCATCCTGCGCACCTTGCGCGAGCTGTCGGTCAAGGGCGTGGCGGTGTATTCCGAAGCCGATGCGGCCAGCCTGCATATCCAGCAAGCCGACGAGGCCTACAGCCTGGGCGAAGGCGCGGCGGCCGGGACGTATCTATCGGTGGAGAAAATCCTCGCCACGGCCAAGGCCTGTGGCGCCACGGCGATTCACCCGGGCTACGGCTTTCTCTCGGAAAACGCCGTCTTCGCCGAAGCCTGCGAAACAGCCGGCATCGCCTTCGTCGGCCCGACGCCGGAACAGCTGCGCGTGTTCGGCCTCAAGCACACCGCCCGTGCGTTGGCCAAGCAGCACAACATCCCGTTGCTGGAAGGCACCGAGCTGCTCAACAGCCTCGACGCAGCGCTGCTGGCCGGGGAAAGCGTGGGCTATCCGATCATGCTTAAAAGCACCGCCGGCGGTGGCGGCATCGGTATGCGCGTGTGCCACAGCGCCGATGAATTGCGCGACTGTTTCGAGGCGGTCAAACGCCTGGGCCAGAACAACTTCAGCGACGCCGGTGTGTTTATCGAGAAGTACATCCAGCACGCCCGGCATCTGGAAGTGCAGGTGTTTGGTGATGGGTGTGGCGAGGTGATCGCCCTCGGCGTGCGCGACTGTTCGGTGCAGCGGCGCAACCAGAAAGTGCTCGAAGAAACCCCGGCGCCAAACCTGCCCGACGGCATGGCGGATGAGCTGTGCCGTGCCGCCATCACCCTGGCCAAGGCGGTGAATTACCGCAGTGCCGGCACCGTGGAATTTATCTTTGATAGCGCCGATGGCCGCTTCTATTTTCTGGAAGTGAACACCCGGTTGCAGGTGGAGCATGGCGTCACCGAGCAGGTGTGGGGCGTGGACCTGGTGCGCTGGATGGTGCAGTTGGCCGCCGGGGGATTGCCGCCGCTGCGGGAGCTGGCGTTGAAGCCCCACGGCCACGCGATTCAGGCACGCCTGTATGCCGAAGACCCGGGCCGGGATTTTCAGCCGAGCCCGGGCTTGTTGACCTGTGTGGATTTCCCCGCCGCGGACGGCCTGCGCATCGACACCTGGGTCGAGGCCGGCTGCGAGATCCCGCCCTATTTCGACCCGATGATCGCCAAGCTCATCACCTGGGCGCCGACTCGCGAACAGGCGCGTCTCGACCTGCATCAAGCATTGAGCAACAGTCAGCTGTATGGCGTGGAAACCAACCGGGATTACCTGCGCCAGATTCTTCTGGCCGCACCCTTCGCCAGCGGCCATCCGTGGACCCGCTGCCTGGAAGATCTGGTGTACCGCGCCGATACGTTTGAAGTGCTGAGCGCCGGAACGCAAACCAGTGTTCAGGATTATCCGGGGCGCCTCGGTTACTGGGCCGTGGGCGTGCCGCCGTCGGGGCCGATGGACAGCCGCGCCTTGCGCCTGGGCAATCGCCTGTTGGGAAATGCCGAGGGTGCCGCCGCGCTGGAAATCACCATGAGCGGGCCGTTGTTGCGCTTCAATTGTGCGGCGGTGGTGGCGGTGACCGGCGCGGACATTGCGCTGCGGTTGAATGATGACGTGGTGCCGATGAATACCGCATTGTTGATCCCGGCGGGCGCTACCTTGAGCCTGGGCACCCTCGCCGGAGCCGGTGCTCGCAGCTACCTGTGCGTGCGCGGCGGGTTGCAGGTTCCGGATTATCTGGGCAGCAAAAGTACCTTCACGCTTGGCCAGTTTGGTGGGCATGGCGGGCGGGCTTTGCGGGCGGGTGATGTGTTGCATTTACTGCCGCTTGCAGACGTTAGCTCGGGTCAACAACTGGTACCCGAGCCACTTGCCGACGTGCGCACATTGCGGGTGATCTACGGCCCTCACGGCGCACCGGAATACTTCAAGCCCGAGTATATCGAGACGTTCTTCGCGACCCAGTGGGAAGTGCATTTCAACTCCAGCCGCACGGGCGTGCGGCTGATCGGGCCCAAGCCTTTATGGGCGCGTACCGATGGTGGTGAGGCGGGACTGCACCCATCGAATATCCATGACAATCCCTATGCGATTGGCGCGGTGGATTTCACCGGAGACATGCCGGTCATCCTCGGCCCCGACGGCCCGAGCCTGGGTGGGTTTGTGTGCCCGGTGACGGTGATCGAGGCGGACTTGTGGCAGTTGGGCCAGCTCAAGGCGGGCGACAAAATCTGCTTCACCCCAGTCGATCTAACAACCGCCCGCGACCTTGCCCTGAAATGGGATCACTGTAGGCGCAAGCTTGCTCGCGATGCAGGCACCTCGGTACATCCGGAACACCGCATTGATACCATCGCCGGCAAGCCGGGCTCCTACCGTTCACCTGTGGTTCTGGATATCGGCACACAGGACACCCGCCTCGTCGCCCGCCTCGCCGGCGACACCCACTTGCTCCTGGAAATCGGCGCCGCCGAACTCGACCTGGTGCTGCGCTTCCGTGCCCACGCCCTGATGCAAGCCCTCGAAACCCGCGCCCTGCACGGCGTCATCGACCTGACACCCGGCATCCGCTCCCTGCAAATCCACTACCAGCCCGAACAACTGCCCCTCGCCGATCTCCTGGCGTTGATCACCACCGAATGGCACACCGTCTGCGCCAGCCAAAACCTGCAAGTGCCCTCGCGCATCGTCCACCTGCCACTCTCCTGGGACGACCCGGCCTGCCAACTGGCCATCGAAAAATACATGACCACCGTGCGCAAGGACGCGCCCTGGTGCCCGAGCAACCTGGAGTTCATCCGCCGCATCAACGACCTGGCCAACCTCGACGAAGTGCGCCACACCGTGTTCGATGCCAGCTACCTGGTGATGGGCCTGGGCGACGTCTACCTCGGCGCACCGGTGGCCACGCCGCTGGACCCGCGCCACCGCCTGGTCACCACCAAATACAACCCCGCGCGCACCTGGACCGCTGAAAACTCCGTGGGCATCGGCGGCGCCTACCTGTGCGTCTACGGCATGGAAGGCCCCGGCGGTTATCAGTTCGTCGGGCGCACCTTGCAGATGTGGAACCGCTACCGGGAAGTGGCGGCGTTCGATGGCAAACCGTGGTTGCTGCGCTTCTTCGACCAGATCCGTTTCTACCCGGTGAGCGCTGATGAGCTGGTGCAGATTCGCCGGGATTTCCCCCTGGGGCGATTTGAACTGAGCATCGAACACAGCCAACTCAACCTGACGGATTACCAGGCTTTTCTGACCCAGGAAGCCGAGAGCATCGGCGAGTTTCGCGGCCAACAGCAACGCGCGTTCAACGCCGAACGCGAGCGCTGGATCGCCAGCGGCCAGGCGCATTTCGACAGCGAGGAACTCGCCGCGCCACTGGGCCAAGACACGCCATTGCAGGCCAACGAATACAGCATCGACAGCCACATCGCCGGCAATCTCTGGCAGGTTCAGGTGGCCGTCGGCGAACCCGTCGCGGCAGGCGATGTGCTGGTGATCCTGGAGTCGATGAAAATGGAAATCCCGGTGCTCGCGCCGTTCGCCGGCACCGTGCGCGAAATTCCCGTGCAACCGGGCAGCGGCATTGGCGCCGGCCAACGGGTGGTCGTGCTGGAGCGTGATTTGCAATAACGCGGCGGGGCTGTATCGTGCAAGGCACACCGGGTTTCACCGGGACCTTGTCCGATACAGCCTGAACCGACCGATGACCACGCCAACCCTCTGCCCCGCCTGCGGCGCCCGCAACGACTGCGCCCTGGCCGACCCGCGCACCGCCGACCAGGCGTGCTGGTGTTACTCCGTGAGCATCGACCCTGCGGTGCTTGAAGCCTTGGCGCCGGAGCTGCGCGACAAGGCCTGCCTGTGCCCGCGCTGCGCCCGGGTGGACGAGCAACTGCGCGGGGCCGAGCCCACGTAATGCGTGTCGACCGTTTCCTCAGCAACCTGCCCCGTTTCAACCGCAAACAGGTTCGCCTGTTGCTGGTGGAGCGGCGGATTACCGTCGACGGCCAATTCGTGAGCGACCCGCATCACCCGGTCAGCGAGTTCAGCCGCGTGTTGCTGGATGATGAAGTGCTGCAAGCCGGCAAACCTGCACGCTACTTCATGCTGCACAAACCCCAGGGCTGCGTAAGCGCCACCTCCGACCCGCAACACCCCACCGTGCTCGACCTGCTGGATGAACCGGACAAGCACAAGCTGCACATTGCCGGTCGTCTGGATTTCAACACCACCGGCCTGCTGCTGATCACCAACGACGGCCAGTGGTCGCGCCGCCTGACCCAGCCGCAAACCAAATTGCCCAAGGTCTATTACGTCGAGACCGAGCAGGAGATTGGCCCGGAATACGCGGCCACCTTCGCCGCCGGCCTGTACTTCGCCTTCGAAGACCTCACCACCCAACCGGCGGAACTGGCGCTATTGGGCCCCAGAACAGCGCGCCTGAGCATCATTGAAGGGCGTTATCACCAGGTGAAGCGCATGTTCGGGCACTTCGACAACAAAGTGACGCGCCTGCACCGCGAGCGCATGGGCCCGCTGGAATTGGACTCGGCCCTGGCGCCAGGGCAGTACCGGGCGCTGACGGACGCTGAAATCCAACAGGTCTGATGACCGTTCAGCCGATGGTGGCAAAAAACCACGCCTGTGACTGGCGAACTGGCATCCCTGATGCTTGAATCAACCCAGCCAGCCGCAATCTGACTGGCGAGTCACCCCTACCTACAAGAAACACTTTGCCCGTCCGCACGCTTGATCTGCGGGCCTCTTACGGCAAATTGCCCGCCATAACAACACCCGTCGGCCTGCCAGTACCGGACCGACATGGGCCCTCACTTCCAGGCGTATGCCTACCTGTCACAAAGCTCGTGCAGAGTGATCTGCGCGCATTACCCGCTTGCCAGGAGTCTTATGACATGAGGCCAGAAATCGCTGTGCTGGATATACAGGGTCAGTATCGGGTTTACACGGAGTTCTATCGCGCGGACGCAGCCGCCAAGACCATCATCCTGGTCAACGGCTCAATGGCCACCACCGCGTCTTTCGCCCAGACCGTGAAAAGCCTGCACCCGACGTTCAACGTGGTTTTGTACGACCAGCCCTACGCCGGTCGCTCAAAAATCCACAACCGCCACGAGCAGATGCTGACGAAAGAAGTCGAGGGCCAGATCCTTCTGGAACTCATTGACCACTTCGCCGCCGAACACGTGCTGTCCTTTTCCTGGGGCGGCGCCGCGACCCTTGTCGCCCTCTCCCACCGGCCGCGCCGTGTGGAAAAGGCCGTGATCAGCTCGTTCTCCCCGGTGATCAACACCCCGATGCGCGACTATTTGGAGCGCGGTGTCGACTACCTCGGCAACCTCGACCGCGACCGCGTGGGCCACTTGGTCAACAGCACCATCGGCAAACACCTGCCGTCGCTGTTCAAGCGCTACAACTACAAACACGTGAGCAGCCTGGCCGAGCATGAGTATGGGCAGATGCACTTTCACATCAGCCACGTGCTGAACAGCGACCGGCTGTGCTACCTCAAGGCGGCGAAGCAGATTGAGATTCCGGTGCTGTTCTTGAACGGCGAATGGGACGAGTACACCAGCGCTCAGGACGCCAAGTTATTTGGGCAACATATTGCGAAAAGCAGCTTTGGGACGATTCAAGCGACCGGGCACTTTTTGGACATGGAGCACAAGGCCGCGTGCCGGGATAGCCGGGAGGCGTTGATGGGCTTTTTGAGGCCGGAGCAGCAACCGAGCCGGTTGCGGTACCACGCGTCGCAGCCACAGCATGCATTTGCCGTATGAGCGGTGGGGTTGTGGGTGGGCTGGATTTCCCAGGGCGTCCACCTGCCCACGACCGACCGTTAGCACGTAAAACACAGAATTTTCGAAGAAAAACTTCAAATCCGCGAGCACATCTGGTACAAAGTCAGCCGCTCTGAGCGGGTATAGTTTAGTGGTAGAACGAAAGCTTCCCAAGCTTTAGATGAGGGTTCGATTCCCTCTACCCGCTCCACTCAGATTTAGGTCCTGCGTCAGGATGGTTGTTGACGGAGGATGTGTAAAAAAACCGGCTCTTGGTGGCCGGTTTTTTTATGGGTGGTATTAAAGCCCCAATTCCAAGGCCAGCAAGCCCGACAGCGGTTGCGGGCGTCGAATCAATTTCCCCTGCCCTTGCTCGATCAGCACCTCCGGCAACAGCGGGCGGCTGTTGTAATTGGATGACATGGCGGCGCCATAAGCCCCGGTGTCGTGAATCACCAACAAATCACCCACCTGTGCTTCAGGCAACATGCGTGGCGTGATCCCCTGTTCATCCTGCGTGAAAATATCGCCGGCCTCGCACAACGGGCCGCCCACTACGCACAGGTGCTCCGGGCGGTTGACCGGCACACCGTGGGCATCCAGTAAAGTCATGTGGTGATAGGCACCATAGAGCGCAGGCCGCATCAGGTCATTGAAGCCGGCATCCACCAGGATGAAGTTCCTGCTACCCACTTTTTTTACCGCCCGAACTTCGGTGACCAGATAGCCCGACTCCGCGACCAGGAAGCGGCCAGGCTCGATCTCCATGCGTACCGGATGACCGAGCCAGCCTTCAATCTCGTGTTTGGCCTGGCGCCATGTGCTCGCATAACGCTGGATATCCACCGGTTCATCTTCCGGACGATAAGGCGTGGCAAGCCCCCCGCCGATGGAAAATGCCTCGATATCGTGGTCCAGCGCCTTCACCACCAAGACCATCGCACAGCTCATTTGCTCAAGGTGCGCGTAATCCACACCGGAGCCGATATGCATGTGCACACCCACCAGCGTCAGGCCGAATTGCCGGATCACGTTGAGCGCGTCCTGGACCTGCTCGTGCCAGATTCCGTGCTTGCTGTTTTCGCCACCGGTGTTGGTCTTGCGGCTGTGACCGTGGCCAAACCCCGGATTGATCCGTAGCCAAACGCGGTGGCCGGGCGACCGCTGACCCAGTTGGCGCAGCATATCAATCGAGCCTGTGTTCACTTCCACTTGCAGTTCCACCACACGGCGCAATGTCGCTTCATCGAATAAATCACAGGTAAAAACAATGCCGGCCGGGTCACCATCAGGGCTGAATCCAGCCAGCAGTGCCCGCTCGATTTCCCCCAGCGACACCGCATCGATCCGTACGTCTTGTTCGCGAATCAACCGAAGAATATGCAGGTTGGAGCAGGCTTTCTGCGCGTATCGAACCCCATCAAAACCCTGCAATTGATTGATGCGGGCCCGGATGGTCTCGGCCTCATAACACCAGAGCGGGGTACCGTGCTGTCTTGCAGAATCGGCCAACGACTGGAAAACGGAGGTGTTGGGCATGGCGTTTTTCTTTCTGAAATAGAGAGAGAACCAGCATGCCCGGCGCTTTGCATTCAATAAAATACCTATTCTTTGCCATGCAATTCAGTTTTGATATGGCTTGGTCAATTGGGTAGAGGTCAGGGATGGAAGTATCCATACGGCATATCGAGGTGTTCCGGGCCATCATGCAGGCCGGCAGCGTCACGGGAGCGGCGCAGCTGCTATTTACTTCCCAACCGACGGTCAGCCGGGAGCTGGCGCGACTGGAAAAGCTTTCGGGCCTGCGACTCTTTGATCGCGCGGGAGGAAAGCTGGTACCGACAGCCCAGGCGATCATGCTGTTCGAAGAGGTCGAGCGCTCCTACATCGGCCTGGAACGAATCAACAGCGTTGCACAGTCAATTCGTCGCTTTGAACATGGCCAACTGAGCGTCACGTGTCTTCCGCTGTTTTCTCAGACGCTTTTGCCCAAGGTCTTTAAGCGCTTTCAGCAGCAGCATGTCGGCATAGCCTTGAGCATTGCGGCACAGGAAACGCCCCAGCTGGAAGAATCACTCAGCGCCCAGCGTTACGACCTCGGATTGACCGAAGGCGAACATGCGCCTCAGGGCACACAGGGGAAACTGCTTTTTTGTTCTGACATGGTGTGCGTACTGCCGGACGGTGATCCTTTGTTGGCTAAACCGTTGCTGACACTGGAAGACTTTCAGGGGGTCAATTTCATCAACCTGTCGGGCCTGGATATCTATCGTCAAACCCTCGATGAGCACTTCCGCCGGGCCGGCGTCGACAGGCATATTGTGGTCGAAACAACCAATGCTGCGTCGGTGTGTGCCATGGTCAGGCAACAGCTTGGCGTGGCAATTATCAACCCGTTGACGGCGGTGGCGGAGGCCGGTGACGGGCTGGCCATTCGGCCGATCAGCGTATCGATTCCGTATCGGGTCATGTTGATCAGGCCCGATTATCGACCGTCCTCTCTCTTCGTCGACGCGTTCTGTGACGCGCTGATTGAAGAGGCGGCGAGTCTCGCAGACCGTTTGGATTTGAGGCGGGAACGTTCCAGCTAACAGACATTTGGCTTCCTTCCCCTTGGTATGGGCGGCCTGGGAAGGCAAGCCTGTTACAGAATGCCTAGGCGACTGAGTCCACGCGGTCTTGTGCCGCCTCCACCAGCATCAGGCCCAACTCAATGGTTTGCTGAATCGCCAAGGCCAGACAGCGATGCTCGTCTGGCAGGTTGTCTGCAAATTCGTTGGTCATGGCGCCAGCGCCGGCAATGGTTTCGTAGGCGTTGGCGAGCAATGCATCGGTGCCGATTTCGGGACGTACGCTGAATATTTTTACGGGTGAGTTATACGAGTCAGTACACATCTGTTGATCCTCGGTTAGGACCACCTTCCAGAGCTACTAAACAAAGGGTGGCGGCTATACGCGGGTTAGTAGACCGGTTGATCAACGAAACCGGCGCGCCCAAAAGCGCCCCGCGTACAGCCACCATAAAGACCAGACATTCAAACGTCTGAGAAATGGCACAGCCATACGCCGTTGATCAAATCGGGCTACTAAACCCGACCGCTGATGGGCAGCGGCTGACGAACCTTAAAGAGGTCAACCAAGGCGTACAACCGGGACGATTCTGATGGTTGTGTAGGTAATGGAGCAAGATTCAAATATTCAGACTATTCCGCGCTTCAGCCTTCAATTCCCTCCAACTGCGCAAGATCCACCAGTAGCCCCGGTCCCACCGGTTCCCATCCCAACGTCGCGCGCGTAATCGCACTGGACGCTGGCATATCGTGAGCGGTAAACATCGACAACCACCCAAAAAACCCTTGAGCCTCTCCAGCAGCAACGGATTTAACCGGCAACCCAAGCCGCGTCCCCAACACCTCGGCAATCTCCCGCTGCGACACACCCTCTTCCGCCACCGCGTGATACCTCGCGCCCGGTTGCGCCTTTTCAATCGCCAGCCTGTAGAGCCGCGCCACATCCAGAATATGTGCCGCCGGCCAACGGTTTTTCCCGTCGGCGATGTAGGCGCAAACGCCCTTCTCGCGATATAACTCGATCACCGGGCTGACCAGCCCCTGCCTGAAGGTGTCGTGTACTTGAGGCAAACGCATTACCGATACATTCACGCCCGTCGCGGCTACAGCGTTGGCCGCTTCTTCCGACGCAGCACGGGGAATCTGCGCGGAGGTCACCACCGCGCCATCCTCCGTCGCCAACTGGCCCGGCACGGTGCTCGCGATCCCGACGCCGGAGGTGATGATCAGCGGTCGATCCGACCCGGCAAGTGCCTCTCCCAGCGCCTGGATAACCCGGCGGTCATCCTCGCAGTTCGCGACGAATGTCGAGAAGTCATGATTGAACGCCAGGTGAATCACGCCGTCCGCTTGGGCGGCCCCGGCCTTTAGGCTTTCAAGGTCCTCAAGCGACCCACGGTGCACCTGGGCACCGGCCGCCTCCAGCGCTGCCACCTTGTCATCCGAGCGGCACAACCCCAGTACTTCATGGCCCGCCGAGATCAGCTCCTTGACGACAGCCGACCCGATAAATCCGCTGGCACCCGTGATAAATATGCGCATGAACCGTATCTCCGTGTGTATTCAGAGACTAATCTGTGCGCTTGCCCTATACGGGTAAAGTAGTGAAGTTATCAGGGTATAGAGGCTAACAGGCTATGAGCGCAAACCCGCTGGGCAGCTATCTGAAAGACCGTCGCACACGGCTCGATCCGGCGGCGTTCGGCTTCTCTTCGGCACGACGGCGTACGCCAGGTTTGCGCCGCGAAGAGGTGGCCCAACGCGCGAACATCAGCCCCACCTGGTACACCTGGCTCGAACAGGGCCGTGGCGGCGCGCCGTCGGTGGAAGTGCTGGAACGGATCGCCCACGCGCTGATGTTCACCGATATCGAACGCGAGCATCTGTTCCTGCTGGCCTTCGGACGCCCACCCGAAGTGCGCTATCAGCAGAACGAAACGGTGACGCCACGCCTGCAACGGGTGCTGGATGCCTTGAACCCCAGCGCCGCGATCCTGCGTACGGCGACGTGGGATGTGGTGGCCTGGAACCAGGCGGCGACGGTGATGTTGATGGACTACGGATCCCAGGCGCCGGAACAGCGAAATATCCTGCGTTTCATGTTCCTGGATCCCAATTCCCGCGCGGCCCAATACGATTGGGAAAGCGTGGCGCGGTTTGTGTTGGGCGCCTTCCGGATTGATACGGCGCGCTCAGGTGCGGCAGAGCAGGTGCAGCCGATGGTCGATGAACTGTGTCGGCGTAGTCCTGAGTTTAAAGCGATGTGGAGCGAGAACGACGTTCAGGGTGCCCATGGTGATGGCGTCAAGCGGATACGCCATTCGGTGTTGGGGCCGATTGAATTTGAGTATTCGGTGTTTGCGGTCGATGGGCGCAAGGATCTGAATATGGTGGTGTACAACCCGGCGACGCCGGAGGATGCGCAGCGGATCGCATCGCTGATGAGATAGGTTTTCGGTTGGGTCAGCTGGCATCAATGGTTGCAGTGCGGACCCCATCGCAGCCTCGCTAAAGCTCGACAGCTCCCACATTAGAGCAGTGTCGCTCCAACATTTGGCATGCACGCCTGTGGGAGCCGGGCTTGCGCGCGATGCAGGCGGTGCGGTCTGCCAGGTATACCGCAGCGATCCCATCGCAGCCTCGCCAAGGCTCGACAGCTCCCACAAGGGACTGAGTTCCCCCAATCAGAAAAAACAGCTATCCAGCCTCAAGCTTCACTCCCCGCTGCACCACCCACGCCAACGGCAACGTCAGCAACAACATCCCCGCCAACACCATCACCGCCACCGGCACGCCCATCGAGTCCCCCAGCCCGCCAAACAGCACCGGCGCCAGCGCGCCACCACCGATGGTGCCGGTGTAGAACACGGCAAACGCCTGTTCCCGTTTCCCTGCGCCCGCCAGGTCCGGCACCGCGCCGTACAGCACCGAAGACGTGCCGTTCAACGCGAGCCCCAGCACCGGCAACATCACCATCAAACCGGTCAACGGCAGGTACACCGCCGCGACGATCAACAGCGCCGTGCTGGTCTCCGTCAGCCACACGGTTTTCATCATGCCGATGCGTGCGCCGAGGTAGCCGCAGAGCAATTTGCCGAAGGCGCCACCGATAAACAGCATGGTCAACGCCAGCCCGATTCCCGCAGTGCCGGCGCCTTTGGCTTGCAGCAGAAAGGGCAAAAACGTGAGAAACCCCATGCGCACCGCACTGTCGAGCGTGCCCGTGACGATCAGTGCACGCAGGCCGCTGACGGAGCCGCTTCCTACCAGTGTCTTGGCGTTTTTCCCGGAAGTGGACTCCGCTGCCTGCGTGGGGATCAGCCACCACAGCAACCCCGCCGCCGCCAACCCCAGCAGGCCCAAAAGCGTAACGCTCGCACGCCAGCTGATGACCGTCAGCAACAGCCCCACCAGCCCGGGAACCAGGGTTTTGCCGATGTCCCCGGAGAAGTTGTATTGAGACAGCGCCTCCTTGACCCCGCCACCGCCCTCATAGGTGTCGGTGATCATCGAAGAGGCCAGCGGATGCTGAGTACTTGCGCCCAGCCCGCCCAACAGCAGCGCCAGTAACAATATGCCCAACCCGGTCGCCTGCCCCGCCAGCAGGTAGGCAACACCGGCAAGCGCGGTCCCGCCCACCAGCATCGGCGTGCGCCCCCAGCGTTTGGCGGCGCGGCTGGCCATCAGCTGGAACACCGCCATCATCCCGGAATAGGCACCGCGCAGCAGGCCGATCTGGGCGTAGGTCATGCCGAACTGCGCTTGCCAGATCGGCAGCAGCACGTAGATCACATCGGTCAGGCCATCGTGAATCGCGTGGGCGCTGCAGCCTGCGATCAACGAGCGGCGACGGGCAGAAGTCTCGGGAGCGGGCAAGGCAACGGCGTCGTTCATGAGGTCTTGCTCAGTTCAGGTTGGAGGGGCTTCCAGCCCGCCAGGGCGATCAGCAGCGACAGTAGCTGGAAACCAATGATCAGCGCCACACAGCCCACCCAACCCCAACGCCCCCAGATCAGCGCCGGGACGATGGCACCGAAGCTGCCGCCCAGGTAATAGCAGGTGAGGTACAGGCCCACGGCTCCGGCTTTGTTGTGACGGGCGGTGGCGGTGGTGAAGGCGCTGGCAGCGGCCTGGGCAAGGAATACACCGGTGGAACTGAGGGCCAGGCCCAGCACGATGCACCACAGGGATGGCAGTAAGGTCAGCGCCGAGCCGCATACACCAAGCGCCGCGGCGGCGGTCAGCAGTTCGGATTGCGGGCGGGATTTGCTCAGGCGACCGGCGACGGGGATCACTACCAACGCCAGCAGGAACACCATGTAAATGGTACCTAGCGCCGCCGGGCCAAGGTCAAAGGGCGCTTGGCTGAGGCAAAGCCCGGCGTAGGTAAACGTCGCCACTTGGGAGAACAGTACGCAAAATCCTACGGCGTAGGCAGCCAACAACGGAGTGCCAAGCACATCGCTCCAGGTGGTTGAAGGTCGCGCCACACGGGGAGGATTGTCCGGCAGCAAAAACTGGATAAACCCGCCCACCATCAGGCTCAGCACCGCCAACAGCTCAAAGGCTTCACGCCAGCCGACGTACTCGGTCATCACGCCGGTGACGAAGCGTCCGGCAAAACCACCGAGCACGGTGCCGGCCACGTAGAGGCTGGTGACTTCGGTCACGGTGCCGCCACGCCAGCGATCACCGATGTAGGCCACGCTGGTGGCAAACACCACGGGAATCAGCATGCCTTCGATAAAGCGCCACACCAGCAGTTCGGCAAAGCTGGTGGCATAGGCGGTCATCAGCGCCGGCACGGCCAGCAACAGCGCGGCCACCGAGATCACCGTGCGCTGCTCAAAACGCCCGGTCAGGCGGCTGACAAAGGGTGCGGTCAGCGCCACCGCCAAGGTGGTAACGGTAATGCTCCAGCCCGCCGCCCTGGCACTCACCTGAAAGCTGGTGGCGAAGGTCTGCAAAATGCTCTGGGTGGCGTAGAGGTTGAGGAACGCCGCGCAGCCACACAGGAACAGGGCAAGACGGGCACAATGCAGGCGCGGTTTCATGAAACCTCTCGTTTTATTATCAGAGGCCTTTATAGAATGACCCGCACACCCGAGACCAATACCGATTTCGGACCGATCAATACCCTGGGGCCAGGATGCTCGACCTACGCAAGCTGCGCTACTTTCTGACCGTCGCCGAAGAATTGCACTTCGGCCGCGCCGCCCTGCGCCTGCACCTGGCCCAGCCGCCGTTAACCCGGCAGATTTCCGCGCTGGAGGCCGAACTGGGGTTTCGCCTGTTCGACCGAACAAGCCGCACGGTTTCGCTCACCGCCCAGGGTCGTTCGTTCCTGCCCTACGCCCGTGCAGTGTTGGAGCAGGTCGACCTCGCCGAAGTCATCGCCGGCAAACTCGCCGCAGGTGCCGCCGGGCAGCTGGCGCTGGGTTACGTCAGTTCGATCGCCCTGTCGGATTTGTTCAGCCAGGCGATTCAAGCCTTCGCCCAACGCTTTCCCGATGTGCAATTGACGCTGGTGGAGTGCGCCTCCGGCAGCCTCGGCGCGCAGGTGGCTGATGGCCGCCTGGATATCGGCCTCAGCCGCTTGCTGCCCCAGGACGGGCAGACAGAGGTGCGGGCGTTGTCGTTGGGTGAAGAGCGGCTGGTGGCGGCGGTGTCCAGCGACAGCCCGCTGGCCAGTCAGCCCGAGGTCAGCCTGGCGCAATTGAGTGCGTACCCGCTGATTCTGTTCCCCGCCGATTACGGCTCGGGGCTTAACCAGTCCATTGAGCAGCTTTACCGGCGTAATGGGTTGCCATTGCGTGCCGGGCCATCGGGGCGGCAAATCACATCGATCATTGCACTGGTGGCAGCGGGGCAAGGTGTGGCGCTGGTGCCGGCGTGCACCCAGAGCTTGATGAACAAGGGCGTGACCTATCGGCCGTTGGTGGATCTGGATGCGTATGCGCAGTTGCTTGTGCTTACGCGTACTGACGGGCGCAGCTTGATGGTCAGGGCATTCCTGACGGTGATTGATGAGTTGTTGCAGGCTCGCCCGCAACTCTGAACATCCAGCCGAAAAACCTCGCAATACCTCCGTCCGGCAGCGTTCCCGCGCCCTCATACACTGCATACATCGCCTGCCGAAACATCGGTCAACGACCGCTGGTAGGTAGAGTGTTGATAAATTATTTTCAGTGGTTATAGTCACCACCAACACACAACACAAGGAGGTGATGTGGACAGCCGATATTTGATAGGTCATATCGTCGCGGACGGCTGGTATCTGGTGCGAATCAGAGGCAGCCATCACCATTTCAAACACCCGACCAAGCCGGGGCTGGTGACAATTCCCCATCCTAAAAAGGACCTTTTGGACAAGACCGCAAAGAGCATTTTGAAACAGGCTCTGCTCAGCTAACACGTCCGTGGAGGACAACAGACATGCTGTACCCAATCGCAATTTCAACCGGTGACGAGGACCACGCCTGGGGTGTGGAAGTCCCGGACATTCCCGGTTGCTTCTCCGCCGGAGAGGACCTGGACGACGCCATGGCCATGGCCCGCGAAGCGATCGAAGGCCATTTCGAGATCCTCGCAGAAGACGGTGCGCCCATTCCTGCTGCGCAGAAAGTCACGCTCCATGCAGCTAATCCGCAGTACGCCGGCTGCACCTGGGCGGTGGTGGACATTGATGTCACCAAGTACCTGGGCAAGGCGCAGAAACTCAACATCACGCTGCCTGGCTACCTGCTGAACCGTATTGATGAATATGTACTGCATCACCCGGAAGAAAAAAGCCGTTCGGGGTTTCTTGCCTCTGCAGCGCTGAAAGTGTTGCAGCAGGACCGGTAACAGCACATAGATACGCTACGGGTGCCTCTACTGGAACGTCTACTCACGGTGTGAATTCCACCGCAAGAAACGTAGTTCGCCCATGGACCGGCGAATTTACAGTAGCTTCATACCCCCTCAAGGAGCCCGACCATGTCCTGTGAATACACCCTCATGCCCTCCCCCGTCGGCCAACTGACCCTAGTGGCCCGTGACGGAAAACTCACCGCCATCCTCTGGGAAAAAGAGCGCCCCAACCGTGTTCGGCTCGGCGCCCTGCAAGAGGTCAATAACAGCCCGGTGTTGCAGGAAACCAAGCGGCAGTTGAAGGAGTACTTCGCCGGTACCCGCAACCGTTTCGAGCTGGAACTGGACTTTGCCGGCACCGAGTTCCAGAAGAAGGTCTGGCAGGCGCTGCTGACCATTCCGTTCGGAGAAACCCGCAGTTACAGCCAGATCGCCGCACAGATCGGCAACCCCAAGGCCGTGCGTGCGGTCGGCGCGGCCAACGGGCGCAACCCGATTTCGATCGTCGCGCCGTGCCATCGGGTGATTGGTGCGTCAGGCGGCTTGACCGGGTTCGCCGGCGGGCTTGAGGCCAAGCAGTACCTGTTGGCGCTGGAGGAGGGTGATGCAGCAAAAGTCGCCCTCTAATCACGCCTGAACAATAGGGCCGCGCACGAAAGCCTGGTACCCGAACAACCGTTCGAACCCCAACTTTCGATAAAGCGAGACACCCGCCGGCGCGGCCTCAAGAAAGCAGCGCCGGGCGCCCAAGGCCTGGGCGTGAGCCAGTGCAGCGTGAATCAAGTGCGTGGCGTAGCCTTTACCGCGCGCCGCACTCTCAGTGCCGAGGTCGTTGAGCCTGGCCTCCCCCTCACACATCGACAACGTCAACGAACACATCACAACAGTGTTGACTGAGAGTGTGAAGTGGTAAAAGGCCTGATCGCTGTCCAGGGCCCGCTGATGCTGAGCCTGATAGTTGGCAATGCCACCCTCCGATAGCCCGAAGGCGTTGCCTACCGGCCCGGCCCAGTCTCCCAAGTGCCGCGTCAGGTTGATCTGCACGTGGCTGTCTGCCGCCAGCGGGGTAAACCTCGACAAATCAAGGACCATCGCCGTGGACCTTTCAAACGCAACGAAGCCGGAATCCGTCAGCACGGGCTGAAGGCCTTCGACCCTGTCGTCATGAATCGCCACACGTATGCCCATCGTGGTGCGACGGATCAAGTCCAGGGGCTCCAGCATGGCGTCGTCCTGCACGACGCTGCCTACCCGGATAAATAACAGGTTCCACGGGACCTGATCAGCATCGATAAAATAGGCATTTACACCCGCGCTATAACGACGATGCAAAGGACAGACTGCCGCAAAAAAATGCGCTTCGGTCTGGTGATAGAGCGTGGCCAAGGTGCTGGCGGCAGTGGCGTGCATGGAAGCTCGTCCGAGCAAAAACCCAGTCTTCCCCTCGCCGCTTCAGCACACCGTAGGATCCCTCCGAAAAGCTCACCCAAAAAACGTACAACGTTGTTCAGCTGCCCAAATGTAAAAAGAAATTTCAGAGCGCGCCTGCGGTCAGTATTTTCATCACCCACCTTTAAAGGAAAACGGTCATGAAATTCTCCGCCATCTCACAGTCCCTGTCCCGCTGGGCAGGCAGTGCCCGCACGTTCTATGCGGCCGTGGGATTGATCATTCTGTGGAGTCTGAGTGGCCCCTACTTCCACTACAACGACACCTGGCAATTGATCATCAACACCTCGACCACCATCATCACCTTCCTGATGGTGTTCCTGATCCAGAACACACAGAACCGCGACAACGACATTTTGCATATCAAGATCGACGAACTGCTGCGCGCCACCAAGGATGCGCAAAATGCCGTGCTGAGCCTGGATGGCCTTGATCGCAAGCAGCTTGAGAAATTGCGCAAGGAATACAAGACCATGGGCGACAGCGAAACCATCACCGTCACCACGCTGACGACTGAAAGTGAACAGCCCAAAACCGACCTGAACCAGGCATAAAAAAACGGCGACTGGAGTGATCCAGTCGCCGTTTTTGATGGGGTACGCCAGGTGATCAACCGTCGCCTTGATGACCTTTCCCATAAGTCGAGGCCAGCGCGCGGGCTTTCTCCAGGCGCTCTTCCAGCTTCGGCAGGGTCTCGTCCACCAGGGCCTTTATTTCCGGGATATCGGACTCGGCGCCTTCCTGCTTGAACAAGGCGATCGCGTCTTCATTGGCCTTGATCTGCTGGGCGGTATAGGCGGCGTCAAAAGAGTCGCCATCCTTGAGCTCAGGCATCAGCGATTCAGCCTTGTCGACGATCTTGTCCCGAGGGGCCACCGGCAGATCGAGCTTCTTGGCGATGGCGGCCAAGTGCTGATTGGCCAGGGTGCGTTCATTGATGACTTCGATGGTGTAGTCCTTGATTTCCTGGGACGAAGTCTTGGCGTGTGCCATGCGGCTGGTCTCGATATCGGCCATGCCCTTGGCCGAAGCCTGCTCAATGAAATCGGCAGGCGACTGGGCGAAAGCATTGCTGGCGCCGAGGCCCAGCAGCATCGCGAAACTGGCGGTGCGTAACCGGATAGCCATGCGGCTCATGATGGGTTCCTCCAGGTAATAAACAGGTGCAGGGAAACGAACCCCGCTCTGAATCTGAATTTTCAGGGCGGCAAAGGTTTAGAAAAAACTTGTTAGTGCGACGAACGGTCGTAGGGCCTTACCGAGGTGCAGTCCTGACGAACGGGCCATAACGATGCAACGGTGACAATGTAGTATGTTGTATTACACATCACTACATCGAGGCACTTATGTCGGTAATGTCATTACGCCTACCTGAAGACATCTCCGAAACACTCGCCAGTCTCGCCAAGGCCACCGGGCGCAGCAAATCGTTCCTCGCAGTCGACGCATTACGCGAATACCTGACGCGTGAAGCATGGCAAATCGAAGAAATCCAAAAGGCGTTGAAAGAAGCCGATGCGGGTGATTTTGCAACCGCCGCCGAAGTAGACGCAGTGGCAAACAAATGGCGTACCAATGCGCGTTGAGTGGCTAAAGACGGCACTCAAAAATCTTGATGACGAAGCGGCTTACATCGCCGAGGAAAACCCCAAAGCAGCTTATGAGTTTGTTCTGGCCGTCCGGACAGGGCTTGAGCACGTTGCGGAGTTTCCGGCAATGGGGCGAGAAGGACGCCTTCCTGGTACACGTGAGTGGGTGATGCCACGCTGGCCCTATCTCGTGCCCTATCGTATTCGCGAGGGACGGTTACAGGTTCTTCGAATATTTCACACACGGCGCCAACCACCGAACAGTTGGTAACGCCGATCAACCCTGTATCACGACCTGCACCTGCCCATTCAACCACTGCAACGCCGGGTCCCCGCCCCGCCGCGAAGGCCACGCCAGTACAAACGCAAACGACGGAATGTGAAACGGCGGTGGCACGGCCAACAGTTGCTCATGATCAATGTTGAGCAGCCCGCGCGACGACACGGTAAGGATCAGGTCGGTGCCCTGGATCAACTGCGGCGCAACACCCCAGTGGGGCAAGCTGATAGCCACGTGCCGGCGTTCACGAATCGCCGTCAGCGCCCGTTCGATTTCCGGCGTGCCGCTGCCGCGCATTTCCAGCAATACGTGGGGCCGCGCCAGGTAGGTGGGCAGGTCGAGCACGCCGCTTTTCGGCAGGCTGTCACGATCCACCAGGCACACGTAATGCTCGTCAAATAGCGGCGTGCTGCGCAGTTCGGCCGGCATGTCGGGAAACACCCCGGCGGCCAGGTCGATATCACCATTGAGCACCCCATCCAGCATGCCTTCGCGACTGGCCTGGATAATCTGCAGATCAATCCCCGGCGCTTCCCGGCGCAAGGTACGGACCAGCCCCGGCAAAAAAATCGCCGCGCTGTAGTCCGACATGGCCACCCGAAAGGTGCGTTTGGCCGAGGCCGGATCAAAGCGATTGGGCGCCAGCAACGCCTGCACCTGGGCCAGCGCTTCCGCCAGCGGCATGGCCAGTTCCAGCGCGCGAGCGGTGGGCAACAACGCGCTGCCTTGGCGCACCAACAGCGGGTCCCCAATCAAATCCCGCAACCGCGCCAGGGCGTGGCTCACCGCCGGCTGGCTCAAGTGCAGGCGCTCGGCGGCGCGAGTTACATGCTGCTCGCTGAGCAAGGCGTCGAGGATCACCAGCAGATTAAGGTCGATGCGTCGAAGATCATTCATCAGCTGCATGTTCTGCATAAGAACTTGGAATTTAAATTTGCGCGACGAATGACTTAGAGTCCAGAAAAAACCTCTGGGAGATTGATCATGACAACGTTGCATTGGGTAGGTTTGTTGCTGCTGGCAGCGTTCGCCGGGGCGGTGGTGCCGTTTCAAAGTGCGATCAACGCCAACCTGGGGCGCGGCCTGGGCCATCCGTTATGGGCCACCCTCGCCTCGCTGCTGGTGAGCATCATCGTGTTGCTGCCGGTGATCCTGGCCCTGCGCCTGCCGCTGCCCAACCTTGGGTTTATCACCCGGGCGCCACTGTGGATGTGGAGCGGCGGTGCGTTCGGGGTGTGCTTTATTTCGCTGGCGTTGATCCTGATGCCCAAGCTCGGTGCTTCAGGGTTTATCGCCCTGGCGATGGCCGGGCAAATCGTCGCCTCGTTGATGCTCGACCACTTCGGCCTGTTCGGGCTGGTGGAGCGCCAATTGAACGCGCCCCGGTTGGTCGGGGCGTTGATGTTGATCGGTGGTGTGGCACTGATTCAATTCAGCACCACACCCACCCGGTCGCTGGTGACTGCGGGCTGATCAGCGCTTGTCGAGGGTGCGCAGCTTTTGCGGCAAGCCCCACAGCAACAGCGCCGCCGCCAGCAGCGCACACACGCCGATGACGTACAGTGCCGGCGTAGTGCTGCCGGTCAAGTCCTTGATCCGGCCGACCATCACCGGGCTGACGATGCCGCCGAACTGGCCCAGGGTGTTGATCACCGCAATCCCGCCCGCCGCGCCCGCCCCGGCACCGGCCAACAACTTCGGCGGCAAGGTCCAGAAGGTCGGAATCGAAGCGATAATCCCGGCCCCCAGCAGGCTAAGGGCGACGATCAGGAACGTGGTGTGATCAGCAAAGATCCCCGCACAGAAGAACCCCACCGCCCCCAGCGCCACCAGGCCGCTGACGAACTTGCGGCGCTCGCCGGTGGCGTCGGACAAGCGCCCGATCACCACCATGCTGATCGCTCCGCAGACGTAGGGAATTGCCGTCAGCAGGCCGATCATCACCGGGCTCTGGGTGCCGGCGCTGCGAATCAGTTGTGGCGCCCAGAAGTTCAGGCCGTAAGACGCCACCTGGATCAGGAAGTAGATAAAGCCCAGCATCAGGAAGCCGGGAATACGCAGTGCCGCGAGCAATGAGCCGCCGCTCTTGTGGGGTTCATGCACGGCAATGCGGCTGGCCAGCAAAGTCTTCTCCGACGGGGTCAGCCAGTGGGCGTCCTCGATGCGATCCTTGAGCAACTTGAGCACCAGGAACCCCAGGCCCACGCAAGGCAAACCGCCGAGCAAAAACAACCAGTGCCAGCCGCGCATTTGCAGCACGCCGTCGAGGTGTTCCAGCACCAGCCCGGAGAACGGCGCCCCCACCAGCCCGGCAAACGCCGACGCAAGGAACAGCATCGAGGTGATGCGCCCACGGTAGTGCTGGGGGAACCACAGCGTCAGGTAATACAACACGCCCGGCGCGAACCCCGCCTCCATCGCACCGATGATGAAACGCAGCCCATAGAACTGCCATTCGGCCGTGACGAAGACCATGGCCGCCGTCGCCAGCCCCCACGACATCATGATGCGGGCGATCCAGCGGCGGGCGCCGACCTTGTACAGCATCATGTTGCTCGGCACTTCGAAGATCACATAGCCGACCACAAACAGCCCGGCGCCGAGGCCGTAGGCGGTGTCGCTCAGGCTCAGGTCGGTCTGCAGCTGGAACTTGGCGAAGCTGATGTTGATGCGGTCAAAAAAGGCGAACAGATAGCAGACCATGATCAGCGGCATCAGGCGCCAGGCGACCTTGCTGACCAGGGCTTTTTCGGCATCGTGTTCAGCGGCCGGACGCACGCCGGCCTCCAACGTATTAAGGCTCATTGTTTCTCTCCAGCGGACTGCTCGCAGGCGTCCGATTGTTTTTGTTGTCTGGTTGCGGCTTACAGGGTGGCGATGTAGGCCGGTGGCGGATGCAGGTCGCAATTGCGCCCGGCCTTGGCCACCTGGCCCGGCAGTTCATGGCCGAGCAACGCCGGCAATTGCCGCGACATCTGCAGCAGATGCGGCAGGTCGATGCCAGTGTGAATCCCGACTTCTTCGCACAGGTTGACCAGGTCTTCGGTGCAGATATTGCCCGACGCGCCGGGCGCAAACGGGCAGCCGCCGAGGCCGCCCAAGGCTGCATCAAAACGTCGTGCCCCCGCCTCGTAGGCGGCCAGCACGTTGCACAAGCCCAGGCCGCGGGTGTTGTGGAAATGCAGGGTCAAATCACTGGCTGGAACCCGTTCCAGCACGCGCTTGACCAAGCGCTCCACCTGACGTGGATTGGCCATGCCCGTGGTGTCCGCCAGGCTGATGCCCTGGATGCCCAGTTCGCGGTAGGCGTCGACCAATTGCAGCACGCGGTCTTCGTCGATCTTGCCTTCGAACGGGCAACCGAAGGTGGTGGCGATGCTGCCGTTGAGGCGCACCGGAAAGTCAGCAGCAAAACTCACAATGTCGCCAAACGCTGCCAACGACGCTTCGCAGCGCATGCGCATATTGGCCAGGTTGTGGGTCTGGCTGGCGGACATCACCAGGTTCAACTCATCGGCCCGGGACTCGATGGCACGCTGGGCGCCCTTGAGGTTGGGGATCAGCGCCACGTAGATAACCCCGGGACGGCGGGTAATGCCCTGGAACACCTGCTCGCCATCGCGCAACGCGGGAATGGCCTTGGGCGACACGAACGAGCCGGCTTCGATCCGGGAAAAACCGGCGAGGGACAGTTGATCGATCAGGGCGATCTTGTCGACGGTCTCGACCCAGGTCGGCTCGATTTGCAGGCCGTCCCGTGGCGAGACTTCCTGCACGATCAAGGCATCGGAATAGTTTTTCATTGCACCACTCCTGAAGTTTTCAGGCGTTGAATGTCTGCGCCGGTCAAGCCCAGGTCGCCGAGGATCGAGTCGGTGTGCTGGCCCAGACTCGGGCCCTGCCAGTTCACCGCGCCAGGGGTTTCCGACAGTTTGGGCACAATGCCGGGCATCTTCACGGTCAGGCCACCGGGCAGGTCGGCGCTGAGCAGCATGTCGCGGGCCTGGTAGTGCGGGTCGGCGACGATATCGGCCACTGAATAGATGCGCCCCGCCGGTACTTCGGCGGCTTCCAGGGCGCTGAGCACCTGGTCGATGGGCAGGCTGCTGGTCCAGTGAGTGATGGCCGCGTCGAGCAGGCCGCTCTTGGCGGCGCGGCCGTCGTTGTGGGCAAACTCCGGCGCTTCGGCCAGGTCGGCGCGGCCGATGGTGAGCATCAGGCGCTTGTAGATCGGGTCGCTGTTACCGGCGATCACCACGTAGGCGCCGTCGGCGGTCAGGTAGGTGTTGGACGGCGCGATGCCCGGCAAGGCGCCGCCGCTGCGTTCGCGCACATGGCCGAGCATATCGTATTCCGGCACCAGGCTTTCCATCAGGTTGAACACGCTTTCGGCCAGGGACACGTCGACGATCTGGCCATCGCCCTGGCCCGTCTTGACCCGCAGCAGCGACATCAGCGCGCCGATCACCCCGTGCAGCGACGCCAGTGAGTCGCCGAGGCTCACGCCGACCCGCGCCGGTGGCGAATCCGGGTTGCCGGTGGTGTAGCGAATCCCGCCCATCGCCTCGCCGATGGCACCAAAGCCCGGGCGGTCGCGGTAAGGGCCGGTCTGGCCGTAGCCGGAGATGCGCACCAGGGTCAGCTTGGGGTTGAGGGCGTGCAACCCGTCCCAGCCCAGGCCGAGTTTTTCCAGGCCGCCGGGGCGCAGGTTTTCGATCAGCACGTCGGCATCGCCCAGCAGTTGCTTGACCAGGTCCAGGCCTTCTGCGGACTTCAGGTCCAGGGCCAGGGACTTCTTGTTGCGCGATTGCAGGTACCACCACAGCGACGTGCCTTCGTGCAGCTTTCGCCATTTGCGAAGCGGATCGCCCTGGCCCATGGCTTCGATCTTGATCACCTCGGCGCCAAACTCGGCCATCAGGCGGGCGGCGAAGGGCGCGGCAATAAGGGTGCCGATCTCGATCACCTTGATACCGCTCAGGGGAGCCGTCATGGGGTGTACCTCTTGTTCTTGGAATGTGAGGCCAAGGCTAGAGGACACGGGCAGCAGAAATCCAACCGTCAGTTGGCAACGAGCGTTCGCGAAATGCGAAGACTCGGGGATTTTGGGCGTTCTTTAAATCGCTATCGCGGGCAAGCCCGGCTCCCACAGGGGATCGATTTTTCCCCAAACATCTCGGTCAACTGTGGGAGCCGGGCTTGCTCGCGATGAAGCCTGCAGCGTTTCGCTCAGCCCTGCTCCCGACGCAAATAATCGAACAACAACCGACTCACCGGCGACAACTGCGCCTCATCACGCACCACCAGAATCAGGCTGCGGTCCGACCACGCATCGGTCAGCGGCACCGCATGCAACCCCAACGCCCGACCAAACAGCTCGTAGGCTTTTTGCGGCAGGATGCCGATGCCCATGTTGGCCTGGACCATCCGGCACATCGCGTCAAAGCCCGGCACGTGGATCCGCAGGCGCAGCACCTTGCCCGCCTCCCGCGCGGCTGCGTGGGTCCGCATGTTGATCGAACTGGCGGAATGCAGGCCCACGTAGTCGCTGTCCAGGGTCTCGACGAAACCCACTGCCTTGCGCGCCGCCAACGGGTGATCCGCCGGCATCAGCACCACCAGTTTGTCCCGCCGATAGGTCACGCCCGGCAGGCCTTTGGTATCGGTGTCGCTGGAACAGATGCCCAAGTCCGCGACACCATCGAGCACGCCCTGGACCACGCCATTGCTGGGTCGCTCTTCCAGGTCGGCTTTCACCTGTGGGTGCAGCGCGGAAAAGTCGCGCAAGTCTTCAGGCAGGAACTGAATGATCGCCGAGAGATTCGCCAGCATCCGCACATAACCACGCACGCCATGGCTGTGTTCGCCCAGCTCCAGGCCCATCTTCTCGACGTTGAACAGCATCTGCCGCGCATGGTGCAGCAAGGTCTCGCCGGCAGCCGTCAGCTGCATACCCTTGGCCTGGCGCACAAACAGGCTCACGCCCAGCACCTGTTCCAGCTCCATCAAGCGCTTGCTGGCCGCCGAGACGGCGATGGCTTCACGGGCGGCGGCGCGGGTCAGCGTGCCTTCTTCATGCACCGCCACAAACAGTTGCAGGGTGATCAGGTCCAGGCGGCGAACCAGGCTTTTGTGCAGCATCTAGGCGCGCTCGGTGGCCAGGCGATTGATGTCGGCCTGCTCCACCACCGGCAGAGGTGCGCCGTGACGGACAGCCGTGAGCATCGCCCGGCCGACGGTTTCCGTGCTCACCACCCAGGCCGGCCGCACATGGCGCAGCAACGACAACAGCGGGCCGGTGACGGTGTAGAGGGATTGGTAGAGCGGGGTTTTCGAACGCACACCGTGCAGCGGCTGAATCACCCCGGGACGGAACAGGTACACCGCCTTGAACGGCAGGCGCAGCAAGGCGTTCTCGGTCTTGCCCTTGATCCGCGCCCACATGGTTTTACCGGTTTCGCTGCTGTCGGTACCGGCGCCGGACACGTAGATAAAGGTCATCTGCGGATTGAGCCGGGCCAGGGTGCTGGCGGCCACCAGGGTCAGGTCGTAGCTCAAGTGAGTGTACTTGGCCTCATCCATACCCACCGAAGACACGCCCAAGCAAAAGAAGCAGGCATCGAAACCTTGCAGCAGATGCTCAAGGGGCTGGAAGTCGAACATGTCGGCATGCAGCACCTGGTGCAACTTGCCGTGTTCCTGGGTCAGCGCGGTACGGCCGACGGCCACCACTTCCTGCACGTCACTGGCCAGCAGGCACTCGCGCAACACGCCCTGGCCGACCATGCCGGTGGCGCCGAATAATAGAACTCTCATAAGGTTGGTTCCTAAGCGACAAGCGGTTAGCTTCAGGCGGCTAGTTAGAGACAAACACACTAGCAGCTTGTAGCTTGCGGCTTGCAGCTTACTGCTCAACAGGATCTTTTGCCCCTTGAAAAGCACCACCACCCTCGCCATCGCCTGCAGCGCGGCCTTTCTGTCCCAGGTTGGCATCAGCAGTTACCTACCCGCCGTACCGGCGATTGCCCACGCATTGCCTGCCGCCGAGGACCAGGTGGCACTGGCCCTGGCGGTGTATTTGATCGGCATGGCGTTGCCGATGTTGCTCTGGGGCAGCCTCGGTGAGCGGGTTGGCAGAAAACCGGTGCTGCTGGCAGCGTTGGCGCTGTATGCCCTGGCCAGTGCGGCGATACCGTCCGCCTACAACCTCGAATCGTTTCTTGGCCTGCGGCTGGTTCAAGGCCTCGGCGCGGGCGGTGTATCGGTGATGGCGCGGGTGCTGGTTCGCGACAGTTTCAGCGGTGCGCTGTTGGCCAAGGGGCTGTCGTGGCTGGGCATGACGTTCGTGATCGCGTTGGGCATCGGGCAGTTTGTGGGCTCGCTGTTGCAGGTGGCATTTGGCTGGGAAGCGATCTTTTATGGGCTGGCGATGGCGGCTGCCGGCTTGATGATTGCGCTGCAACGGGTGGAGTTTCCGACACTGGAAAAAGCCGCCGGGCACGTCTCGGCCTGGCGCATCTACGGCACGATCCTGCGCCATCCGGCGTTTCTGCGTCCTGCATTGGCGGGCGGTTTGGGTTACGGGGTGATCATCGCCTTCAACACCTGCGCACCCTTGATCTTGCAGGGCCATTTCCAGTGGAGCGCGGCGCAATATGGCTGGCTCGGCTGGCCGATCAGCGGGGCGTATCTGGCGGGGGCGTTGATGGTCAATCGCCTGGTCGCCCGCACCGGGCGCCTGTCGATGATGAGTTGGGGCGTGGCGTTGGTGATGTGCGGCAGCGCAACGATGTTGCTGGGCAGCCTGTTTGCCAATGGCCTGGCGATTCTATTGTGGTTGCCTTACTGCCTGGCGGTGTTCGGGCAGTCGATGAGTTATCCCATCAGCCTGTCGCTGGCCAATGATGAGTCGCCGGTGAGCGGCTCCTACGCCATGGCCTTGAGCGGCTTTATGCATCAGTTGATGGCCGCGGCGATCGGTGGTGTGGCCAGCCTGTTGGCGAGTCAGCAGGCCTGGCCGTTGGCGGTGTTGTGCGGGGTGCTGGCGGGCGGCGCACTGCTGAGCGTCGCCCTGATCAGAGCCGATCAAAACGCGCTGCGAAAGATCTCCTCAATCTGACGTTGATCCGCCCGCCGTGGATTGGTCAGGCCGCAGGCATCCTTCAGTGCGTTGCTCGCCAGCAGCGGGATGTCCTGCAACTTGGCGCCCAACTCCCGCAGCCCGGCAGGAATTTCCACATCCTGGGACAGGCTGCGAATCGCCGCGATGGCCGCCTGGGCGCCCTCTTCCGCCGACGTACCCTTGATGTCGGCACCCAACGCCCGGGCCACATGGCTGAGGCGTTCGGCGCTGACGCTGGCGTTGAAGCTTTGCACGTGGGGCAACAGCACCGCATTGCACACGCCGTGTGGCAAGTCATACAGGCCGCCCAACTGGTGAGCCATGGCGTGCACGAACCCCAGGGACGCATTGTTGAAGGCCATGCCGGCGAGGAACTGCGCGTAGGCCATATTCTCCCGGGCAGCCATGTCTTTACCGTCGCGCACTGCAATGCGCAGGTTGGCGCTGATCAGCTCGATGGCCTTGATCGCGCACGCATCGGTGATCGGGTTGGCGGCCGTGGAGACGTAGGCTTCGATCGCATGGGTGAGCGCGTCCATGCCAGTGGCGGCGGTCAGGCCCTTGGGCATGCCGACCATCAGCGCCGGGTCGTTGACCGACAGCAGCGGCGTGACATTGCGGTCGACGATGGCCATTTTCACGTGACGGGTTTCGTCGGTGATGATGCAGAAGCGGGTCATTTCGCTGGCGGTGCCGGCGGTGGTGTTGATCGCCACCAGCGGCAGTTGCGGCTTGGCCGACTGGTCGACGCCTTCGTAATCCCCAATGTGCCCACCGTTGGTCGCACACAGGGCAATGCCCTTGGCGCAGTCATGGGGCGAACCGCCACCCAGGGACACCACGAAATCACAGGCGCTCTGTTTCAGCAGGGCCAGGCCTTTTTCAACGTTCTCGACATTCGGGTTGGGCTTGGCGCCGTCATAGATCACCGAGTCGATGTCCTGCATCGCGAGTTTTTCGGCGATCATGCTGGCAACACCTGCCTTGGCCATCCCGGCGTCGGTAACGATCAGCGCCTTGCGGAAACCGTAGTTGCGAATGGCGGTCATGGCTTCGTCGAGGCAGTCGATGCCCATGATGTTGACGGCGGGAATGAAGAAGGTGCTGCTCATGGTGGCTAATCCTTTAAAGTCGTTATGCCTACAGCATCGACCTCGATTGCCTGCGGCATCTTGACCAGGATCAACGCCCGCTCGTGATAAAGTCACCGCCCAGCCGATTTTGAGTAGACCCGCCGCAATGAAGGATTCCCAGGATTTTGATGCCCACCTAGAAGACTGGAACGCCTTGCGCAGCAGTACCGCCTTCAGCGGGATCCTGATCGGCAACGGCGCCAGCCGCGCAGTGTGGGAAGACTTTGCCTACGACTCACTGTTCGAAAACGCCCGCACCGTGGAAGAAAAACCCCTGAGCCAGTCTGAACTCAGCGTGTTTGACGCGATGCAGACCCGCAGCTTCGAACAGGTGCTGGGGGCGCTGAAGACCACCAGCCGGGTCAACAAGGCCCTGGCCGTCAGTTCGGCGGCGCCGCGTAATCGTTACTACGCGATCAAGGAGGCGCTGATCAACACGATCCACAGCGTGCACATCCCGTGGCGCCTGGTGAAGCCTTCGACGCTGGCGACGATTCATCAGGAATTGGCGAGTTACCCGACGGTGTTTACCAGCAATTACGACTTGCTCAACTACTGGGCGATCCTGCAGGCGCCGGGCATCGATGATCTGTTTCGCAGTGCCGATGCGAGCTTTGACCTGCGCAATACCGTGACCGACAGAACGCGCATTTTGTATTTGCATGGTGGTTTGCACTTGGTGCGTAACCTTGATGGTACGGCGCGTAAATTGCCGACCACTGACAGCACGTTGCTTAGCAGTTTTGCGATCAACAATACGATCAAGACGCTGGATGATGTGCCGTTGTTTGTCAGCGAGGGGAAGGTTGAGGAGAAGCTGAAGACGATTCGCAGTTCTGACTATTTGTCGTTCTGTTATGAGCAGTTGTTGAGCCATGAGGGTGGGCTTTGCATTTTCGGGCATCACCTCGGCGCGCAGGATGTGCATCTTGTGCAGGCGATTCGGCAGGCGAACGTCAGCACTTTGGCGATTTCGGTGTTTGGTCGTAGTGCGGGGTTTATCCAGCAGCAGAAGCGGCGTTTTGCGGAGCTGTTTGAGGGGATGGATGTGGCGTTGCGGTTTTTTGATGCGCGTAGTCATGCGCTTGGCACACCGGGGCTTTCGGTGCCGGTGGAGCGGTGATGGGTGGTGGGGTTTTGTGTACATATCCGTTATTTAGGTGATGGCTACTTAGGGTTTCGCTCTTACAGCGACTCACTTTGGAAAAGCCCCAAAGTAAGCAAAGGGCTCTGCCCCGCCTGTCGGCACCTCGCCTAGGCTCGGTGTTCCCTCACTCCGGCATTGCTCCGCGGGCCGCCGCGACGGCCCGTCCCTGGCCCGTCGCGGCTAAACCGGCGTCCTGCCGGTTTACCCGCTCCTCAATCCCTGCGTTCGGCCTCGGGCTTATTGGGGCAGTCAGAGCCAGATCAAGATCAAAAGCAAGAGCACAGCGGCCTACAGGCCGGCTGGAGTGGTAGAAGCCAGAGCAAAATCCAAAGCGAAAGCCAAATCTGAAACTGAAACTGATGCAGCTCTGCTTTTCTGTGGGAGCTGGCTTGCCTGCGATGCAGACACCTCGGTTTTTCAGATGCACCGAGGTGATGCCATCGCAGGCAAGCCAGCTCCTACAGGGGATCGTGCCCGCTTTAGATTTTGATTTTGCTTTTGCTCCACACCACTCAAGCCGGCCTGTAGGCCGCTGTGTTCTTGATCTGCTTTTGATCTTGATCTTAGGCGCCCCGTTAAACCACGCTGGCCGAACGCAGGTAGTACGGAGCGGGTAAACCGGCAGGACGCCGGTTTAGCCGCGACGGGGCAGGGACGCCCCGTCGCGGCGGCCCGCGGAGTAATGCCGGAGTGAGGGCACACCGAGCCTGAGCGAGGTGCCGAGTGGTGGGGCAAGAGCCTTTTGGTTACTTTTGGGCTCCTTTCAAAAGTGAGCCGCTGTAAGAGCGGAACCCATCGAAGCCATCACCCAAATAACGGATATGTACCCAAACCCAACATCACTCGTCGCTGCTGTGCACCACCACCAAAAGCTGCGCCTGAACCTCCCCCACCGACCGAATCCGGTGAGGTTTCTGCGCATTGAAATGCAGCGCATCCCCACGGTTCAACACCACCCGCTCACTCATGAAATCCACCTCCACCTGGCCTTCATGCACAAACAAAAACTCTTCCCCCAAATGCTCCTTGAAGGTCTTGTCAGTGAACTCCGCCGGCGGATAAATGATGAACGGCAGCAGGCTGCGCTCACTGACCTGATGGGCCAGCACCGCATACCCCGGTGACGCATCGGTGCCCGACAAGGCCTGCCGCTCATGGCTGCGCACCAGGCTGTAGCTGTCCAGGCTGACGTTGTCTTCGCTGAACAGCTCTTCGACCTTCACGTTCAACGCCTTGGCCAGTTTCAGCGCCGCCGCAATCGACGGCGTATTCAGCCCGCGCTCGACTTTCGACAGGTAACTCTTGGTCATCCCGGATTTTTCCGCGAGCGACTCCAGGGTCACTCCAAGTTTTTTTCTCAGTATTTTCAAACGGATAGACATGTGCAGCGGTTAATCCATTAAAGAGGCGATGATGAATGCTTGCCAATGACACTTTGTGTCATATAGTCTCTTTCGTGTCATTTGCGACGAACAAGGACACTGATATGGCCAAGACATTAGCACTCCCGAAAGACCAACTGGTCAAGCAAGCACTGACCCAGATGCAAAGCACCCTGGCGGATAATACGTGGACCGACCGGCAAAAGCTGGCGCTCACCTGCCGGATCCTGTTCGAAAACGGTCACGACTCCGGCCTCGCCGGGCAGATCACCGCACGCGGCCCGACACCGGGCACTTATTACACCCAGCAACTGGGCCTGGGTTTCGATGAAATCACCGCCAGCAACCTGTTGCTGGTCAACGAAGACCTGGAGGTGTTGGAAGGCCATGGCATGCCCAACCCGGCCAACCGTTTTCACAGCTGGGTGTACCGCGGTCGCCCGGACGTGAACTGCATCATCCACACTCACCCGACTCACATCGCTGCGTTGTCGATGCTGGAAGTGCCGCTGCAGGTGTCCCACATGGACCTGTGCCCGCTGTACGAAGACTGCGCCTTCCTGGAAGCCTGGCCCGGTGTGCCAGTGGGCAACGAGGAAGGCGAAATCATCACCGCCGCCCTGGGCGACAAGCGCGCCATCCTGCTGTCCCACCACGGTCAATTGTCCACCGGGGCGAGCATCGAGGAAGCCTGTGTCATCGCGCAGTTGATTGAGCGCGCGGCGAAATTGCAGCTGCTGGCGATGGCCGCCGGCACGATCAAGCCGATCCTGCCGGAACTGGGCCGCGAAGCCCATGACTGGATTTCCAAGCCCAAGCGCCATGGCGCCGCGTTCAACTACTACGCTCGGCAGAACCTGCGTCAACACGCCGATTGCCTGAACTGAAACCCTTTTTCGACCGGAGACTTTTCCATGTCCAGCCCTTCTATTCACGGCATTATCGGCTACACCATCACCCCGTTCAGTGCAGACGGCCAGCACCTTGACCTGGACGCCCTCGGGCGCTCCATCGACCGCTTGATCGACAGCGGCGTGCACGCCATCGCACCGTTGGGCAGCACCGGCGAAGGCGCTTACCTCAGCGATGCGGAGTGGGACGACGTCGCCGCCTACAGCCTCCAGAAGGTCGGCAAGCGCGTGCCGACCATCGTCAGCGTCTCCGACCTGACCACCGCCAAGGCCGTGCGCCGCGCGCGGTTTGCCGAAAGCCACGGTGCAGACGTGGTGATGGTGTTGCCGGCCTCGTACTGGAAGCTCAGCGAGGCGGAAATCCTCGCCCACTATGCGGCCATCGGTGACAGCATCGGCGTGCCGATCATGCTCTACAACAACCCGGCCACCAGCGGTACAGACCTGTCGGTGGACTTGATCATGCGCATCGTCGAAAGCGTCGACAATGTGACCATGGTCAAGGAAAGCACCGGGGATATTCAGCGCATGCACCAGCTGTATCGGCGCAGCGAGGGCCAGTTGCCGTTCTACAACGGCTGCAATCCGCTGGCACTGGAAGCGTTTGCGGCGGGCGCGAAGGGCTGGTGCACGGCAGCGCCAAACCTGATTGCGCAGCTCAATCTGGATCTGTATGGAGCCGTTTTGGCCAATGACCTGAAGAAAGCGCGGGAGCTGTTTTATCGCCAGTTGCCGTTGCTGGACTTCATCCTCAAAGGCGGCTTGCCGGCGACGATCAAGGCCGGTTTGCGGCTCACGGGGCTGGAGTGCGGGGACCCACGCCTGCCAGTGTTCCCGCTGGGTGAGGCTGGCCGGGTTCAGCTTCAAGAGCTACTGACCACATTGCGGTGAACCCCCTGTAGGAGCTGGCTTGCCTGCGATGGCATCACCTCGGTATTTCTGACAAACCGAGGTGCCTGCATCGCAGGCAAGCCTGCTCCCACACTGATGCGTGTATTTCGATAGAGACAAATGACAATAATTCTCGATATCATTCGCGACTTTTCTACGTCGTGCTTCGTCAAGAAGGATATCCATGTCTCGTCCCAAGCCCGACCCGCTGTCGGCCGATGCCTTTCGCGGGTTTTATGCAGATATCCTGCATTTCCTGCGCAAACGCACGGACAACGCCAGCGACGCGGCAGACATGACCCAGGATGTCTTCACCCAATGGCTGGACTACCGCGACCGGGCTCAGGTCGAGCAGCCACGGGCGTTTCTGTTCCAGATGGCGCGCAACCTGCTGCGCGATCACTGGCGCAAACAGAAGGTGCGGCACACCGTCCACCAGCAACAGGCCGAACTGGATGCCGAGTCTGTCAGCGACCCGCGAGACGATCCCATGGCCGCCGCGCAACGCCTGCAACGCCTGGAACAGTTGAAAGAAGTCCTCGCTGAACTCTCGCCCAGAAGGCGAGAAGCCCTTATGCTGCACCGCTTCGAAGGCCTGAGCCAGGCCCAGATCGCCGAGCGCATGGGAGTTTCGGTCAGCATGGTGGAAAAGCACATCGCCTTTGCCCTGCTGCATTGCAAGCAGCGACTTCAACAAGAACACGGCAAGGAGCAGCCAGAATGAACCGCCTGAGCGACATCGACACCTGTGACATCGAGGCCAGCGACTCGATCGATGCCCAGGCCGCCAGCTGGTTTGCGCGCAACCGCAATGACACGGCGCGCGCCGACCGCAAGGCGTTTGCCGCCTGGCAGTCCGAGCCGGCCCATGCCCGCGCCTATGCCGAGTTCGAACAGCTGTGGGCCGACCTTGCCCAGTTGCAGCAACTGAACAAACCGACACCGCTGCCCGTGCGCAAGACACCCGTGTGGCGCCCCGCCCTGGCGGTGGCTGCCGCGTTGGTGTGTGCCGTGCTGGCAAGCAACATCGGCGCCCCGCGGGAGCTGTTCCACACCCAGGTCGCGGCCCATGCCAAAGGCATGCGCACCCTGCATCTGCCCGACGGCAGCACGCTGTACGTCAACGCCAACACGCGCTTGCGGGTCGACTTCAACAGTCACCAGCGCATCGTGCACCTGGATCAGGGCCAGTTGTATATCGAGGTGGCCGCCGACAAGGAACGGCCGCTGTTCGTGCAGGCCGGCGAAGCCAATGTGCGGGTGGTAGGCACCGGCTTCGACGTGCGGCGCAGCAAGCAGCAGCTGGTGGTCAGTGTGGCCCACGGCCAAGTGGCGTTCGACGCCGATGCCAAGGTGCCCGCCCTGTTGCTCGGCGCCCAGCAGCGCGCCACGTTCAGTTATGCCAAGGGCACCGTGCAGCAACAAACCCTCACCGCCGGCGAGGTTGCCGATTGGCGCGGCGGGCATGTGTCGTTTCGTAATCGCGAGCTGGCCAGTTTGATGGACGAGTTGAGCCTGTACCGGCCCCAGGCGCCGTTGCTGGTGGACAGCGCGGTGGCGCAGTTGAAGGTATCGGGCAACCTGGATGTGAATGATCCAGACGCCCTGCTCAACGCGCTGCCGGCCCTGTTGCCGGTGAAAACCGTGGCGTTGGCAGACGGCAATATCAGGATCGAACCGCGCAAATAACCTCGCGAAATTCTTGTTTGAGAATATTTTTCATTCGCATGTGAGGATTATTTTTCCTGCCGCGTCTTCCTCGGGTCTGCGTTTGATACGCACACCTTTTTGGCCATTTGGCTACTCCGGGGGATTTCATGTTTCGCGCGCCTTGCCACGTTCAGCACCTGTTTATTCGACCCACCGCCATTGCCGCCTGCCTGGCCTTCAGCCTGAGTGCCCAGGCCGAGTCGTTCAAGCTGCAACTGCCGGCCCAGTCCCTGGCCACGTCCCTGAGCCAGGTGGCGCAGCAAGCGAAAATCCAGCTGCTGTTCGATGAAACGCTGCTGAAAAATGTCCAGGCGCCGGCCATCAACGGCGACTTCACACCGGAAGTGGCGATTCGCACCCTGCTCAAGGACGGCGAGTTCGTGTTGCTCAAGGTCGGCAGCACCTACGTGGTACGGCCCGAAGAAGGCAAGACCACCAACAGCAGCGCGATCCAGCTGGAAGCCCTGAGTGTGATCGGCACCGGCAACGAGGTCGACTCCACCACCGTAGGCCGCTCCACCCTGAGCCAGGCAGACATCGACCGTTACCAGTCCAATAACATCCCCAGCCTGCTGCAAACCTTGCCCGGCATCAGCCAGGGCGGCTCGCTGAAGCCCGGCGGCCAGACCATCAACATCCGCGGTTTCGGCGACGCCGAAGACGTGCCGCTGACCGTCGATGGCGCCACCAAAAGCGGGTTTGAGCGCTACCAGCAGGGCACAGTGTTTATCGAGCCCGAACTGATCAAGAGCATCGAAGTGGAGAAAGGCCCCAACTCGCCCTTCAGCGGCAACGGCGGCTTTGGCGGTACCGTCAACATGACCACCAAGGATGCCCCGGACCTGCTCAAGGACGGGCGCAACAGCGGCGCCATGCTCAAGTACGGCTACTCCAGCAACGACCATGAGCAGGTCTACAGCAGCGCAGTTTACGGGCGTACCGACGACGGGCGCTTCGACGCCCTCGCCTACCTGACCCAGCGCGACGGCGGCGACATGAAGCTGGCCGCCACCCTGCCCAACGACAACAACCAGTACCCGATCAACCCCAAGCGCCTGCCCAACAGCGCGCAGAATGTGGACGGCAAACTGTTCAAGGTGAACGCCCACTTCACCGACGAGCACAGCCTGGGCCTGTCGTATTCACGCTCCAACAGCCAGCGCTGGACGCCCTTCTCCGCCGCCAGCTACCCGACGCCGCCCACCCAGGCCAACATCGACCGCTATGGCTACGAAGCCGCGCTGAAGCGCTTCCTGGCCAACCGCAACACCGTCGACACCACCTGGAGCAGCAAGTACGAATACCAGCCGATGAATAACCCGCTGGTGGACTTGACCATCAAGTATTCCGAGTCCAACACCGACCAGACCGACGAGCGTGACGCCACGGCGTTTTTCCAGCTGGCCACCGGCGGGCGCAAGATGGACACCTCCTACAACGACAAGAACCTCGACGTACGCAACGTCAGCCTGTTTTCAACCGGCCAGTTGCAGCACGCGGTGACCACCGGGGTGCAGATCCGCAAGCACACCCGGGAAACCGAAATGTGGATGCCCGGCGCCACCTACAACACCCCCAAATACAACTACGGGCACTTCCAGCCGGGCTTCATGCCCCATGGCAAGGTCGACACCAACAGTTTCTTTATCCAGGACGCGGTGACGCTGGGCGATGTCACCATTACCCCGTCGATGCGCTATGACCATGTGCGCAACCGCGGCGAAGCCAACGACGCGCCGTACTACAGCAGCCCGGACCCGGCCATCGGCCACGACTACAGCGACCGTACCTACACCGGCTGGTCGCCACGCCTCGCGGCGTACTGGACCATCACCCCGAACGTGGCGATGTTTGCCAACTGGAGCCGCACCTGGCGCGCCCCGGTAATCGACGAGCAGTATGAAGTGCAGGGCCTGGGCAGCCGCACCGCCACCAGCCTCGACCTGGACCCGGAGCGCATCACCTCGATCACCCTGGGCAACGTCACGAGCTTCGCCGACGTGTTCACCCACGGCGACAACCTGCAACTGCGTACCACGTTGTTCCACAACAAGGTCGAGGACGAGATCTTCAAGAACACGGGTGTGGGCTGCCAGAATCAGGCGGTCAACGGCGGGACGATTTCCAGCGCCTGCCCACCGGGAGCGATGTCCAACTACCGCAACATCGGCGGCATGACCATCAAGGGTTTCGAGGCCGAGAGTTTCTATGACTCCACCTACGTGTTCGGCTCGGTGTCCTTCGCCTACACCACCGGCAAACACGAAGGTGCCTACACCAACCCATGGGGGCCGGACGTCTGGGCGCGGGATATTCCGCCGACCAAATGGGTGATCGTGCTCGGCACCAAGATCCCGAGCCTGGATGCACAGGTGGGCTGGCAAGGGCAGTTCATCGGCGCCACCAGCCGTTTGCCGAGCGACAAGTACTCCGGCGGCCCGGGCACCAGCATCGGCGACCTGTTCTACGATCAGTACGGCAACAAGCGCTACAACACCCAGGGCCTGTTCGCCAGCTGGAAGCCGCAACAGGCTTATCTGAAGGGCACCGAGGTGAACTTCACCGTGGACAACCTGTTCAACAACAACTTCCGCCCGGCCCTGAGCGGCGACCGCGCCTATACCAAGGGCCGCGATGCGAAGATCAGCGTGACGCGGTTCTTCTGACCCTTCACCAGCATTCGGCTTGGAAACCCGATCAGTGTGGGAGCTGGCTTGCTGTGGCGAGCGGGCTTGCCCCGCGTTGGGCTGCGAAGCAGCCCCATCAATCTGTGGTGAACCCGACGGGGGACAAGCCCCCTCACCACAGCAAGCCCGCTCCCACATTTAGATCTTCTGCGCGCCACCTCGTGTATTAACCAGGCTGAGCTCTGGCGCATGAACCCGCTGCCGACTCAAATACCGCGTACAACTCACCCGCAAAAACGAAGCGAAATTCACCACTTCGCCGCGATAATCCATCACTTCCTCATACAACTTGGCGATCAGCTGATTGGTGGTCATGCCATCCACCTCGGCGATTTCGCTGAGGATGTCCCAGAACTGGTTTTCCAGGCGCACGGTGCTCACCACGCCACAGATGCGCAGGGAGCGCGAGCGGGACTCGTACAGAATCGGGTCGGCCTTGACGTACAGCTCGCACATGGCGATGACCTCCGGTTTACAGGGTAATTCTGGTGCCCAGCAGGCCGAGGAAACCCGCGAGCCAGCTTGGGTGCGCCGGCCACGCCGGGGCAGTTACCAGATTGCCTTGAACGTGGCTGTCGGTCACCGGGATATCGATGAACGTACCACCCGCCAATCGCACTTCAGGCCCGCACGCAGGATAGGCACTGCACTCACGGCCTTCCAGGATGCCGGCGGCCGCCAGCAGTTGCGCGCCGTGGCACACCGCAGCGATGGGCTTGCCAGCCTGGTCGAATGCCTTCACCAGTTGCAGCACTTTTTCGTTCAGGCGCAGGTACTCGGGGGCACGGCCACCGGGCACCAGCAGCGCGTCGTAGTCGGCGGCGTCGACCTTGGCGAAGTCGGCATTCAAGGCAAACAGGTGCCCGGGCTTTTCGCTGTAGGTCTGGTCGCCTTCGAAGTCGTGGATCGCCGTGCGCACGGTCTGGCCGGCGGTCTTGTCCGGGCACACGGCGTGCACGGTATGCCCCACCATCAACAGCGCCTGGAACGGCACCATCACTTCATAGTCTTCGACGTAATCGCCGACCAGCATCAGGATTTTTTTCGCAGCCATGGGGCATTCCTCCGGTTGAACGGTTGGGCAGACAAGAGTAGCCAAGATAGACCTGTGCCGCCGGGCCGGGTAATGGCCCGCTACTACAACTGTACGGATAAATCCGCACCCAGCTGTAGGCCCGCGTTTTTCGGGCTTTGTGGCTAGATGAACGTCCACTTCCGGCCCATTCGATCCTGGTTCCTTCCATGAGCTCCCGCGAAAATACCGGCATGGCCCTCGGCCTGCTGGGCGTCATCATCTTCAGCCTCACCCTGCCCTTCACCCGTATCGTGGTGCAGGAAATCCACCCGCTGCTCAATGGCCTGGGCCGGGCGTTGTTTGCGGCGGTGCCGGCGGCGGCGTTGTTGCTGTGGCGCCGTGAGCGCTGGCCCACCTGGCGCCAGGTGCGCGGGCTGACGCTGGTGATTGCCGGGGTGATCCTGGGTTTCCCGGTGCTGTCGGCCTGGGCCATGCAAACCTTGCCGGCGTCCCATGGTGCGCTGGTCAACGGGTTGCAGCCGCTGTGCGTGGCGCTGTATGCGGCGTGGCTGTCCCATGAGCGGCCATCAAAAGCCTTCTGGGCCTGCGCGGCGCTGGGCAGCGCGCTGGTGCTCAGTTATGCGCTGATCACCGGGGCCGGCAGTATCCAGGCGGGCGACCTGTTGATGCTCGGCGCGATTGCCGTGGGCGGGCTGGGTTATGCCGAAGGCGGCCGGTTGGCCAAGGAGATGGGCGGCTGGCAGGTGATCTGCTGGGCGCTGGTGCTGTCGACGCCAGTGTTGATCGGGCCGGTGGCCTACCTGGCGCTGCAACACCAAGGACCGATTTCCATGCACACCTGGTGGGCGTTTGGTTATGTCTCGCTGTTTTCGCAGTTCCTGGGGTTCTTTGCGTGGTACGCCGGGCTGGCCATGGGGGGCATCGCCCGGGTCAGCCAGATTCAGCTGCTGCAGATCTTTTTCACCATCGCGTTTTCGGCGCTGTTTTTTGGTGAGCACATCGAGCCGATTACCTGGCTGTTTGCCTGTGGGGTGATTGTGACGGTGATGTTGGGGCGCAAGACCAGTGTGAAACCTGCCCCAGCTCCCAAGGCCAGCACGGTCTGATGTAGGAGCTGGCTTGCCTGCGATAGCATCACCTCGCTTTACCTGATACACCGAGGTGCCTGCATCGCAGGCAAGCCAGCTCCCACATTTTGGTCAGCGTCGTTCTCAGGCCAGGTAACCGTCCGCCCGCAGCAGGGTTTCCAGGCAGTGCTCGGTGATGGTGTAGAACGCCTTCAGCTCCTGGATTTTCACCAGCAACTGCGCCGGGTCCACCGGCTCCGCGCGTTTCACGGCAAGGATCATCTTGTTCTTGTTGGTGTGCTCCAACGAGATGAACTCAAACACCTTGGTCTCGTAGCCACAGGCTTCGAGGAACAATGCCCGCAAACTGTCGGTGACCATTTCCGCCTGCTGGCCCAGGTGCAGGCCGTATTGCAGCATCGGCTTGAGCAACGCCGGGCTCTGGATCTGCAGGCGAATCTGCTTATGGCAGCACGGCGAGCACATGATGATCGACGCGCCGGAACGGATGCCGGTGTGAATCGCGTAGTCGGTGGCGATGTCGCAGGCATGCAGGGCAATCATCACGTCCAGTTCGCTGGGCGCGACGCTGCGCACATCCCCGCACTTGAACACCAGCCCCGGGTGTTCCAGGCGGGCGGCGGCGTTGTTGCACAGGGTCACCATGTCTTCGCGCAATTCCACGCCGGTCACTTCGCCCTCGGCATTGAGGGTGTTGCGCAGGTAATCGTGGATGGCGAAGGTCAGGTAGCCCTTGCCCGAGCCAAAGTCCGCGACCCGCACCGGCTGGTCCAGCTTCAACGGTGACGTGGTCAGCGCATGGCTGAACACTTCGATGAACTTGTTGATCTGCTTCCACTTGCGCGACATCGCCGGGATCAGCTCATGCTTGGCGTTGGTCACGCCAAGGTCAGCAAGAAATGGCCGGGTGAGGTCCAGGAAGCGATTCTTCTCGCGGTTGTGCTCCGCAGACGGCGCCTCCCGCAGTTGTTGCGGCTTGCTTTTGAACAGCGAGCTTTTGTTCTTCTTGCTGTATTCCAACTGGGCTTCGTCGGTCACCGAGAGCAGGTGCGCGTTCTTGAACGACGCCGGCAACAGCTCGGCAATCGCCGCCACGCAGTCAGCCAGGGAGAAGTTCTTGGTGATGTCGCGGGTCTTGTAGCGGTAAACGAAGGACAGGCAAGGCTGATCCTTGACCGTCAGTTGCTTGATGATCAGCTTCTGCAGGTCAGGCTCGGTGCCGACGTACTTGGCCAGCACCAGCTTGATAAAGGCGTTTTGCTCAAGGCTCGCACTCAGCAGTTCGAGGAACTGCGCGTGATGATCCGGCGCGGGGCTGGCAGGTTTAGCGGTGGCAGACATGAACAAAAACGCCTCGGGCAGGGAATGCCGGGAATTTTACACTACTCCAACACCACCAACCGGTTCGGCAACTCATTGCGTGCGTGGGTCACCGGTACGTGCTCCTTGAGCAGCGCCCCACAGGCTTCAATGCAGCTGATAAACCCGGCCAACGTCTGGCCTTGCTTCACCTGGCGGGTGAAGTCCTTGACGATCACATCCCAACTGCTGTCATCCAGGCGACTGGAAATGCCCTTGTCCACCAGGATTTCCACATACCGCTCCGCCTCGCTGACAAAGATCAGCACCCCGGTACTGCCCAGCGTGTGGTGCAGGTGCTGCTCCAGGAACTGCCGGCGCGCCAGGTTGGACGCACGCCAATGCCGCACAGAACGCGGGATCAGCCGCGTGGTGACCCTAGGCAACCGGAACACCAGGCACAGCACGACAAACGTGCCCCATTGCGCCAGCAGCAAGGTGTACATGCTCAACCAGCCCGACACATAGTGAATGATCCCCGGCACCACCAGCGCCAGCAGGCTGGCCCACAACAGCGGGATGTAGGCGTAGTCGTCGGCGCGGGCCGCAAGCACGGTCACCAGTTCGGCGTCGGTCTGTTGCTCGACCCGGGCGATCGCCTCGGCGACCTGGCGTTGCTCGTGTTGACTCAGTAAGGCCATGGTTGTTGATGCTCTCTAGTTATTGTCATTACCAGCCGCCCGAGGCGCCACCGCCGCCAAAACCACCGCCGCCGCCCCTGAAACCACCACCGCCACCGCCGCCTCCCCCGCCGCCACGGCCACTGCTGCTGAGAATCGCCAGCAGGATAGCGCCAACGGGCAGGCCCATGCGATTGCACAGCCACAACACCGCCAGCAGCAGGATAAACAGGCCGAAGGAAATACCGGGGTTTTGCGTGGCGAAGTTGGCCTCGGACACATGCGCCGGCACCGCCAGCGGATCGCCGCCCACCACCTGCAGCATCGCCGCCACACCGTCGCTGATGCCCTTGCTGTAGTTGCCCGCCTTGAACGCCGGGGCAATCACCTGGTTGATGATCACCCAGGACTGCGCGTCCGTGAGTACGCCCTCAAGGCCGTAACCCACTTCGATACGGATCTTGCGCTCATCCCGGGCGACGATCAGCAGTGCGCCGTTGTCCTTGCCCTTCTGGCCGATGCCCCAGGCGCGGCCCAGTTGATAACCGAAGTCTTCAATGGGCACGCCTTGCAGGTCGGGCACGGTGACCACCACGATCTGGTCACCGCTGGTCTGCTCCAGCGCCTGCAATTGCTGGGTCAGCTGCGCGCGCACGGCCGGGTCGATCATCTGGGCGTTGTCGACCACCCGTCCGGTCAGGGCCGGGAAATTCAGGGCGGCCTGGGCAGTCAGGCTGAAGGCCAGCAGTACCGCCGCCAGCAGCCAAGCGCGCTTGCCCATCAGAATTTCACTTGCGGCGCTTTATCGGCATCGGCACTGGTGGCCTCGAAGTTGGCGCGGATCGGCAAGTCGCTGTACATCACGCTGTGCCACAGGCGGCCAGGGAAGGTGCGAATCTCGGTGTTGTAGGCCTGCACCGCCTGGATAAAGTCGCGGCGGGCCACGCTGATGCGGTTTTCGGTGCCTTCAAGCTGGGACTGCAGGGCCAGGAAGTTCTGGTTGGCCTTCAGGTCCGGGTAACGCTCGGACACCACCATCAAGCGGCTGAGTGCACCGCTCAAGCCGTCCTGGGCTTGCTGGAACTGCTTGAGTTTTTCCGGGTTGTCGAGGGTGCTGGCGTCCACCTGGATCGAGGTGGCCTTGGCCCGCGCTTCGATCACGGCGGTCAGGGTGTCCTGTTCATGGGCGGCGTAGCCCTTCACCACTTCCACCAGGTTGGGGATCAGGTCGGCGCGCCGCTGGTACTGGTTCTGCACCTGGGCCCAGGCGGCCTTGGCCTGTTCGTCCAGGGTCGGGATCTTGTTGATGCCGCAACCGCTCAATACGGTGCTCACCAGTATCAATGCCACGGCCTTCCAGCCCCAGCGGTAACCTTGTGCTGCTTGCATGGTGTTTCTCCTGCCAAACCTATGAAATATACCGACTGACGCGTTAGCTACGGGCTTAGGGCATAATCCGCCACCACCCACTGGATTGCATCGAGCCAATCAGCTAAAAGATGCCCAGCGCCAATAAGAGTTCAGAAGTGTGCTGCATTTATCTGAACAACCCCCGAACAACAATAGACGCTCTCCGGTCCCGAGGCTGCGAGAAAGGATTTTCATGAAGAAGCTGTGTTTGCTGGGCCTTGTTGTCAGTTTGGCCACTCACTCCGTATTTGCCGAAACAAAGCCCGCAGTACTCAAGGACAAAGACGCCTTCGTCAGCGATCTGCTCAAGCAGATGACCCTCGATGAAAAGATCGGCCAATTGCGCCTGATCAGCATCGGCCCCGAAATGCCCCGCGAGCTGATCCGCAAGGAAATCGCCGCCGGTCGCATCGGCGGTACCTTCAACTCGATCACCCGCCCGGAAAACCGTCCGATGCAGGACGCGGCCATGCGCAGCCGGCTGAAGATCCCGATGTTCTTCGCCTATGACGTGATCCACGGCCACCGCACGATTTTCCCGATCAGCCTGGCCCTGGCCTCCAGCTGGGACATGGACGCCATTGGCCGCTCCGGGCGCATCGCTGCCCAGGAAGCCGCCGCCGACAGCCTCGACATCACCTTTGCACCGATGGTCGACATCTCCCGCGACCCGCGCTGGGGCCGTACCTCCGAAGGGTTTGGCGAAGACACCTACCTGACCTCGCGCATTGCCGAGGTGATGGTCAAGGCCTTCCAGGGCAGCAGCCCCGCCAAGGCCGACAGCATCATGGCCAGCGTCAAGCACTTCGCCCTGTATGGCGCGGTGGAAGGCGGTCGCGACTACAACGTCGTCGACATGAGCCCGGTCAAGATGTACCAGGACTACCTGCCGCCCTACCACGCCGCGATCAAGGCCGGTGCCGGCGGCGTGATGGTTGCGCTGAACTCGATCAACGGCGTGCCCGCCACGGCCAACACCTGGCTGATGAACGACCTGCTGCGCAAGGACTGGGGCTTCAAGGGCCTGGCCGTCAGCGACCATGGCGCGATCTTCGAGCTGATCAAGCACGGCGTGGCCAAGGACGGGCGTGAAGCTGCCAAGCTGGCGATCAAGGCCGGCATCGACATGAGCATGAACGACTCGCTCTACGGCAAGGAACTGCCCGGCCTGCTGAAATCCGGCGAGATCGAACAGAGCGACATCGACAACGCCGTGCGCGAAGTGCTCGGCGCCAAGTACGACATGGGCCTGTTCGCCGACCCGTACCTGCGCATCGGCAAGGCCGAGGATGACCCGGCCGACACTTACGCCGAAAGCCGCCTGCACCGCAGCGATGCCCGTGACGTAGCGCGCCGCAGCCTGGTGTTGCTGAAAAACCAGAACAACACCCTGCCACTGAAAAAGACCGCGACCATCGCCCTGGTCGGCCCGCTGGCCAAGGCGCCGATCGACATGATGGGCAGTTGGGCCGCTGCCGGCAAACCCGCGCAATCGGTGACTCTGCTGGACGGCCTGAACGCCGTGATCGGCGAAAAAGGCAAAGTGATCTACGCCCGTGGCGCCAACATCACCAACGACAAGAAAGTGGTCGATTACCTCAACTTCCTGAACTTCGATGCCCCGGAAGTGGTGGATGACACGCGCTCGTCACAGGCGATGATCGATGAAGCGGTGAAAGCCGCCAAAGACGCCGACGTGGTCGTGGCGGCCGTGGGCGAGTCCCGTGGCATGTCCCACGAATCATCGAGCCGTACCGACCTGAACATCCCGCAAAGCCAGCGCGACCTGATCAAGGCGCTGAAAGCCACCGGCAAACCGCTGGTGCTGGTCTTGATGAATGGTCGTCCGCTGTCGATTGTCGACGAGAACGAACAGGCTGACGCGATCCTGGAAACCTGGTTCGCCGGTACCGAAGGCGGCAACGCAATCGCAGACGTGCTGTTCGGCGACTACAACCCGTCGGGCAAGCTGCCCATCACCTTCCCGCGTTCGGTGGGGCAGATTCCGACCTACTACAACCACCTGAGCATTGGCCGGCCGTTCACCCCGGGCAAGCCGGGCAACTACACCTCGCAGTACTTCGATGACACCACCGGGCCGTTGTTTCCGTTTGGTTATGGCTTGAGCTATACCAGCTTCAGTCTGTCGGACATGGCGCTGTCGTCCACCACCCTGAACAAGACCGGCAAGCTCGACGCCACCGTGGTGGTGAAAAACACCGGCAAGGTCGATGGCGAGACCGTGGTGCAGCTGTACATCCAGGACGTGGCCGGCTCGATGATCCGCCCGGTGAAGGAATTGAAGAACTTCCAGAAGATCATGCTCAAGGCGGGCGAAGAGCGCGCGGTGCACTTCACCATCACCGAGGAAGACTTGAAGTTCTACAACACCCAGCTGAAATTCGCGGCTGAGCCGGGCGAGTTCAATGTGCAGATTGGGTTGGATTCCCAGGACGTGAAGCAGCAGAGCTTCGAACTGCTTTGATCTAAAGCTGTAAACGCGGTCAGTGTGGGAGCTGGTTTGTGTGGGAGCCGGGCTTGCCCGCGATTGCATCACCTCGGTGCATCTGAAGTACCGAGGTGTCTGCATCGCAGGCAAGCCAGCTCCCACACAAGCCAGCTCCCACATTTGATCTGAGTGGTCTGGTTAGCCGCGGCGATCCAGCAGGTTAACCACCAACCGGTCAATCCACCCCCACACCCGCTGTTTCACCCGCCGCCACAAGGGCCGCGATTTCCACGCCTCCAGGCTCACCGCCTGGCTTTGGGCAAAGTCCCGCTCAAAACTCCCCGCCACCGCCAGCGTCAGCTCCGGATCCAACGCTTCCAGATTTGCCTCCAGGTTGAAGCGCAAATTCCAGTGGTCGAAGTTGCACGAGCCGATGCTCACCCAATCGTCCACCAACACCATCTTCAGGTGCAGGAAGCACGGCTGATACTCGAAAATCTGCACCCCCGACTTGAGCAGGCGCGGGTAGTAGCGGTGCCCGGCATACCGCACCGACGGGTGATCGGTGCGCGGCCCGGTCAGCAGCAAGCGCACATCCACCCCGCGCCCCGCCGCCCGGCGCAGGGCCCGGCGAACGCTCCAGGTCGGCAGGAAATACGGCGTGGCCAGCCAGATACGCCGGTGGCCGCTGTTCAGCGCGCGGATCAGCGATTGCAAAATATCGCGGTGCTGGCGGGCATCGGCGTAGGCCACACGCCCCAACCCCGGCCCGGTGGCCGGCACCTTGGGCAAGCGCGGCAGGCCAAAATGCGTGGCCGGTTTCCACGCCCGACGATCATCATTGGCCAGCCATTGGCGATCAAACAACGCCTGCCAATCCAGCACCAGCGGGCCGCGGATTTGCACCATCACTTCGTGCCAGTCGGCGGTGTCTTCCCCGGGCGTCCAGAATTCATCCGTCACACCCGTGCCGCCGACCACGGCGATGGTCTGGTCGATCAGCAACAGCTTGCGGTGGTCCCGATAGAGGTTGCGCATCCAGCGGCGCCAGCTCAGGCGGTTGTAGAAACGCAGGTCCACCCCGGCCTCGACCAACCGCCGACGCAGGCCCAGGGTAAAGGCCAGGCTGCCGTAGTCATCGAACAGGCAACGCACCCGCACGCCCCGCTCAGCGGCAGCGACCAGAGCCTGAACCATCGCCTCGGCACACGCCCCCGCTTCCACCAGATACAGCTCCAGCGCAACCTGTTGCTCGGCCTGGGCGATGCCTTCCAGCATGCGCGGAAAGAAACTCGGACCGTCGATCATCAACTCGAATCGGTTGGCGCTGCGCCACGGGAACACTGCGCCGCTCATGTCAGCGCGCCGTGAAAATCAGTACCGCACCCACCGGTACCGACAGGCTGATCTGCGACAGCCCGGCGGCCTTGCGCAACGCGGCCACGCCCGGCAGCAAATCGAAATCCTCGGCGTGCACCACCAACGGCTCCAGGGTCACCACTTGAAAGCGCCGGTCATCCAGGCGCGTGGCCAACAACTCGGCGCTATAGGTTTGGGTCTTGCCGTGCAACGTCACCGACAGCGGCAGGCGCAGCTCGTATTGCGCGCCGGGGGCCAGGTCGTTGATGGGTTGCAGGTTGATCTGCGCGTTGATCACGGCGTCGGGGAAGGACTTGATCTCGAACAGGTCATTGCGCATGCGTTCATCCCGCAGCGGGATGCCGCTGTTGATCGACTCCAGTTCGACTTCCAGCTGCGCCGCGCCCTTGCTGTCGACCTTGCCGTGCAGCACCAGAAAGCGCTGCACTTCGGCAATGTCGGTGTTTTTGGTGGTGACGAACGACAGGCGCGAGGACTCGTTGTCCAGGTACCAGTCGGCGTGGGCAGGCACGGTGGCAGCGGCCAGCAGCAGGAAGGCCATGGGTTTGAACAGGGGCATAAAGACTCGTGGGGCAAAAAACCTGAACGAACAGTAACAAAGACCTCCTGTAGGAGCGAGCTTGCTCGCGAAGGTTGCCAACGATGACGCGGGCATTCTGAATGAACGCGGTGCCTGTGAGTTCTTCGCGAGCAAGCCCGCTCCCACATGAGCTGTATTTCAGGCCAACGCCTGCTGCACATCGCGAATGGTCGACTCCAGGCTGGCCAGGTGCAGGCTCAGCACTCGCTCCACCGGCGCCTGATCCATCGGCCAGTGCAGCGCCATGCTGCCCACCAATCGTCCGTTGGCCCGCACCGGCAAGGCCACGGCGCGAATCAGGAACGGCAGGCGCACCGGGTATTCCCAGTAGCCCTCGGTGCGCTGGCCAAACCCTTGGTGCTGGGACTGTTCACACGCCCGGTATTGGTCGTCTTCTGCCACCCGCTCACGACCGGCCAGGCGCTGCACTTCATCCGCCGACAACTGCGACAGGCACGCCTTGCCCATGGCCGAGTGAAACAGGCTGGCGTGCTGGCCGACGATCTGGCAGTTGTTCGGGTAGAGCTTGCGCAGCACCGTGGGGATCGCGCTTTCCATCACCTCCAGGCGTTCACCGTCGAAGCTCGACAGGTCCACCACCAGGCCGGTGCGCTCGCTGAGGTCCAGCAACCAGGGCGCAGCACTTTCCACCAACTGGCGCTTGAAGCGTTGCTGGGTGTCGCCAAACAGGCGTCGGGCCCGCAGGCGGTAACGCCGGTCGCTCAGGCCGCGATAGATCCAGCCCTGCTCCTGCAAGGTCAGCAGCATCCGCGAGACGGTGGCCTTGGGCAGGCGGGTCAGGTAATGCAACTCTTCCAGCCCCAGCGCCTGGTGCTCGCCGAGCAATTCGATGATCGCCAGTGCCCGCCCCACTGAGCGTACGGTTCCCGTCTCGGCGTCGCTGCCCATGTGTCGATCTCCTTGAGGCCAATGGATGATCTGATTTCACAGCAAGATACAGGCCCGTCGCGGCTCAGCCGGTCGGGGCGAGGCACGCGGGCGGTCGTCGCTGCACCCAGCGGGTCAGTTGTTCGTGGGCGTACGCCAGCTGCAACACCGCCCTGTCCGCCTGGGCCGGGCCGATGATTTGCAGGCCCATGGGCAAGCCCTGGGGGTTGAAACCCACCGGCACATTCATGCTCGGCAGGCCGGCCAGTGTGGGACCGATCACCACTTCCATCCAGCGGTGATAGGTGTCCATCTCGCGCCCTGCGACAACGCGCGGCCAGGGTTGTTGTGCATCGAAAGGGAACACTTGGGCGGTGGGCAGCAACAGGAAATCGTAACGTTCGAACAGTTTGCCGAGGGCGCGGTACCAGTCACTGCGGCTGACCGAAGCCTGGTAGACATCGGCCGCGCTCAGTTGCAAACCGCCCTGCACTTCCCATTGCGCTTCGGGCTTGAGCAGCGCGCGTTTTTGCGGGTCGGCGTAGGCTGCGCCGAGGGAGCCCTGGATCAGCCAATGGCGGTGCGTCAGCCAGGTCTGCCACAGACGTTCCAAGGAGAATTCCGGCTGGCAGTTTTCCACCTCGCAGCCCAGCGCCGCAAAGTCCTTGAGGGCCGACTCACACAGGCTCATCACGCCGTCTTCCATCGGCAGATAACCGTTGTAGTCCCCCAACCAGCCAAGCCGTGCGCCCTTGAAATCGCGCTGCAACGGCTCACCGAACACCGCCGGATCCTCCTTGAGCGACAGCGGCACCCGAGCGTCGTAGCCGGCCTGCACACTCAGCAGCCGCGCCACGTCCGCCACACTGCGGCCCATCGGGCCTTCGGTGCCCAGTTGCTGGATAAACAGTTCCGGCGCCGGCCCATAAGGCACACGGCCCAGTGACGGACGCAGGCCAAACACGTTATTGAACGCCGCCGGGTTACGCAGCGAGCCCATCATGTCGCTGCCATCGGCCACCGGCAGCATGCGCAGAGCCAACGCGACTGCCGCCCCGCCGCTGCTGCCACCGGCCACCAGGCTCGGGTCATAGGCGTTGCCAGTCGTGCCGAACACGCTGTTATAGGTCTGCGAACCCAGGCCGAACTCCGGCACGTTGCTCTTGCCGATGATGATCGCGCCGCTGTCCCGAACCCGTGCCACGCTGATCGCATCGTATTGAGGCATGTGCTCGGCAAACAACGGCGAACCGAGGGTGGTGCGCAACCCCTTGGTGGCCGCCAGGTCCTTGATCGCCTGGGGCATGCCGTGCATCCAGCCACGGGATTGGCCCTGGTCCAGCTCCCGGTCGCGCTGCACCGCTTCGGCCAACACGTCTTCCTCGGAGCGCAACGAGACCAGCGCATTCACCGCCGGGTTGAAGCGTTCGACCTGGGCCAGATACGCCTGCATCACTTCATGGCAGGACACCTGCCGCGCATGGATCGCCCGGGACAGTTCGATGGCATCCAGTTCAACAATACTCAAGGTTGCACCTCGCTGGAAAACGGCGCCGGTCGTTTCGCCCGTGGCGCCTCATGCATGCAGTAAGTGCCCAGCAGCGTCAGGACGCAAGCGAACAGCACATAAAACGCCGGTGCCACCGGTGTGCCCAGCACCTTGCTGAGCCAGGTGACGATCAGCGGCGCAAAACCGCCGAACACCATCACCGCCACGTTGTAGGCCACCGACACCCCGGTGGAGCGTACTTCGATGGGAAACTGCTCGGCCAGGGCCGTCGGCGCCGGGCCGAAAAACCCGCCGATAGCGGTGCACAGCATCACCTGCATCACCAGCAAACGCTCGATGGACGGCGCCGCCGCGACCCACACGTACAGCGGGTACACCATCACAAAAAACGCCAGGGTGAACGCCATCAATACCGGGCGCCGCCCCAGCCGATCCGACAGCAGGCCGGACAGCGGAATCACCACGGTCATCAGCGCCACGGCGAACATCTGCACCATCAGCACCTGGTCCAGCGGCAGGCCAAGATTCTTGTGGGCGAAGGTCGGCATGTTCACCAGCACCACGTAGAACGACACCGTCGCCCCGCAGGCCAGGCCCATCGATACCAGGATGCTGCGGCGGTGATCGCGGATCACCTCCATCAAGCTCGGCGCCGCACCTTTGGCCTGTTTGCGCGCCTCGATAAATTCTTCGGGATCCTCCATGTGCCGACGAATCCACAAGCCCACCGGGCCGATCAGCAAGCCGAAGATGAACGGCAGGCGCCAGCCCCACACTTCAAGGGTTTGCGGTTCGAAGAAGTGCGTCACCAACGCCACCATCGCCGCGCCGCCAAACACCGCCAGGCACTGCCCCACCAGCTGCCAGGAACCGTACAGGCCCTTGCGATGGGCCGGCGCGCTTTCCACCAGGAACGCCGTGGCGCTGGCATATTCGCCGCCGGTGGCAAAGCCCTGGAGCATGCGCGCCACCACGATCAGCATCGGCGCGCCCATGCCGATGGCGGCGTAGCTGGGAGCAAACGCGATCAGCGCGATGGAAATGGTCATCAGCCGGATGATCAACTGCATCGCGGCCTTGCGACCTTTGCGGTCCGAATACATGCCCAGCAGAATCCCGCCCACCGGGCGCATGAAGAAGCCGACGCCAAAGGTCGCCAAGGCCATCAGCAGCGAGGCATATTCGTCCTCAGAGGGGAAAAACTGCCGGGCGATGATACTGGCGAGAAAGCCGTAGACGATAAAGTCATACCATTCGAGCGCATTGCCGATCACGGCCGCCACCACCTGGCGGGTGCGCGATACACCTTGTTTTGTAGCCTGCATGGGAACACTCCATTCAACCTGTTGGGAAAGGGTCCAGCGGCAGAAAAAAGAGGTCGTCAGGCGGGCTTGAGCCAGCTCTCGGCCAGCGCGCCCCAGTAGGCGGCGCCGGTCAACAGGATGTCGTCGTTGAAGTCATAGGCGGGGTTGTGGACCATCGGCCGCGAAACGCCGTTGCCGATAAACAGGTAACTGCCGGGGCAGCGTTGCAGCATCCAGGCGAAGTCTTCGCTGCCCATCAGCTTGTGGGTGTTGCCGTCGACGGCAACTTCACCGAGCAAGGCGACACCGACCTGGCGGGCGAATTCGGTTTCTTCGGGATGGTTGACCAGCACCGGATACGCCGGCCGATGTTCGATCTGCGCGGTGCACCCGAAACTCGCGGCCTGGGTCAGGATGATCGCCTTGACCCGCTCCAGCATCAGTTCACGCACGCTTGCGTCCAGGGCGCGCAGGCTCAGGCGCAACAGCGCCTGCTGGGGAATCACGTTGGCCGCCTGGCCCGCTTGCAGGGCACCGACGGTGACTACGGCGGCTTCCTGGGCATTGATATTGCGCGCCACCACGGTCTGCAACGCCATGACCATACTGGCGGCAGCCACCAGCGGGTCCACCGTCAGGTGCGGCATGGAACCATGGCCGCCGACGCCTTCGAGGGTCACGGTGAGCAGGTCCTGGGACGCCATCATCGGCCCGACCCGCAGGCCCAGATGGCCGGCGGGCAGGCCCGGCATATTGTGCATGCCGAACAATGCGTCGCAGGGAAAACGCTCCAGCAGGCCGTCGGCGAGCATGGCCTCGGCGCCGCCCTGGCCTTCTTCGGCAGGCTGGAAAATCAGGTTCAGGGTGCCGTCGAACTGACGGGTCGCGGCCAGGTAACGGGCGGCGCCCAGCAGCATGGTGGTGTGGCCGTCGTGACCGCAGGCGTGCATACAGCCGGCGTGTTGGCTGCTGTAGCTGGCGCCAGTGTTTTCGATGATCGGCAACGCGTCCATGTCGGCGCGGATGCCCAGCTTGCGTGAACTGCTGCCATTGCGCAGCACACCGACCACGCCGGTCTGGCCGATGCCGGTGTGCACTTCATAGCCCCAGTTTCGCAGGGAGTGCGCCACGAGGGCGGAGGTGCGGTTTTCTTCAAAGCCCAGTTCGGGGTGGGCGTGAATGTCCTGACGCACGGCGTGCAGGTCGCTGGCGACATCGCTCAGCCAATCCAGGATGTGCTGGTGTGGGCTCATGGTGATTCTCCTCGCAGGCGGGTGTTCCCGTTCTTTTTCGTTGCACACCGCCAGATAACCGCGATGCGCGCAGGAGGACAATCAAAGGTGGTTCCACCCTGTGGAACCTCAGCCCGGTGAGATCCTTGTGGCGAGGGGGCTTGTCCCCCGTTGGAGTGCGTAGCGCTCCCGTTTTTTTGGGGCCGCTACGCAGCCCAACGGGGGACAAGCCCCCTCGCCACAGGTTCGGTGTGACTGCATTAGGGCAAGAGGCGGCAGCCCTCGCGCTGGCTCAGCCACTGGGCACTGTGGGTGCGGCCCAGGCCGCTGGCGGTCACCGAGTGTTTTTCCGGGTTATCGGCGAAGGCGCTGGTGGGCACGTATTGCTTCACATACCCCACGCAATAATCAGCGGGGTTGCCCTCCACGTACCGGCACGAGCAGTACTCCTTGGCGGTGTAGGCCGCGATGATGTCGGGGAAGGCTTGCAGGTTGACCCGCTCGTGCCAGGCCCAGCCGAGCAACGCGAGCAGCAGCAGAATCAACAGGCTGCTGAAGGGACGACGGCGGATCATGGTTGCACCGCCGCGAGGACGCGCTTGAGGAGTTCATTGTGGCGATAGCTGCCGTCGCGATCATCGCCGTAGCGCACGATCACCAGCTGTTTCTCGGGCATCACGTAGAGCGCCTGGCCCCAGTGACCCAGGGCCGCGAAGGTGTCGGCGGGCGCATCCGGCCAGGGTCTGACGGCGCCTTGCACCTCGCCGTTGAGCCACCATTGGCCGCCCGGAACGGCTTCGTCCTGGCCCGGTTTGTATTTATCGAACGGCTGGCGGTTGAACGCGACCCACTCCTTGGGCAGCACCTGTTGATCGCCCCAGCGACCGTCGCGCTGCATCAACAGGCCGACGCGCGCCAGGTCGCGGGCGGTGAGATAGGCGTATGAGGAGGCAACGAAGGTTTCGTCGGCGTCGCTTTCCCAAGTGGCGTTGCGGATGCCCAGAGGCTGGAACAGGGCGGTCCACGGGTAGTCGACGTAGGCCTTGTGGCCGAGCATGCCCTTTAGGGTGGCGGACAGCAGGTTGCTGTCGCCGCTGGAATAACGGAACGCCTGGCCGGGGGCGCTGAAGGTGCCGGTGTCGGCGGTGAACTCGGCCATGTCGTGGCGGCCGCGGGTGTAGAGCATGGCCACCACCGAGGATTTCAGCGGGGCGTATTCGTAGTCTTCCTGCCAGTCGAGGCCCGAGGCCCAGTGCAACAGGTCGGCCATGGTTACGCTGGGGTGTTGCTTCATCGGCGGGTAAAAGCGCGCGGCGGGGTCGGTGAGTTTGAAGCGGTTTTCGCCGAAGGCCACGCCGAGCACAGTGGCCATCAGGCTTTTGCTGATGGACCAGGTCAGGTGCGGGGTGCTCGCGGTGGTCGGCGCGGCGTAGCGTTCGTAGATGATTTGGCCGTCGCGAATGACCACCAAGGCGTCGGTGCGGATGCCTTTACGAGTGGTGTCGTCGCGGGGCGGGAAAGCGTAGTCATCCAGGGCCTGGGCGGCGGGACCGCTGAGTTGCTCGCCTTGAGTCCAGTCTTTGGACGGCCAGGTTTCGGCGTGGGCCGTCAGGGTGAACAGCAGCGCGGCGTAGAGCAGGCCTTTGAACATGGGCTTGGGACTCGGGCATTCAAGCCCGCGAGGCTAGCGGAGGGAAATGACGGTTTTGTTACGGGGCCTTGGGGGTGAGTACATATCCGTTTTTTGGGCGTTGCTGAAATGGGTTCCGCCCTTACGGCGGCTCACTTTTGAACAGCGCAAAAGTAAGCAAAACGCTCTTGCCCCACCACTCGGCACCTCGCTTGGGCTCGGTGTGCCCGCACTCCGGCATTACTCCGCGGGCCGCCGCACGGGGCGTCCCTGCCCCGTCGCGGCTAAACCGGCGTCCTGCCGGTTTACCCGCTCCGTACTACCTGCGTTCGGCCAGCGTGGTTTAACGGGGCGCCTAAGATCAAGATCAAAAGCAGATCA